>JAKCEB010000123.1 GCA_021838305.1 Actinomycetes bacterium | reverse complement strand
GTCGGAAAGAACCATTCGGTCAGCCTCTGGCCGGCATGCCCGAAGGGCGATTCCAGGCTTTGGCCTTCGCCCGTGCCGAAACCGTCGAGTGAAATCGAGAAATTGTGGACACGCACGCGTGACATTTGGTCCTCCTTGTCGTACACATCCGGCAAAAGTTGACCTAACTGCCGAATAGCTTCCCGCGAACTTTCGTTACTTGGCCACGACCACCCGGCCGCTCGTTTTCAACGGTTCGGCGATCCCACGAATGTAATCGAAAGGGCGCGTCACCTCGACCCACTTCGTGTCGCGAACCCCAGAAACTCGATGTGGCAGCGACCCTCGGGTGGTTACCCGGCGAACGTCACAAAGGTCCAGTGATTGCCGTTGGGGTCCTCCGCGGTAAAGTCACGGGACGGGTAGTCCGCCTGGTCGGAGAGGTCATCCGGGGGATGGTGCCCCAACTGGTAGGACTCGTGTCATACTGAAGCTCATGGATCGTACGATGCCCAGGCTGACCGTGACGCTCCCGGCTGAATTGGTGGAGGAAGTCCGCTCCCGGGCCGATCGGGGCAATGTCAGCTCCTGGATCGCTCAGGCCATGGCCGAGCGGCTCGCCAGGGAGCGGCTCGCCGAGGCAGTTGCTGCGTATGAGGCCGAATCGGGCGTCATCACCGATGACGACATTCTCGCAGCCAGGGAGCGCCCGGCCTGGCAGCCCATGGCTCGGCACCGCAAGCCACCTGCTGCGTGAGGATTCTTGACGCCGGGGCGCTCATCGCCTTGGACCGCGGGGAGCGAGACACCTAGGCGCTGATCGCCGAGGTGCAACGGGCGGGACAGCGTCCTGTGGTCGTCGCACCGATCATCGCCCAAGCCTGGAGAGGAGGTGGCCGGCAAGCTCGGCTAGCGCAAGTGCTGTCCGGGACAGAGGTCGTCGTGGCTGACAATCTGCCGTCACGTCGGGCCGGCGAGCTGCTGGCGGTGGCGGCCACTTCCGACGTGCTCGATGCCCTCGTCGCTCTCGTTGCAGCGGACCGTCCGGGCTGCGAAGTGCTGACCTCCGACCCGGATGACATCCATCACCTGCTCGACTCCTTGAAGGTCAAGCGGCACATCCGGCGCGTGTGAACCACGCTCGGCCCGTCTTGCCATTCGAAGAGATGGCTCGGGCCAGGGACGGAGGCCGCCGTGGCGGTCGAGGTCGCAATGCGGCTCGGTCGAGGCTTCCCAGCGGTCATTGTGTCAAATCGAGGCCGGACTCCTCATGACGCGTCACGCGCGAAGCGGCTCGGACCATTTTGTCAAGTCCTCTGCGATCTGTTTCGTCGTCACCTCCGGTACCCCCGCCTTCTCCGCGAAACACGGCCACGCAGACACGGCGGATAGCACCTGCTCGACCACCTCCGTAGCTCGTGGTACGGCGAAGCGTTCACCGACCTCACGCACATCGCTTCGCGTGATCCCCGCGTCCTTGCCGTTGACCGCCATCAAATGCTGGCGTATCCATCTGCTCGATGACGCGTGTGCATGGGTCAGGTCGTACGCGGGCGACAACGTCCAGGACCCATCTTCGGGAAGGAGGAACGTGACGTTCTTCGTGTGGTCGTCACAGTTCGCAGCTGCAACATTGAAGGTCATACGGCGGAACACTTCCTGCGCCGCAACCGGGCCCAGACCCAGGCGTTCGGCGACCAAGAACAGCTGCGCGTAGTCGTGAGCGTCGACCTCACGGAAGTCCAAGTGGTCCATCCCGCAGAGTGTCTGGGCATGGACCTTCGCGCCGTCGTCCGTCCGGTCGAAGCGCCGCGTCATAAAGTGCGCACGTCCGCCCTCTTCGAACAGCCGGCACTCGGTCATGCGAATCCCTGCCTCGACGGCCATCAGGTGGTACGCGTACTCGATCCGGCCATAGTGTGCGGGCGCCCCCAGGCCTGGGTCCTCGCCGACTCCATCGAGCTTCAAAAGCCACTGCTCGAATCCCGGGTCCGCTGGCACTTGGCCCGACCGCAGCTCGCCCGTCGCCGGGTTCAGCGCAACCACCGCTTTGGCGCGAGCACCGCCGGCTGAAGTACCCACCGCGAGCAGGTGTTTCAGCGCACCCGTGATCTCTCCCTCGGTCGTAATCTCGCCTTTGAGTGCACTCCTCGCTGCCACGACGAGCTCAGACAACTCGATGGCTGTTGCCTTGCGCGTCCTAGGTCCGCGCATGGGTCGAAACTCCAGCGCCCCAATGCCACGACTCCCCAGGTAGGCGAGGCGGTCAAGCGGGGTGATGTCCTCGGCGCGGACACCTTCGCTCGCCAGATAGGCCGTCGTCAGCGCGTTGCCGAAATCGTCTGGCAGCGCATCAGCAACCAGCGCCGGCAGACGGTGATATGTCCCGACGGACAGCGCCGGAAACACGAACGGACCCCGCTGCGTCGTCGGCATCCAGATCGGCGCCAGCTCGACCCCGCCCCTGACCCAAGCTCGGTCGTACTCGAAGACGTAGAACCCCGAGTTCGGGTCACGAGCGATGGCGCCCACACGCGTGTTCCAGCACCGAACCTCGATGACGTCGACGGGTTCGTAAGACATCAGGCACTCTCGCCACGCGGACGACGTACCCGACGTCGCGGCTGCGGTGAGCGCTGCTTCGCGAGGAGCAGCTGCATCGGGGACACCCCCATCGAAGGCGCTAGCGACTCGAGCCAGTCCAGTCGACCGAGAGCCCTCAGTACCGCCACCAGCGTCTTCATCGACGAGCCGCGCCCAAGTTCAAGGTTCGACACGGCGCGAACCGACACGTCGGCGCGCTCTGCCAGTGTCGCCTGATCCATGTTTCGAGCGATGCGAGCGCGGCGCACCTGATCTCCCAGGAGTTCCTCCATCTGCTCGACTGTGAGATGATCTCGGTTTATCAGCATGATGTGACCTGTTGTTTACGAATTGAGCTGATACAAGTACTATACTGCTATTTATGCGGCGGTCAAGGTTAAATCGTGCATCCACGTCTAGCGCTCGATCCATCGTGGCGGCGCCGCAGAGACATTTGCCACGAGGATCTCGTCATTAAAACCCGTCTCGGAACGCACGGTTGACCAAGCCATGCGCCGCCTCCTGGAGCAAACCCACGCTCGTCCTCGCCGGGAGGGCTGGTAGCCGGTGTCGTCGTGCAGGCGGGTGATGTCGAGCAGGTTGCCAGGACTAGTTCCACGACTCCCCCAGATCCACTACGGCGTGAACGGTGTGGGAACCGACGAAACCTGAACCACCGGTTACGAGAACCACGAATGCCTCCTCAGTCTCTCCAATCATCATATTTACTGACGATCAGGCTCCAGATAGGATCGGCTCATGTCAAGCAGGGCCGACTCCGGATCCGCTTCAGTCCGCTACCCCCACGAGGTTCTCGGTTATCTGCTCAAACACGCGCACCTTGCACTCGAGGGCTACACAGACGCCGCACTTGCACGGTTCGGCATCACCAGCCGTGACCTCGGCGCACTCCGAGTGATCGCCGGCGGAAAAGCAAGGTCGCAGCAAGAGGTTGCAGGCGTCCTCGGGGTGGACCGAACGTCGATGGTCGCGCTGCTCGACGCGCTCGAGCAGGCCGGAATCGTCGTCCGCCGCCCCTCCGAGGGTGATCGTCGCCGCAACGTCATCGAACTCACCAAATTTGGCCGGGAAATGTTTCTTGACGCGGAGCAGGTGGCGCTCGCCGTCGAAAAGGATTTCGCCGGAATTCTCGGGGACAAAGGTGCAAGCGATCTTCGACGATCGCTGCGGGCCCTTGTCGCTTCACCGGTCCTTGATGTCTGACACAGGGGACTCAAGGTCGGACAGCGGAACCCCGTTTGCGGAGAGACTAGGGGTCACCAAACGGGCCGAGGGGAGGTGTCCCCAAATGAGGACCGGATCCGCCTTGACCAAGATTGCGAACTACCGGAGACCCAATCGCCCCAGATCGAACGCTGCTTCGGGCGGCGTGTCAACGGTCCCGGCGACCGTAACGCCCGCCCATCGTGGAGCGCCATGTCCTGGATCCGGACCGATCGGTCGTGTCTGGAAATCCGGACGGAAGAACAATGTCCTGAAATCGAGACCATGCTCGTTGGTGCTGAAATGGAGACATCAGCCAGCAGCTCCGGCCCTCACGGGTCGTACAAGATCTACACCCCCCAGTCCCTGGGCACCGCCATCCGGCACTACCGAAAGGAGGCCGGACTAACCCAGGCGGATCTGGCCGACCAGGCGGGTCTCAACCGCACGTACCTCTCCAATCTGGAGAGCGGCAAGGAGACAGAGATGCTTCGGCGGATCCTGCGCGTCCTTCGTCAGTTGGGCGTGGGGATGACGCTGGAGAAGGAGGATAGTAGTGCCCGATGAGCTGGCGGTCTGGCTCTACGGGACCTGCGTCGCTGTCATCGACCAGGAGCGTGGCCAACCGCGACTCAGGTACACCGAAGATGCACTCACCCCATCAAGGAACCGACGCCGCCGCCAGCGACAACGACGACCGCCGAACCGTTGGACGAAGAAACAATCGGGAACCTCGTCAGAGACCTTCGCAGCGCTCCGCTCGGAGTCGGAGGCCGAGTGCGAATCTCTCTTGCCGGTGTCCAGGAGAAACTTGTCCTGACGCGCATGCCCGACGGGACATGGGGTCCGCAAATCGACGGCACACCGTCGACACACATTCTCAAGCCGGAGATTGCGGCCTATCCGACTACCGTCGAGAACGAATCTTCTGCATGCGCATCGCCCAGCACCTCGGTTTAGATGCTGCACGCGTCGAAACAACGCAGATTGCCGGCCGCAAGCTCGTCGTGGTCGAGCGCTACGACCGCTCAGTACGAGCAGACGGAGCGGTCGAGCGAATCCACCAAGAAGACTTCTGCCAAGCGATGGGAGTCTCCCCCGACAACAAGTATGAAGCGGACGCCGGACCGTCTCTGCGAAACATCGCCGATATCTTGCAGCTCGCGGCGTCATCCGATTCCGCGACGCGCCTGCTTCAAGCCGTCACGCTGAATGCGTTGATCGGCAATGGCGACGCACACGCAAAGAACTTCTCGCTCCTGCACGAGTCGTCAGGCGCCCTTCGCCTCGCTCCGCTGTACGACCTCATGTGCACCCTCTGCTATGGCGACGACCGGTTGGCAATGTATGTCGACAACGTCCACAGAGCCAACCGCGTCACCGCGGAACGTATCGTCAATGAGGCGGCTCGGTGGGGCGGGGCGCAGCACCCGGGCGTAGGCGCCGAAGCCGGCAGGCACGACCGAGGTGACGCCGCCGCCGAACGACGCGAGTCGCTCCGTGAGCCATTCGGCAGCTTCGAAATTGCCACTCCACTGGGCGGGCGACCGCAGCTGTTCCATGCCGCCATTGCTGAGCCGCCTCAGGCGCGGACCTGTCGGGCGATAAAGGCTTGGTCGACGTATCCGACGCTCACCAACATCACCGCGACGATGACGAGCAACGCCCCTCCGACGAGCCGGTCGGCCGGCCTCGACGCATGGGCAGTCGCGACGACCAGCCAGGGGACGACCGCAAGCACGAGCGCTGCGCCGGCTTGTCGCCGCCCCCTCAAAGCGACCACTCCCCCGACGCACCCAGTGACGACAGCTATCAGCGGTGCCCAGCCGGCGAGTGTTGCCATCCACAGCTGGTAGAAAGCAAAGCCGTTCAGCGCCGACCAGGCTCCCCCAGACCCAGGACCAGCTCCCCCGGCGACAGTGGCCACGGCCGTCGCTCCGAGCACGACGACGCCGATTACCACGGCCACCCCGCTCGCCTTCGCGCGCGGCACAACTCGGGTCGCTTCAGGACGTACAAGCGCGGGGAGCCCAAAGACTGCGAGGGTGGCCAGGAAAAACAACGGGGGTCGCCCAGTCGTGACGTTGTCGCCGATCACGACCGTTGCCGCGGTCGCTGCGAAAGCTAGACACGTTGCCGCCCGGGCAAAGCGCGACAAGCTGACGACGTCAACGACGAACGCTGCGATCCACGCCCCATACGCGATCGGCCCCACCGTGAGAAACGGTCCGGGATGCGCAGGGCCTCCCATGTAGCTCGGGGCGAGCAGCTCCCCGAAAACCAGCGCCACCGCTGCGAGCAGCGCGGCGAGCGCCAGGCCCGGCGAGGCGAGCCTGCCGGCCAGGCCGCCGAGCGCCCCGCGCTCGCTCAGATCGAAACGGACCGCCAACCCGTGGGCGAACAGACTCACGACCTCACCGAAAGATACCCGCCCGCCCCGTGCCTGGGCGCTGTCCCTCAACGTCGCAAGGATCTCCTCGGCGCGCTCGGATCGATACCAGACCGGGTAGGCGCTCAGAATGCGGCGATAACAATCCTCCGGGTTGCTCACGCCAGACCTTCCGCAGCCGAGAGTCGCCGCAGCGCCAGGCGTCCGATCCGCTCACGGCGCTCCGCCTCCGCGGCCAGCTCCGCCCGACCCGGCGCGCTCAAACAGTAATAGCGGCGCAGGCGTCCCTCGACGATCTCCTCACCGTCGCATCGCAAAAGTCCCTCAGCTGCCAGGCGGTCGAGGGTCGCGTACAAAGTGCCGGCACGCAAATGAAGCTGACCCTGCGACAAGACCTCCACGTCCTTGATGATCCCGTAACCGTGCAACCGCTCGGCTCCTGCCAAAGCGGTCAACACCAGCCACGTCGGCTCTCGCATCTCTCTCATCTAGCAAGTATATACCGATGAAAAGAGTATGTGGCCCGGAGACAGGCCAGCGATCAAAGACCGAGGTCGCTGTGTTGCATGGCTACCAACGAATCCCGACTGTCGAGCGGTTCGCCTACGAGTTCACAGCTGGGACCCTCTCGTCAAGCAAGGCTTCCGAGTCTGAGAAGCACGCAAGATGCTGGAGCTCGCCGCCCTACCCCCAGACCAAGAGCTGCTTCCGCTCCGTTATCGCTACCTGACCGTCGAGGCCTACCTCGATGGACATATCTCCGAGGGCGAAATTCGCTCACCTGCTTCGGACGGACCGGACCACTGCTCGCAAGCTCGCCCAGCAGCTCTCGCATCGAATCGGCATGGACGAAAGTGGAGTCATGTCGGACGTCGAGATTGGTCACCGCGACGCTGCCGAGGTCGCCACCGGCTGACGTGCCAGACCGATACGTATCGTGGACAACCTTCTTATCGACGCCTGCCTCGCTCTCAACCTCCTCGCATCGGGTGTTGACCTCACCTAGCTCGCGCTGGCTTCCGATCTTGCTCATCCACATCGACGACGGGGAAGCGTCCACCATCGCCGTCGCGATTCACCGCGGACTAGGCGTTGCCACTGACGACCGAAAGGCCCTCCGACTGGCGAGCCGAGGTGACACGGGCGACCACACTCCTCAAGCGATGGACGGAGGCATCCGGCGCCAACGGCAAAGGGATTCGCCAAGTCCTGCACGCCGTTCGAACTCGGGCGAGACAGTAGGTATGACAGAGCTTGATCGCCACCACGAGATCCATGCTGAGGCAAGTGCCAGATGGTCGACGCCCCTACACCGGTGCCAATATCCGAGTGGAATCGACCCCGACGGCGCCTTGAGCCGCCGGGTGCCCGCCGCCACCGGACTCGTCAACGAGGTTCGGGTCCTGTGGGCCTTTGCCGTCAGGACCTACGTCGAGGGTTCGCCGGCGCAACCTCGGCAGTTGGATCAAGATGGGCATGGGTCGGCACCCAGCCCGCGGAAGGCCGGACGATCCTCGTCGGAGACGCCGCCGGTGGCTCATACGTCGTCATCGGGCTGATCCCGAAAGAAGCGCGTCGTCCCGGGCCGCACGATCCGCCAGGCCGCTTCGGCGGCGCGCTCAACCCGTCCGTCAAGCAGGTTAAAAGCTACTGCGGGGTAGCGACTCGCCTTGATCCGAGCGGCGGCCTCACGACGTTCCGCTAACTCGGCCGCTTCGAGCGACCCGACGGTCAGCCACGCCTCCTGCATGACGGATCGTTGGGCCTCTTTAAGGGCGTCGGCTTCAGCGTTTACCCACGCCGCCAGCTCTGCCTCCCGCCCCAGCCCTTCGCTCGGGTCGAGTCCGGCGGCGAGGCTTTCCCATACGGTCTTCGTCGAGGTACAGAAGATCATCCGGTGCCGCTGGCGGTATTCGCCAAACTTGACCTTGGCTCGCAACCCAGACTCCGGCCATCTCACGACGAAGCCTTCGCGGTTGCCCGTAGCTTCCGCCTCCGCGAAGAGACACTCGAGTCGACCACCTGACGCGTCTTGGCGTTCTGCCACAGCGCCGGGCCAGTCACCCGGAAGCTCTACGTCGCGGCCAGTCTCGATGTCGATCGCGGCCAGAAGCACCAACTCGCGGAGACCGCCATAGTCTACGACGATGTGATTCTCCGCCAGGACGATCTCGAACAGTAGTGTCACTCCGTCAGGCGGAGCGAA
>JAKCEB010000122.1 GCA_021838305.1 Actinomycetes bacterium | reverse complement strand
GTCGACGCTGTGAGGCCGGCCCTTGGGTGGCCGCTTCAGCCTGACGAACATAGGTTGTGGCATCACCGCCGACGAACGTCGTTTTCGTCGCTGTCGCGCGCTGTGCGGATCAGCCGGGTTTAGACATGCGGTGTAAGTTGTCCTCAGCGCGACTCTGCAGCAGTGCACGCTCGCCCCCGTTTCGCGTGCGTGCCGCTGCCTCGATGAACGCTTTCGCCGCGTCGGCGTATAGTCCGGTGCGCTCCAGAAGGTCACCGCGGACGCTTGGGACCAAAGGGGAGTCGACGAACGTCGCTGCGTCCAGGTTCTCCAGAATCGCGAGCCCGGCAGCAGGGGTGAAGGCTCGTCCGTGCGCGACTGCCCGGTTTACCTCGACGATCGGCCCGGGTGCGATCTCGGCCAGGACGTCGTACAACTTCGCTATCTCGCGCCAGTTCGTGTCCTCGGCGCACCGTGCTCGGGCGTGATGGGAAGCGATCGAGGCCTGCAGGAAATACTTTCCGACCGGGATCCCGCTTACCGCGAGCAGTTCGGCTTGGCGGAGTGCGGTCAGGCCCCGGCGGATGAGTAACTGATCCCACTTGGTCCGGTCCTGCGCTTCCAGCAGTATCGGTTCGCCGTGTTCGTCGAGCCGGGCACGCATTCGAGAACCTTGTATCTCGAGGAGAGCCTGAAGTCCTAGAACGTCGGGCTCGTCCGGAGCGAGCGCCGCCAGCATCCGGGCTAGGCGCATCGCCTCGTTCGCTAGGTCGGTACGCATCCAATCGTCTCCAGCGGTGGCGGAGTACCCCTCGTTGAAAATCAGGTAGATCACCGCCGTCACGTCGTCGAGGCGCCTGGTCCGGTCCTGTCCGGTCGGGAACTCGAACGTGGCCTGAGCCTCGCTGAGCGTCCTCTTGGCACGAGAGATCCGTTGACTCATCGTGGATTCGGTGACCAGGAAGCCGCGTGCAATTTCGCTGGCGGTGAGGCCGCCGACCAGGCGGAGCGTGAGCGCGACCCGAGACTCCGGGGTCAAGAGCGGGTGGCAGCACAAGAAGATCAACCGCAGCACATCATCGTCGATGTAGTCGATTTCTGCGTCGAGGTCAGGCATCCACTCCTCCTCTCCCAGGAGCTGTGTCTGGCAAAGCTGTTCGGTCTTGCGGCGAAAGTTGTCGGTTCGGCGGAAGTAGTCGATGCTGCGACGTTTGGCGATGGTCATCAGCCAGGCGGCCGGGTTGGTGGGGACGCCAGCAGTGGGCCACTGTTCCACAGCGGCCAGCAGCGCGTCCTGGGCGAAGTCCTCGGCGAGCGCTAGGTCTCGGGTTAACCGGGTGAGGGCGCCGACGATATGGGCCGACTCGGCCCGCCACGCGGCCGTGATCGACTCGGTCGTGACGTCTTCTGACACCGAGCCAGCGTATTGAACGCGCTGCATCGAGGAAGGCCACCAGCGGCGGCGTGAATGCCCCTCCGCATCACGCAGCTCCGGCGTCAACGGCCGGCGGCGGCTCTGGGCCGTCGGAGATCTGGCGCAAGGTGGCGACCATGGAAACCTCAGGCCAGTACTTCGCGTGCAATTCGGCGAACTGTTGCTGGCCAGCGACGGCCTCGTCGAGGGTGTCGTAATGCATGATCGCCCAGCCGCCGACGACCTCTTTAGCCTCGGAGTACGGGCCGTCGACGCGGGTTATCTCGCCCTTGCGCACTACGAAATTGACCGTGTCTTCGCTGCCGAACAGGCCGCCCCCGTCGAGGAAGTGGCCCAAGGTCGCCTGCTCGCCGATGTGGGTGCCCATCGCCTCGAACAGCGCCTGCGGGGGCGCCCCGAGGCCCTCTTCCATCCTTACGAATCCCATGAAGCGCGGCATGTTGATCAGTCCTTTCGATTGAAGTGAGTTGCTGTCCCGAATGTACGTCGAACGGCTGAGGGGTTCTTCGACATCGACCTAAAAGCTTTCCAGGTCATAGAGGCACATCGACGGGGCCGTTGTGGTCGAGGTGCCAGAGCCGAGTTGCGAGAGTCTTCGACGGCGTTTCCGCTACTTGGCGTTGCCGGCGCGGAAGTACGCGATGTAGTCGGCGACGGAGCGTTCGGTGTCCCACTCGGGTTGGTAACCGGTGTCATGGTGTAGCCGGGTGATGTCGAGGTAGCTTGGCGGCACGCTCGAACCGGGTTCGAGCTCGACATCGAATCGCGGCACGATCAATTTGATGGCTGCGATCACCTCGGCGTTGGTGGTCAGCCTGCCGGAGGCGACGTTGTATGTCGTGTGGGTGAGCGTGTCGGCTGTTTGCAGCAGGGCGGTTGCTTGCCCGAGGTCATAGACGTAGCAGAGGTCGAGCCCGTCGTCGGCCTTGAGGCGCCCGGCGACTCCGGAAAGGTCGACGGGGGTGCCGGTTGCTGCGGCGTGCACGAATTGCGGCGCCGGGAAAGCGAAGTTGGGTAGGTGGCCGAGCGGGCCCCATGCCCCGCTGATCCGCAGGTGGATGATGTCAAGCCCGGTGGCCTGTGCGAGGTGGTTGCCTACCAGTTCGCTGATCTTCTTGAAGGTTGGGATCACGTGCGGGGCGGTCAGCGGTACCGGCAGCTCCTCGCTCAGCGCCCCGGTATTCGGCAGGCCGGCGTAGACGCCGATAGTGCTGGCGAGACTGAGGCGCTGCACGCCCCACTCCTGGGCGACATTGATGATGTTGAAGAGTCCGCCGAGCGCATCGCGTGCGGCCTGCGCAGGCGCCTCGTCGGGGCTAGGCGGCCAGGGCATCGACCCGGCCATGTGAACGATGCCGGTGATTGGGTAGGCGCTGCCGATGGCCCGTAGCGCGCCCAGGTCTTCGACATCGGCCTGGACCGAGGCGACTGGGGCGGTGAAGCGTCCGTCCGGGATCTCGGGGCTGCGGCGCTGGACAAGTACGCATTGCTCGCCGAGATCCAGCAACGCCTGCACGGTGGCGCTGCCGATGTGGCCAAGTCCTCCGGTAACCAAGATCATCATGTCTCCCGTCTATCTGTTTTCTCTGCTGATCGTCAGTATATTTGACGATCAGGCATTCTCGTACAATGAAGACAATGGATGGACGCTGGCTCCGCTTAGCCGCCAAGAGGGCGAGCAGCTACGGACTCTGTTGGCTCGAATCCTGGACCGCAGCTGACGCTGGACCCTTCGGAGCTCGGTGAGCAACGGGCTCACCCCTGAGGCTCTGGCGCCAGGGCTTACCAGACTGGGGTGACCCTGTTCGTTTGAGGCGTGAGGCGTGAGGCCCTATGCTGTCTTCATGAAGCGTACGACGATTATGCTCCCAGATGACCTTGATGCCAGGATCCGTCTCGAAGCCCGGCTACGGGGTGTCTCGATAGCGGACGTCGCACGGGAGGCTATCGAGCGCTACGTGCCCGGCCCGGCGCCGACAGGGCGATTGGGTTTCTTCGCCATCGGCGAGGGGGGACCGATCGACGCCTCCGAGCGGGTGGACGAACTGGTCGGTAAGGCGGTAGCTCGCCGACGCAGGCCTTCGCTGTAGTGCTTATTGTGGACGCAGGACCGCTTTACGCCGCGGCGGCTCGGAGTGATCGTAACCACCGTCGTAGCGTCGAGTTGCTTTCTGGTGCCGAGCGGCCTCTCCTCGTTCCAGCTTTGGTCGTTACCGAGGTCGGCTGCTTGCTCGCGGACCGGATCGGTGCTCATGCCGAACTTGCGTTCGTCCGTTCGATTGCGGACGGAGAACTCGTCGTCGAGCCTGTGCTCGACGCGGAGTGGGACCGTATCGCCGGCCTCACCGAACAATATCTCGACCTTCCACTCGGGATAGTTGACGCCTCGGTAGTTGCACTTGCGGAGCGACACCAAGTCGGTGTGATCGCAACGTTTGATCATCGACACTTCTCCGTCGTGCGACCAACTCACTCGTCAGCGTTCACGCTCGTACCTTAAGTGGGTCGAACGGCCCTTCGAGTAGGCAAGCTACGAACCGGAAGTCGTCTCCGGCGTAATCCCAGGGAGTCCACGCCGCCGAGGTAGGCGACGAGTTTGGCGCCCAGCAGGTCTCGGAGTTCTTTGACCAGGACGGGCGTGTCGGGGCGGGTTGCCTGAGCGCGCACTGGTAGCTAGGTACGGGCGGGAGCGGTGGCTGCCATGTACTGAAGGTATTCCACCGCACCGACCCAACCGGCTTCTATCAGCTTTTATCAACCCGTATAAGCAAATCTGTTATACGTCGAGAGATAGTTTGATCGTCGATGCTGAGGGAGTATCGGGAAGTCTCGGCGAGCGAGCCGACCTCGTAGAGGTCGCCCCAAAGCGTGTCGAGCCCGGTAGGTTCCGTTGCTGTGCGTGCGGTCTCGGGGTGGCCGGTCGTGTCCGGCGGGTTGGACGGTCGGTGCCCGCATATTGCGGTAGTACGGGAAGTTTTCCTGTCATGGTGCCAGCCGGTCGAGGACCGCTTCGGCGGGGGGTGCTGCCGCCATTTCGGCTCCGAGTTGCCTGGCCGCTGCCCGGTAGGACGGTTCGGCGAGCACGGAGCCTGTCGCTTCGCGGATCGCCTGGACGTCCGTCGGGCCGGCGGGGCGGCGTCTCCCGTCGGGTTCGGGTGCCCGGGCGACGAGCGTGCCAGCGCCGGCTCGGGCTATGACACGTCCGTTGGTTTCTTGGTCGGCGAAGGCCGGGACGACGACCACCGGCACCCCGGCGGCGATAGCCCCCCACACGGTGCCCGACCCGCCGTGGCAGACAACTATCGCGGCCTCGCGCAGTATCCGCGTCTGGTCGACCCACTCCTCGACGTGAACGTTCGCAGGTTAAGAGCCGATCGCAGCCGGTTCGAGGTGGCCGCCGGTCGTTAGCAGCACCCTCACCGGGAGAGCGCCCAGGGCGTCGACTACCGCCCGGTAGATGGTCGCCGCGCTCTGCAGGTAGCCGGTGACGGTGCCTAGCGTGGCGTACACGAGCGGCCCGCTCCGCTCGTCCCACCAGTCGGGCAGCGGCGCCGCCGGCCGGGGCGTCGGCGGGCGGTAGCGGATGGTCGTGGCCCACGGTGACGGGTCGAGCGACGCCGGGAAAGCGGTGAGGTACGGTTGGTCCCGGACTTCTTCGACGACGCCCGGGCGTTGCGCTTCTAAGACGGGCGCGGCCACGTCCAGGCAGGCCGCTTCTCCCGCCGCGAAGGTGATGGCAACCTGCGCTGCCGCCACGTGGTCGGGCCGGGCGAGGGCGGACGCCCACTCGCACGGGTCGCGAACGACAAGGTCGGGCCGCCACGTGTTGAACGCGTCGCGGGCGGCGGGGAGCATGGCGCCAGCGGCGAGGCGGGCGAACAGTTCTCGCTCGGCGAGCGCCCGAGCCTGCTCGGGCGAGGTGACTGGCAGTTGCGCTCTGATGGCGGCCACTACCGCTTCGGCAGGCTCGTCGCCTTCAACGTAATCGACGGCGATCGCCTCCACGTGAGAGGCCATCGATGCGGGGGCGAGCACCGCGGTGATGTCGCCGCGTCTAGCGGCAGCTTCGAGTTAGATACCTCCCTCGCACAGACCCCAAGCACGGACCTCCTAGCCCCAATAACTCGCCCCCGCTCTACCGGTACATTTCGCCCCGAACGCCGGGTCCCGGACGTTACTTCTCGGTTGGTTTGTCGAGCGTGAGCCGTTCGATGGGCTGACCGGTGATATCTGCGATGAGTTCGAAGTCCTTGTCGTCGTGGAGGAGGGTGAGCTGGGCCATCTCGGCGGTGGCGGCAATCAGCAGATCTGGGATCGATGTCGCTCGGTGCTGACCGCGTTCGCCAAGCGCGACCTGGACCTCCACGGCGCGGTCTTCGATAGCTGGAGTGAGGTACTCGATGGGCATGCGGGCCAATGGTGGACGCTCGAAGCGGGCTGCAAGGTCCGTGCCGGACCGGGCGGAGAACCCGACTTCGAGTCTGGTGACCGTGGAGACTCGGACCAAGCCGCGCTCAATCCGCCCGGCCCATTCTTCGGCGTCAGCGCTGCGGCCGAGGCGAACCAGCGCCGACTTGTCGATAAGCCAACTGGTCACGACCAGGCTTGTCGCATGACGTCATCGTTGGCGAGGTCGGAGAAAGTATCGGCGAAGACAACTAAGTCTTTCACGCTGACGTTGTCGGTAGTCTTGCTGCGCTCGCGGGAAAGGGTCCGGCGGATGTACTCGGAGCGCGATAAGCCGACTCGTCGAGCCTTGGCGTCTATTGCGGCCAAGACGTCATCCGGCAAGTCTCGAATCAACACGTCGGGCATTCGTCCTCCTCGCGATCGCCATCGTGATATCGCATGATATCAGGGTTTACAGGGGAGCGGAATGGCATTCCCATGGTCACTCCTCAGGTCTCACGTCTATGGTGCGAAACCTCCCTATCGCTCGTTGTGACCATCTATGAGGATCATTGCTGATTTCCGGCTCCGAGGCGGTTTCGTCGGGTAGAGGCTCACGGAATTTTATGCTCGGCAGTACGGACGGCCATTGAGAGTGTTCAAGCAGACTGTCCCGCCGAACCGCGCCCCGCCGATCGGCTGGTACCTCACAGTGAGGAGACAAGACGGGAGTTCCGAGAGAACGGCGATCTCCTGGCTCCCAACCAGATATCGGCAGGGCATCGGAGAGTCGGCGAAGCTCACCTTGAGCGCGAGCGGTTTCGATCCTGTCACCGGTACAGATCGTTCGGCTTTGGAACAAAGTCAGGCGGCTCATGCAGCCCGTGACATCTACACGCGAATCCTCGCGTTGCAGGGGGCGGGGGGAGCTCTAGCCACGAAGGCTAGGCCCAGGGGTGCCTGGCAGCGGCGACGACGTCTCCGGGGGCCTATGAAGGTCCGGCGGTTCCCGCTAATGGAGTTCTGGGCGAGACAGGCAGGCTCGATGGAACAGCAGTCACCGACCAATGGTCACGTAGCGCGCACCGGACGCAGCTGCGGCCGAGCGAATCGCGAGACCGTCGTCGCCTTCCCAGACGCATAGGCTGGCGTTGAGGTGCTCTGCGGCAGCGACGGCTTCGGCCCCGAGGGTCGAGACCCGCTGGACGTCGCAGATCTCGGCCATCCGATACGTGAGGAGCCGCAGGGGCACGACCTCGACGCTGGCGGGCAGCGTCATGAGCGTATGACCCAGTGCCCGGCGGCGCTCCAACGACCACGACCCGGTGAGAGTTCCGCCGCGCGCCGAGACGACGCTCTTCGACAGTCGGTAGAGGTACAAATTCGTCGTCGCCGGCTGGTGGTCCCGGAGGATGCAGCTGAGCTCGACTCCGATGTCGTCGGCGAGCAGGTCCCTCAGCAAGTGGTCGTCGAGCAGCGCCTTGGTCAACAGGTGGCGAGGTCGGGGTCGTCGCCGAGCGCACGAACCCGCTCGGCGTGCTCGTCCCGGCTGAGGAGATCGCCGAGTAGTCGTCTTCCTTCGCCCTTGGGTACCGCCAAGACGCCGAAGCCGAGGTCGAGCACATCGACAGGACCGCCACGGTCGAGCTGCCAGCGGTGGCGGGCCGCTGCCGGCAGAGACATCTGTCCCGACGACGACACGACGTACTCCTGGATCTCGCTCACGCCCTCCAGCGTACTTGGTAAACAGGTGGTCGTCACCAAATACCGTCCACCGGTGACGCCTAGGTGCCGCTCGGGCTATTGGGGGGGTCCGGGGGGATTGTGAGTTTGGTAGCGCGGGCAACGCAGTCGTGGAGGAGTTGTTGTTGGTCGGGCCAGTCGATGCTGGCGATGGCGGTGGTCACGTTGATGAGCCCGTCGAGGGCAAACCACAAGATGAGGGTGTCGTAGGTGGGGTTGGTGCTGGTGGAGATGCCGGCGTTGACGCAGTCGGTGATGGCGTTAGTGGCGATGTTTAAGGTGGCGCCAATCAAGGGGTTGGTGTCGGGGGCCAGGTAGTCGCGCTCTGCCCATGCGTCGAGCGAGCGTCGTCCGAGCAGCATGCGGTAAGTGGCGGGGTTGTCTTTTCCGTAGGCCAGATAAGCCCGGGAGATGGCCATGAGTCGGCCGGCGGGGTCGGTGGTGGAGTAGGCGGCGGCGCTGAGGGAGCTGTGTAGAACGGCGGTCTGGCGGGCGGTGACGGCGTCGATGATGGCGAAGGTATCGTCAAAGTGGCGGAAGATGGAGGCGACCGCGATGCCGACTTCCCTGGCGATGCCGCGAAGGGTGAGCGCGTATTCGGATCCGGTGCGTTCCAAGATGGCGGTGGCGGCGTCGATGATGCTTTCGCGTAGCCGGCTGCCTTCGCCGCGGGGGTTGCGGGGGCGGCCGGTGCGGGTGTTGGCGGGCAGACGTTGGGCTTGGGTCAACCTTTGCTAGCTCCTTGGGGTGCTCAAGGTTAGGTGCTGACGGTGGGACATCCATGGGGGTGGGGTGATTCCGGGTCGTTGGGGCATATGTACTTACCGACAAGGACAAAAAGCAAACACT
>JAKCEB010000121.1 GCA_021838305.1 Actinomycetes bacterium | reverse complement strand
AGCGGACGCCGGGCCCGTGTCGCGGACGATGTCGGTCTCGATAATCCCCGGAAGTAACGCATTGACCGTGATCCCGAGCGTTCCGACCTCTCTCGCCGCCGACTTCACCAGTCCGTTTACCGCGTGCTTTCCCGTCGAGTAACCCGCAATGCCGGGTTTGCCCAGCTTTCCTTCGACTGAGGAGGTGACAATCACCCGTCCCTCCTGGCGTGGGATCATGTGCTGCAACGCGCGACGCATCCCCCAAAACACGTGGTTGACGTTCCAGTCCATCTCGAGCTTCCACTCCTCGTCGGTCATCGATGCCACCGGCGCCGTTGCCTCCACCCCCCCGGAGTTGAGACAGCAGATATCCAGCTTCCCGAAATGCTCGACCGTGAAATCGATCAAGCCTTCGACGTCACCCTGCAGGCGTGCGTCGCCGGCGTAGAAGGCCGCTCTCTGGCCGGCACCCATCTCGGCGAGGCATCGCTCGCCTTTGGCCTGGTCACGTCCGTTGACCACGACGCTCGCCCCTTCGGCGAGAAATGCGTCTGCCATCGCCCTGCCGATGCTCCTTGTCCCGCCAGTTACGCATGCGACTTTTCCGTCGAGCTTGCCCATCTGTTTCGCTCCTTTTCGGGCTGCTAGTAAGGCGACGTACCGCCGTCGATTGATATGAGAGAGCCGGTGATTCCGCCGCCGGCTTCGGATGCCAGCAGCAAAGCGACTTCGGCGACGTCGTCTACCTCGTTCAGTCGTTTGATCGCCGACTCGTTTGCGAACGTCTCGAGCAGTTGCTCGTAGCTGATCCCCATCGACGCCGCGGCTCCGGGCCCCTGACTTCGCATCTCGTCGGTCTCAATGGCGCCTGGGCAGAGCGCGTTGACCGTAATGCCGAGCGTCCCGACCTCACGCGCCACCGACTTGGTGAGACCACAGACAGCGTGCTTGGCCACCACGTAGCTCGCTATTCCGGGCTTGCCCATCTTGCCCTCGACTGAACTCATGGTCATTATGCGACCCCACCCGTTCGGGATCATGTGCTTGAGCGAAGCCCTTACCGTCCAGAAGGTATGCCAGAAGCTCCAGTCGAGCGCTTCGGCCATCGCCTCGTCAGTCATGTCCACGACCGGGGCGTAGTTGCTCCCGCCGCCTGCGTTCGCCACGAGGATGTCGATCCTGCCGAAATGCTCGACCGTCTCCGCCACGATCGCTTCGCAGTCAGAGCGCAGCCTGACATTACCTGCCGTGAAGTGGGCACGCCCGCTTCCCCCGGACTTGGCGAGCTCCTCAATCGCCCGGGCTCCTTTTTCCGGATCCCGGCCGTTGACTACGACGTCGGCGCCTTCGCGACAGAACGCCTTGGCGATGGCAAAGCCGATACCCCGGGTCCCGCCTGTCACGCAGGCCACACGGCCTTCGAGAAAACCCATCTCCCCTCCCTGGTAGAGCTGCTACTGATGATTATTACGGATTTCACTGTTTTAATCAACCAGTCAGTTTATAGGGCTGCTCTCCATCCCGCACATCGAGCCAACTCTTACTGACCGGTCTTGCCTGCCACTTCGACGATCACGACTCGACGAGGTGCCAGAAGCTACGGGGTCCAAACTGTTGAAATATGATACTGACCGGTCGATTAGCATGCGAATTCGGCGGGCCGGGAGGCCCGCGTGGTAGGCGAATCGTAAAGGCCACGTCGACCGACCGGGCCTGTGGAATATTGAGCGTAGGGGGATTAACTACATGAAGGACCGCTGGATCACCGACTGGGCACCGAGCGAGCGCTGGCCTCACTACACACGCGCCAACTCCGGCGAGGTGGCGCCGACCCCGGTCAGCCCGCTCAGCGCTACCTACACCTGGGCGAACGCGATATGTCAGGGTTGGCGCGACGGTTACGTCCGGACCGGTAACTACTCGATGGACGAGTTCGATCGCGCGCATCCCGAGGCAGCCGGGTTCTTCGGCGGCTACATGTACATCAACCTTTCGAACGTCCGGATGCAAGGCGTACGCAACCCGGCCGTCACAGTAGAGCAGCTTGACCTCGCCTTCTTCGGAGACCATCCTGATGTGCCGCCCTACGTCGCCGACCCGCGCGACGAGCGACCCGACCTGACACCGAAGATCCTCGCCCATCTTGGGTGGCTGATGTCGACTTCCTCGTGGCCCGAGATCGACGGGGAACGCGAGCAGACAATTACGCTTCGAGCCGAACGGCCCGACCTCGCAGGCCTCGACGACACCGCCCTGCTACGTCGCGTCCGCTCGCTGCAGGCATTGATAGCGAAGCTCTTCGAAAGCCACACCCTCAGCTCCAGCGGCTCAGGGGTGGCGCCAGGAATCCTCTACGCCGTCGGCCAGGCGATCGGTAATCCTGCGGTGCCGATGAAGCTCGTGTCGGGTCTAGGCGACGTCGACTCGGCCGAACCGAGCGTGCGAATGTGGGACATCTCGCGACTCGTTCGTAGCTCCGAGGAGCTGACCAGCCTCTTCGACGCGGGCGTCGACGATCTGATGGAGCGTCTCGCCTCATCGGAAACGCCGGATGCGACTTCCTTTCGCGCCGCATGGGACCGTTTCATTGTCGACTTCGGTTCGCGCTCGGCGAACGAATACGAGTTGAGCGCCGACACTTGGGAGACCAAGCCGAAACTCGCCTTGGCAACCCTGGAGCGAGTTCGTCTCCAATCCGACGAGGAAAGTCCTGCAGTCAGGCTCCGACACCGCGTCGAGGAGCGCAAGGCGGTCACCGAGGAGGTCAGGGCGCAGCTGGTCGAGCTTGGCAACGACGAGTTAGCGGGACAGTTCGAGGCGGCGCTGGTGGCCGCAAACCAGCTCGTGTTCCGGGAACGCACGAAGACGAACCTCATCCGGGCGATCCACGAAGCAAGGATGACGTTCCTCGAGCTCGGACGTCGCCACACCGAGGCTGGGAACCTCCGGCGCATTGCAGACGTCTTCCAGCTTCTCGACGACGAGCTCGAGGACTTCGTCGACGGCCCCGGCAAGTTCGAAGACAAGCTGGCGTCGCGTGCGGCGGAGTGGTCGGAGCTTTTCGAGCTCGAACCCCCGTTCATCATCCGTGACGGGAACGTCCCACCGCTCAGCGATTGGCCCAAACGCGGTGCGTCCCAGGTGGCGTCCCTGGCCGCAGGGGAGACCCTCCGTGGGGTCGCCGGGTGCCCCGGCAAGGCGGTGGGCCGGGCGCGGGTGATCATGGAAGTCGGCGACCCCGGGGATCTCGAACCCGGAGAGGTCCTCGTCGCCCCGGTGACGGACCCTGGATGGGCGTCGCTTTTCATGGCAGCTGCTGCCGTCGTAGTCGAGGTCGGAGGCCAGATCAGTCACGCGATCATCGTCAGCCGCGAGCTTGGCCTGCCTTGCGTGGTATCGGCGACGGGGGCGTGCCGCGCGATCCCCGACGGTGCGCTCGTAGAGGTGGATGGAGATTCCGGCACCGTCACCGTGCTTGAAGTGCCGGCCTGAGAGACCGGGACCCGACGGGCGTTATCGACGTGCCGAAAGCCTCGCCGAAGCGAATCGGCCGTCCGCCGTCGTCCAACGCGGCGGCCACACGGATGCGCATCATCTCCGTCGCCGCCGAGCTGTTCGCGCTCAAAGGGTACGGGATCGTAACGAACAAGGACGTCGCCCGGGCAGCCGGGATCAGCACCGGCGCCCTCTACTACTACTTCTCGTCGAAGCTCGAAATGTATGTGGAGGTGTTCTGGTCCCTCCAGGCGCGCGTCGACGAACGGATCGACTCGGCCATGAAAGGCGTAGACACCCTCGACGGTCGTCTACGGGCGATCCTCGAGGTTGCGCACTCACTCAACGCCGAGGATCCCTCAATCGCACGCTTCCAAGGAACTGCCCGGGTCGACAGGATCAGACACCCCGAGCTCCAAGAAGCAATACCGAATCCTCCCGGCGAAGGTGCCCGCGTCATGGAGCGCCTGATTGCCGACGGGGTCAAGACCGGCGAAGTCACCCTGGAGCGCCGCCAGCAGGTCAGAGCCGTGGTGCGGACCATTTTCGTAGGACTGATCGATTCGCAGTCCGACGACCTGGAGCGCCATCGCCAAGCGATCGACGGCCTGATCGCGCTTCTGGACCACAAGCTGCTGGTCCCGGCCCGAAAGGCACGAGCCTGACCAACACACCCCAACCGCCCCCCTCCGCACCCGACTGGGAGCCACGGAAGGTCGCCGGGCGGTAGCGTCTCGGGCGTGAACGAAGGATTCGGCTCCATGCGCCACCTCGCCGGTCGCTTCTTCGGGGCGTTGGACCCGCGAGGTCCTTCCGCCCCGCTCGAAGCGTGGGCGCAAGGATTCTTGCTCGCCGGCGAGCGCGAACTGTGGATGCAGATGTCGGGGCCCGACCGCCGGCACGCCGCAGGCGTCGCCCGAAAGGTGGAACTGCTTCTAAACGACGGGGGTCCCGCTCCCGACCGGCCGGTGATGGCAGCAGCCCTGCTTCACGATGTCGGCAAGCTTCGTTGCGGTCTCGGCACTTTCTCCCGAGTCGCAGTCACCTTGGTCGCAATGTCGTTAGGCCGGGAGCGTCTGGCGGAGGTCCCGCCGGACTCCCGAAGGTGGCGGGCGCGAGTGGGCGAGTACCTGACCCACGACCGTATCGGCGAAGAGATGCTGAGCACGGCAGGATCGGCTGCGCTCACGTCGACTTGGGCCGGGGAGCATCACCGCAGCCGTGAAGGCTGGGTTACACCGCCGAGGATCGCCGCAGCGCTCAACGAGGCCGACGGCGACTGACTACTCCGACCCGAGAGGCTGTCGGGGTATTTGTGAGTCGGGCGTTGCGAGCCGAAACTGCTCAGCGGCGCCGCCGGGCGTGCTGGCCTCGGCCCGTTGCGCTCGTCGCGGACCGGTAGGCCTGCCAGCGGTGCCAAAGGACGAACGCGATCGCAGCCACTACGACCACCCCGATCAGGTAGCCGGCGTAGCTCACGCCGTGCATGATCTTCTGGTAGCTGCCGCCCACCTCGTAGCCGATCAAGGCCATAGCCCCGTCCCACAGAAGGGAACCGGCAGCCGTCAAAAGTCCGAAACGGATGAGAGGCACCTCGGCGACACCTGCCGGCAGGGCGACGAAGTTGCGGACGACCGGCAGGAGCCGGCTTCCGAAGACGCCCCAGCGCTCGTGGCGGGAGTACCAGCGTTCCGCCCGGTCGAGGTCCCGGTGGCTGAGCAGGATGTAACGCCCGTAGCGGTCCACGAACGCCCTACCCCAGTAGCGGCCGACCAGCCACGCTATGTACGCCCCGATGATCTCGCCTACGACGCCCACGAGGATCACCGCCCCGAGGTTGAGCTTGCCTTCGGCTGCGAGCACCCCTGCGAAGCCGAGCGTCAACTCCGAAGACGTCGGCACGCAGGCAGATTGCAATATCGACAGCACGAAAATGGCCGTATAACCCGCTGACGAAACGAACGAGGTGAAGTTCAAAATGGCGAGCACGCCGCAAGGTTAGACACAGAGCGCTGCGACCTGTCAGCACGCCCGCAGAGAGAAACATTGGACGGTCGAACCGGCCGCGGACCTGGGCGTCGCATACGAGCTGTCTCCGGGCGCTACCGTGTTGACCCGTGCCCTCCGACAAAAGAGCCCGCCAGCGCGCCGGGCGCGCAACCCGCATGGCCGAACTGCAGCAAGCGCAGAAGCGACGCCGACGCAATACCCGAACGATCCCGGTTGTAGTGGTGGCCGTTGTCGTCGTGGTCGTAGCCATCATCCTCACAGGAACCTCCGGTAGCTCGAAGAAGGCTTCGACAGCTACGTCGGCGACCACGACCAAGACGTCGGCGACGACCTCGCCCTCACCCACCACCACCACGGTCACGCCGCCGACGGCCGCGCCGGTGACGTCCGGAACGAAGATCACCGGGACGACGCCGTGCCCAGCAACGAATGGCTCGTCGCCTCACGTCACATCGTTCGCGAAAGCGCCTCCCCTTTGCATTACGAAGGGCGCCGCCTACACCGCCACCTTCGCGCTCAACGTCGGCAACGTCGTGGTCAGCCTCGACACGACCAAGACGCCGAACACCGCCAACAACTTCGTCGTCCTCTCCCTCTACCACTACTACGACGGGACGGCGCTGTTCCGCACCGACACGTCGATCGGTATCATCCAGGGCGGGTCTCCTACGACGCAGAGCGCAAGCGATCCCGGGCCGGGCTACACGATCCCCGATGAGGGCAAAGGGTTCACCTATGCGGCTGGAGACCTCGTCATGGCGCGCACGAGTGCGCCGAACAGCGCGGGAGCGCAGTTCTTCTTCTGTGTCACGTCCGCCTGCTCGAACCTGAACAGCCAGGGCACCTACGTCGTGTTCGGCCACGTGACGAGCGGGCTCAGCGTGCTGCAGAAGATCCTGTCTTCGAGCGTCACCATCCCCAACAGTCAGCTGGGGGGCGCCCCCGCCAACTTGACCTTGGTCAACAAGATCACCATCAGTGCGTCTTAAGAGCCGCGAACGCTCTCAGAAGGCGCGGACATACCGACAAGACCGGAGACAACCGATGACTCATCCCTGCCCGCAAGCCGACGGCAGCAGCCCGAAGGTTGCTTCGTTCGACGAAGCACCGCCCATGTGTATCGACCTCGAGCACCGATACAGCGCCGAGATGGTGACGTCCAAGGGAGCGATGCGGATCTCGCTGGACGCGATCGGCGCTCCGGCTACCGTCAACAGCTTCGTTTTCCTCGCTCGCTACCATTACTTCGACGGGGTTGTCTTCCACCGGATTATCCCAGGCTTCGTGCTGCAGGGAGGCGATCCTACCGGGACGGGCCGCGGTGGACCCGGCTACCGCTTCGACGACGAGTTGCCCAAGCCGGGGCGCTACGAGATCGGGTCACTGGCGATGGCGAACGCCGGACCCAACACGAACGGCAGCCAGTTCTTCGTGATCAGCGGGCCACAAGGCGTCGCGCTGCCCCCCTCGTATTCGCTTTTCGGAAAGGTGGTCTCCGGGCTGGACGTCGTAGCGTCGATCGACGCAGTCGGTTCTCGCTCTGGCACGCCCAAGGAGACCGTCACGATCGAGTCGGTAACCATCACGGAGAGCGCCGACTAGCCAGTTTCCCGAGCCTGGAGCGACGCTCGGTCAGATCTCGTCCAGCGCTTCCAGGCCGACAGCTCTCCCGTCCACGTAGACCGCTACGGTGCCTGCACCGTCGCTGCGCCACGACCCGTCTGGGGCGCGGATCAGCGCTGTGCGCTCGTCGATAGCGGCAATCCGCAAGTGGCCGGTCGCCAACGAAACGCTTCTGCGGGCCTTCTCCTCCGACCAGGTGTCGTAATGGGGAAGCACCGCCAGGCGCTCCAACAGACCTAGGCCCAGTGTGAGTGCCCCGCCGCGGGGATCGACCATCGAGTCGCCAAGGACCATCGCCCCCGCCGACGAACCTGCGAGGACGGCGCCGTTGCGCCACGACTCTACAAGCGCCGACCAGGCCGGGGTATCTTTGAGCACCGACCTCAGGTGTATCGGCGAGCCTCCCCCGATGTAGGTGAACCTGGACGACGCGAGCCTCGCTACCAGTTCGGAGTCGAAGGCGTCTGGTCGTGCGAGGATCATCAAGCCCGAGGCATCAGCGCCGAACGAAGAGAACCAGCGTGTAGCCGTCTCGACCGCCCTGGCCGGGTGCTCGTATGCGGCCGCAGTCGGTAGCACCAATACCTCAGGCTTCCCGGAAGCCTCCCAGAGGCTCGCGTCGAAGGTGCAGCCGTTCGTCCATTCGGCACCGCCGACGAGGCAAAGCGCTCCGGTTTCGTTGTTCATCGCCTCCCACGGTACCTCGTCAGCCCCCGCTCGGACCGATTGGGCATCTGCGACGCCCAGAAAGGTATCTCTAGGACGAGTCGGGTCTCACCACTACCTGCAGGCGCGCCCTCGCCGCCTCCAAGTGCTTGCGGACTGTGCCGGCGGCGATCCCCAAAGCGTCGGCGGCGTCGCTCGTGGACGTGCCCAACAGCAGGCACATGACGGCGCACGCCCTCTGGCGGGGCGCCATCGAAGTAAGTGCCGCTTCGACGTCTAGCCTGCCGGCCGCAGATGCGCCCGTAGTGTCGTCGTCTGCACGGGCTTGGTCCGGTGGATCTCCCACATCCCAGCGCGACGTGCGAGCCAGGTGTTTTCGCAGGATGCGAAACCCGGTGGTATAGACGTAGCCGGCCGGGTTCGTGCCGCGCCTCACGCGGTTCCAGCGCACGAGGGCGATAGCGAAAGCCTCCTGGGCCGTCTCCTCGGCGGTCCCCGGGTCGGCCCCCGCCATGCGTAGAGCCTTGACAAGGCGCCCGTAGTGCCGCGTGTAGCAGCTGACGAAATCCGTCTCCTCACCGGATTCGACGGCCAGGGGTGGATCCACGACGACCATCGTCGCGCCGCGTCAGGACCGT
>JAKCEB010000120.1 GCA_021838305.1 Actinomycetes bacterium | reverse complement strand
GTGGGCGAGCCGGCGGTGGCCGGCGGGCCGGCGGTGGGCGAGCCGGCGGCGGACCGCGAGGCGCTGGCAGTGTCCCCACTCGCAGCAGCGGACGGCGTCGACGAGGTGCTCACCGATATGGCGCCGTCATATATGGACCGCAACCCGATCGACCTTCGGGGGTCACTGCATGTCCATGCCACTGACTCGCCAGGTGAGTGGACCGTCGACTTCGACGTGCGCCCCGTAGACGTGCGTCGCGAGCACGCCAAAGGGAGCGCCGCTGTTCGCGGACCGGCACGGCACCTTTTTCTTTGGCTTTGGAATCGTCGTACATTGGGCGAGTCTCCACTCGAGGTGTTCGGAGACTTGGATGTCGCCCGCTCGTGGGAGCGGATCCGCATCTAGCGTCAAGCTCTAGCGGAGGCGCCCAGCCCGGGGGCGTGAGAGCCAGGTGGCTACAGCGGGTCGAGCAGCTCGGCGCCTCGGTTGGCAACTTTGTTTACCAGGTCCGACACCCGCCATGTTTCGATGACCTTTGGACCAGCCGGCACCAAAAGACCTAGCAGCTCCTCTCGATCAGATGACGGATCCAGCCACGTCTCCCAAGTGTCTTCTTCGAGGATCACCGGCATCCGGTCGTGGATCGGTGCCATCACCTCGTTGCCCGAGGTTGTCACAATCGCGGCACTGCGAATCGAATCCTCGGGACTGCCGCCCCTATCTCGCCACATCTCCCACACCCCGGCAAACGCCATCGGCCGGCGATCCGTCCTCGCTATAGCGAACGGGTAGCGCTTGGAACCTTCACGGCGCCACTCGTAGAAGGCGTCAACCGGTATGAGGCATCGCCGCTTCGCGAAGGCGGAACGAAAAGATGGCTTCGAGGCGATGCTCTCCGCCCTTGCGTTGATCATCTTCGATCCGACTGAGGGGTCCTTCGCCCATGACGGAACCAGGCCCCATCGAAGCGTCGTCAACTCCCTGCGAAGCACGTCCTCGAGAGCGGACCCACCGGAACTCGTAACGGCAGCTTTAACGACCAGGATGTCCGTGGTTGGCGCCACGTTGTAGCGAGGCTCGCGTTCGTCTGTCGTCACAACGTCCGCTTCGAAGACCGAGGCGAGGTCGCGCACGCTCGACGTCGAAGCAAAGCGTCCGCACACCGATCCCATCTTACTGACAATCGGCTACAGCACCCTGGAGCAGCCCGCTCCGCTGTCGGCGTCAGTCACGCAATAGGCCCGATGCACCGCATCATTACCTGGGCGTCGATGCTTTGCCAGAATTCGCCGTGCCGGGTGGCTCGCCGGTGGTGTAGTAAGTCCACAGCGTGTGCTCCAGCGATGACAAACCCGTACGCGTAAACGGAAGCTTAGACCCAAGCGCATATTCGGTTACAGTGACCTCAGCTGACCCGCCAACCTCAATTGCACCGAGTCCACCGCCCGTCACGCTGACCACGTGGTCAAACCCGATCGCGACAGGTGGTTCGATGGGTCCAAGTCCCACGTCGATTCGTGCTGTAGCCGAGTCGAGAATCACGTTAGTTCCGGATCCATAAGGCGATGCCCCATTTGCTGGGAACATCGTAGTAAGCGCACCGGGAACCTTAGGATTATTGTCAACAAAATACTTGGACACCGAAACAATCTGGTAGCCCGGCCCTAGAATTTTCGCAGCTACAGCTGCTCGTTGTTCGTCTATCGTCCCAGGCTTGAAGACGCCCTTCGCCCCAGGAACCGGACCCGTCACGAAACGGTTACTCGAAGGGCCTCCGAACCACCCGAACCACCACGGACTTCCGGCGCCGACCCCGACCAGCACCGCGATGCTCCCGTAGAGCACTCGTCGCCGCTGGGTCGCCCGCAGTCGTACTACAGGCATCCGAACGCCTCCGGAGCTAGTGACCTCACCATATAGAGCCATTCCATGCGCCTTCCTCTTGCGAGCACCTTGTAGGTCACTCAGCATGTACGTCCGCACACGACTTTTTCTCACTCGTGGAGCGCCTCCCAAGCCTGACAGTCAACACCGCCTCCTTCTCCTTAGCATTCTATAGTTACCCCATTCACCTGTTGGATAATGGTCTAGCTTAAAAGGCAGGCCAACAATGCCGCTGCTCAACAGGTCAGTATAGATATGTTGTCGCCGTCGGGAAAGTCGACTGACATTCCTCGCCAGTGCCTAAGTTTTCTGCCGTAAGATAGGCGGCAACGCTTGCAAAGCCTGGACCAAGGTAGGTGGTGAAGTCATTACTATATGAATTAGAGCCCGAGCCCAGAAAGCCGAGCCATCCAGAGTTATTCGTGAAATTATTCTCGACGCTGCCGTAGGCGTAAGTTGACGCGGTATACCAGTTCGCAACGATATTGAGGTTAAAACCAACGCTTATGTTGGCCTGTCCGTTGCCGGCTGGATTGATATAGACGTACGACGTTCCACAGTTTCCACCAACTGTATTTAGCGGTGAGACTTGTCTTCCTGAAATCGTCCCGACCTTCACGACGCTCATCGGCACGGTGATGCGGACAGGCCCCGACGGTGACCCAGGCAACGACGTCGTCTCCGTCGTCACTGCGTCGGCAGGAGTCGGAGCCACAAGCACCGCTAAAATCGTCATGGTCGCAGCAACAAGCGGGATCGGCATTGCGGTTAAGAATCTGACCTTGCGCCCCCGCATCTGTTGAAGCGAGGAGGCTGTACTTGAATGTCTGCTTGTCATACTCGTATCTTGCCTTGGTAGCTACGGTCATGTCATCATCCCAAACGATGATTTTTGGGGAGTTCTGGTCTCGGAAACAAGGACAGCGCGTAAAGTGACTTCGGTGAGGGTGCCAGATGTCGATGGCCGTTCGATCTGGGCAGCGCGAGGTTGCATTGTCGGCTTGGTGGCAGTTGGTGAGGCAGTGATTTGGTCTGGTGCAACTCGAGGCGATGGAGCGAACCCGACCGCAGTCGGCGGGGTGTTAGTAGCTGTCACAGGATTTGCCGGTCTTGGGTGGCGGCGCTCCCCTACATTTTCATTCGCGGCGTCGCTCGTGTCACTCGGCGCCTACACCACCATAGGATTCTCGGCGTCTCCAGTCAGCCTCGTGACACTTGGCCTTCTCGCTTGGCTGGTGGTTATCGGAAGACCCGTCGCAGCCAGTTTGGCCGTGCTATCCGCATCTGTGATAGCTCTTGCGTCAGCCAATTTCAGAGCTCCCAACAACACCTTTAGCGGCGATGTCGCTTCCCTCGTCATTCCGGGATTAGCGGCACTTGCTGGATTAGTCGGACGCTCCCGAGTCCATGCCGCGGAGTTAGCCCGCAGAGAGCAAGATCTCGAAATGACGCAAATCCGCATGGAAGCTAACGAAGCGGCCCTCGCGGAGCGCGAAGCCCTAGTTGGTCGAATGCACGATGCGGTGGGGCATTCGATTACGATCGCCACCCTCGGGCTCGAAGCATCAGCGCAGCTCGTGTTCGATGACCCAGCCCGAGCTCAGAGAATTCTCGAATCGGCGGCACGCGCTGCGCGGGACGCGATGAGTGGACTCCAAGAAGTGATCGACGTAGTTGCTCGCCCCAACGAAGTCGCTGTCGTCCCGGACCAGGTCCCCGTCTTGAGCACAGCTGGTGTCAGCACGTGCCGCGTCGAGGAGCTCAGTGGCGCAGATTTGACGAATAGCAATGTCGACGAGCATCTAGGCGCTCTAAAGCTCGTCGTCGACGGCTACAGAGCTGCCGGACTCGTCGTACAACTGGAACTTCCCGTTCAGAGTGCAGGCTTCGAGGCGACGGCAGCATACAAATGTGTAGTGTCCGTAGTTGACGAAGGACTCGCCAACGTTGCAAGACATTCGCAAAGCTGTGAAGCGCACGTGACCGTTGCTGTAACGGCAGTTTCGGTCATCGCCTGTGTCGACGACTCCGGAACCGGCTTAGCGGCCAATGCCACATTCGGCCATGGACTTACGCGACTCCAGCAACGTATTGCCAATCTAGACGGAATGCTAACCCTCAGACCGCGCCGACCCGGCGGAGCCCGACTCCAAGCGATCTTTCCCATCGAACATGAATCTGCCTTGATCGATCGAGACATCGCCGCCGGGCCGCTATGACGAAGATCCGGGTGCTGGTGGCAGACGATGATGCCGACGCACGTGAGGCGCTTTGCATCCTACTCGGAGCGGAAACCGACATCGAGATTGTCGGTGAAGCCGTCGACGGACGGGAGGCTGTGAGCTTGACTGCGATCACGCAAGCTGACGTGGTACTCATGGACCTGCGGATGCCAGGAGTTGACGGGTTGAGCGCAACCGAAGTCCTCCGCCGGACGAGTCCGAGCACCAAAGTTCTTGTCCTGACTACGTTCTCCACCCGCAAGAACGCGCTCGACGCAATAGGTGCGGGAGCGGCAGGATTTGCATCCAAAACGGACCCTCCTGGCATGCTTGCGGACGCCGTCCGCCGTGTCGCCGCGGGGCACGCGGCGGTGTCCCCGCCAGTTCTAAGGGAACTCTTGGACGATCTCAGACACTTGGCCACTGACGCCGACCGCAGCGTACGAGTACTCGGGCTCACAGATAAAGAAGTCGAAGTCTTGAGTCTGCTCGGCAGAGGTTGGGACAACGCCGAGATCAGCCGCCAGCTTCACATCTCTGTCAACACCACAAGGACCCATGTCGCCCACCTGCGCACGAAACTTGCCGCCGACACCCGTGCCGCGCTCGCGGCTACCGCATGGCAGCATGACCTCTGCAACTGAGCTGACTGCTTCAGATCTCCGGACCGTGGCAGAGTTGTTCTGTGGAAGCACTCACGAGCCGACAGATCCTAGATTCCGGCCTTGACGGATGGCACGAGCAGGACCGAGCGCTTCACGCCAGCTTCACGATCGTGGATTACAGCAGCGCCGCTACCTTCATTGCTGAAATGGCGAAGATCGTCGACGCCGAGGACCACCACCCCGACCTTGCGCTTTCATACGGCGTCCTCAAAGTCACGATGAGCACTCATAGCGGGGGCCCGAAGGTGACCCAGCGCGACGTCGACATGGCACGACGGATCAGCAGGATCGCCACCGACTTAGGCATCGCGCCCAAGTCTGCGTAGGTTCCGGGACAAGTTAGCATCGCTACGCATTTCGACACCCAACCTACGCGTGTGTTCGCACTTTCGAGCAACGACTGCGATTTCCGACGATGACCACCACATCCAACCCGCCACCGTCCGTCTCCACCGCCAGCGCTCCACAGACGGATTGTATTCGCACCTTTTGTGCAAATGTCGGCCCTGCAGCTTTGGCTCTGTCGCTCACCGGGATCGCGATGCTCCTAGGTTGGCGCGGAGTCGACCAGGCGGCCCAGACCTACAGGGTCACCCAGTTCCACCTACATGGGTTCATGATCTGGGACAGCGGGTGGTACGCGGGAAACTTTCCTCTCGGCTACAGCATCCTTTTTCCCCCGGTCGGCGCGCTTGTCGGGATGAAGGTCGTGGCCGTCGCGTCCGCGGTTGTAGCCACCTGGTCATTCGACCGCCTCGTGCGCTCGGTGATGGGAGCCCGGCCTCTCGGCACCTGGTACTTCGCTGTCTCCACTCTCCTGCCTGTGATGATCGGCCAGTGGCCGTTCCTAGCCGGCGAAGCCGCTGGTCTCGCGGCGCTGGTCAGCCTTCAGCGCGGGCGGCGCACCCAGGCGATCCTTCTCGGGCTGCTAGCCGGAGGCTTCTCGCCATTGGCAGCGGCTTTCCTCGCCATGGCCCTTCTGGCCTGGACCGCACATTCGACCCGCCGGGCGTGGCTGATTGCGAGTACTGCTGCGGCGTCCGTGGGGATCGTGGCGATCGCCCTCCTTTTTCCCGGTGATGGCCCTTTCCCGTTCCCGTGGACAGGCCTCCTGCCAACGGAACTGCTCTGCCTCACGGCCATGACGCCACTTATTCGGACGACGCCGGTGGTGCGGGTCGGCGCGGCGCTCTACGCAATAGCCACGTTCGCTTCCTTCGTAGTGGCGAACCCGCTGGGAGGCAACGCTCCCCGCCTCGCGAACACCATAGGGATTCCGCTACTCGCCTGCTTTCTGACGACGCCCGGGCCGGCTCTCGCAAGGTTGAGCGAATCGGGTCCCGCCCGCTGGGCGACATCGGCACTCGGGCGGACCCTCCAACCGCAAGGGCGTTGGCGCAATGCCGCTGTGGCTTTGGTCGTTCCTTTCGCCTTGTGGCAGTGGGCGGGCATCAACAGCATCATCACCTCCCCCTCTGCGGCGCCCTACACCGAGGCGACCTTCTACAAGCCGCTCGTCACAGAACTACGACACCTCCATCCTGCGCCGATGCGCATAGAAGTGACTCCGACCTCGGAACATTGGGAGTCCGCCTACATCGCCCCGTACATACCTATAGCTAGAGGCTGGGAACGGCAACTGGACATCGCCGACAACCCGATCTTCTACACGCCTGGGGCGCTAAACGCTGCCAGCTACAGCACATGGCTCGACGAAGAGGGCATCAGCTACGTAGCGGTCCCCAAAGCGCCGCTCGACTACGCAGCCAAGGAGGAAGCGGCCCTCGTGTCGTCCGGGAAGGTTTCGGAGCTGGCTCTGGTTTGGAAGACCTCGAACTGGACGCTGTGGAAGGTCAACGCAAGCCCTGGGCTCGTTTCGGGTCCGGGTATCCTAACGTCACTCGTGCCTGACCACTTCACCTTGCAGGCTTCAACGCCTGGGACGCTGACCGTTCGGGTGCGCTACAACGACTACTGGTCGGTCAGTTCCGGCAACGCCTGTGTGAGCCCGGCGCCGCTACCTTCTCGGCCGGTCCCCGGCGCTGCCGCCGGTACGCCACCGCCTTTCAGGTGGACACAGATCACCGCGCTTGCGGCGGGCCCCATCAAGGTCGATGCGTCGGTGCTCCACCCAGCTTCAAGCGCCGCCTGCCCGGTACCGTCGAGCTAGGAGAGATCGCAGTTGGACCGGAGGCGTCTTGCCGATCTGTGCTCTCGCGTCAATCAACGTTGCAGGACGGCCCTAACTGTTGCGGCTGCGACGCTGTTGGTCGCCGGCTGCTCCACGACGAGCGGACACGCAAAATCGACCCCAGGGCAAAGCGCCCCGCCGCCGTCGAGTGCCTCCAGCGTCGCAGGTTCCTCCGCCTCGGCCCAGACATCGACTACCTCCGACCCGAGTGGAGCCGCCATTGCCTCGTGGACGACCTACCAGGGAGGCGGCGCTCACCTTGGCGACGCTCCCAACGGGCCGCCGCTGACGCCACTGCACAAGGCGTGGAGCAACACCCTGGACGGATCAGCGGTCTACGGCCAGCCCCTCGTCTACAACGGAATGGTGCTCGTAGCTACCGAGGACGACGACGTCTTCGCCCTTGACGCTTCGAGCGGAAAGACGTTGTGGGAAGCACGGCTCGGGTCGCCCTTGCGCCATGTCGCCTCACAGGCCGGATGCGGCGACGTGGATCCGCTGGGCGTCACGAGCACCCCTGTCATCGACACCGCCACCGGGGTGATCTACGTCCTCGCCGAGTTGAGCAACGCTGGTAAAGCTCCGGTCCGCCACCAGCTCTTCGGGATAAATACCTCCACGGGCACGATCACATCGAGCGTCGACGCCGACCCGCCTCTCGGCTCCGGCGAGAACCCGCTACATCTCCTGCAGCGGGCGGCGCTTGCGTTCGGCAATGGACGCGTCTATGTCGGCTACGGAGGCCAATATGGCGACTGCGGCTTCTACCACGGCTGGGTGGTGTCAGTACCGGTCTCTGGTGGCGGTAACACTGCCTTTAACGTGACCCCGGCCGGTAGCGGGGGCGCCGTCTGGGATGGCGGTTCGGGACCGACGGTAGGCGCGAACGGAGATGTCTTCGTAACGACCGGCAACCCGAATTCTTCCAAGCCCGCCCCGTGGGCTGAGTCGGTTGTGAAGCTTGCACCAGCATTGGGCCCAACGCCGCTCGCCCACTTCCAGGACCCGGTCGCGACAGGTGATCTCGACCTTTCGACAGGCGGTCCGCTGCTGCTACCCGACGGGGACCTGTTCGCAGTAGGCAAGACAGACGTCGGTTACCTGCTGCGCCAGTCGGTCCTTTCCAGAGTGGCGCCGATCGCCGGGAGGATATGCGGCAGTGACCCAGACGGCGGGGCGGCGTGGGATGCCTCGACGGACAGCGTCTACGTGCCATGCCGGTCGGGTGGTATCCAGCAGGTGGATCTCGCCTCCCTTCGGACGGGATGGCATTCGGGCTCTGCCAACTCGACCGTCGTCTTATCCGGAGGCGCCCTTTGGTCCCTGCGCTATACCAACGGCATCCTCCAGGAGCTAAACCCGGCGAACGGCGCAGTCCTGGCGACCATCCAGGTTGGACGGAGAGTCCCGAATTTCGCGTCCCCGACTCCGCTCAACGGCAGCGTGATCGTGCCCACCGACTCGGGTGTGGCCGCCTTCTCCGGACC
>JAKCEB010000119.1 GCA_021838305.1 Actinomycetes bacterium | reverse complement strand
ACGGGGGTGCCAGCGGGGGCCACAACGGGGGGCCAGCCTCGCATGCCGAGGGTCATGTGGACGATACAGTGGCGGCGCCGACGGCTGGAGACTGAGCTCCCGGGCCCAGGCGGTAGGCCCAGGCGGTAGGCCCAGGCCCAGTCACCTCGGTCCCTCGGGCGCGGATGCGCTTACGTCGTCGTCGCCCTCAGGTTGTAGTCGGCCACTTCGTTCGGGTGGCGACGCTTGGGCACACGGGTGAGCTGGAGAGGTGCTGCTACGCACGGCACATTGTGGTACCGGACGGGCGGTGCCGGCCGTGACCGTCATAAATGGTCAGGATCTTCAACTCGGAAAAGTTTGGTACCAAAAAGTGCGTTTTTTAAGCGAGGGCTGGTACCCGATCTTTTGGGAACGAAGATCGGGTACCAAAAAGTGCGAAAAAACGCTTCAAATGGTCAAGCTTGTCGCGACTTCCGCGGATCCTGACCATTTTGAACGTTTCCCAAGCTAAAAGTCGGGAAGCGTCTTGCGTCAGTGGCCGTGCGTGGACCCGGTCGAAGCGTAAGTCTCGTGGGAGGCCTCGAGATCGTCAGGGTCTGACCCGGGAAGGACATCCTCGGTGTAGTCCGACTCGGTCACCCAGCCGAAGACCGCTCCGAAGAAGAGTACAGCCCCTATCGCGAGGTACCACAAGCCCCACACAAGTGCGCAGGCACCGAAGATCATGCCGAGGCCCATCCCCACCGGCCAGATCGAGTTAGCAGGGAAGTAGTCGATCACTCCCGCCCCGTCGTTCTGGTTCGCGTCGAAGCGGTCCTCCGGTCGGGGGATGCCATGTCGACGCAGGTACTGGGCGAGAAGGTAGCCACCCAAAAGCGCGTACGCGGAGAAGCTGAACACGAGCATCGCGATGCCGCTTCTCTCCGAGGACGCTCCGTGGAGCGCCACGAGAATCCAATAGACGGCGGTCAGGATGGCCAGGAAAATGAACGCGCCGAGGACCGTGCGGGATTCGACCTTCATCTAGTGGCCCACTTTCGTCAGCATGTCGGGGTGATTCGCATCCCAGACGGGTCGCTCCGAGCGTATAGGCGGGAGAGCCTCGAAGTTGTGGTCAGGAGGAGGGGAGGAGCAGGCCCATTCGAGGGTCTGGCCGTCCCAGGGGTTGTCGCCCGCGATCTCCCCGTGGCGGTACGAGGTAAACATGTTCCATATGTTGACCAGCACACCGAGCCCCGTGATGTACGCACCGATGCTCGACAGCTCGTTGAGGAAGTTCCAGCCCATCCCGGCGTTGTAGGTCTCGATACGCCGTGGCATGCCTCGAAGGCCGAGGTCGTGCTGCGGGAAGAAGGTGAGGTTGAAGCCGAGGAAGATCAGTGCGAAGCCGAGCTTACCCCACTTCTCGGACATCTTGCGGCCTGTCATCTTCGGGTACCAGTAGTAGAGGCCACCGAAGCCGCCCGAAGCCAGGCCCATGATCACATAGTGGAAGTGCGCGACGACGAAGTAGGTGTTGTGCAGCTGGAAGTCGAGGACAGGCTGGGCGAGTATGACGCCGGTAATGCCTCCAAAGAGGAACATGACGAGGAACCCGAGAGAGAAAAGCATGGCCGTGTTGAGCACGATCGTCCCCCGCCACATCGTGCCGATCCAGTTGAAGAACTTGATTCCGGTGGGCACCGCGATCAGGAGCGACATGGCGGCAAAGAACGGCAGCAGGACCGCCCCTGTCGTGTACATATGGTGAGCCCAGACGCCCATCGACAGGGCGCCGATAGAAAGGGTCGCTGCGATCATGCCCTTGTAGCCGAAGACGGGTTTCCTGGACATCGTGGCGATGATCTCGGTGACGATCCCGAAATAAGGCAGGGCGATGATGTAAACCTCGGGGTGGCCGAAGAACCAGAACAGGTTCTGCCAGAGGATCGGCTGGCCACCGCCGGCAGCGTTGAAGAAGTTCCCGCCCAGATGGCGGTCGATCCACAGCATCGCGAACGCCGAGGTCAGCACCGGGAAGGCGAGCAGGACCAGGAACATCGTGACGAGAATGTTCCACACGAAGATCGGCATTCTGAACATCACCATGCCGGGCGCTCTCAGGGTGAACACGGTGGTGATGATGTTGACGGCGGTGAAGATCCCCGAGAAACCGGTAAGCCCGACTCCTGCGAGCCAGAGGTCGGCGCCGGGGCCGGGGGAGTGGATCGCCTCGGTGAGCGGGGCGTAGCCGAACCATCCGAACTGTGCGGCCCCGTTGTTCGTCAGGAAGCCGGCCAGCAGGAGGGTGAAGCCACCGAGGTAAAGCCAGTAGGAGAGGTTGTTGAACCTGGGGAACGCCATGTCCGGCGCCCCGATCATCAACGGCACCAGGTAGTTGCCGAAGCCCGCGAAAGCGAACGGGCCTGCGAAGACGAACAGCATGAGGGTGCCGTGGATGGTGAACATCTCGTTGTAGACGTTCTCGGTCACGAAATGGTTGTTCGGAACGATGAGCTGCGTGCGCATCACGAGCGCCATCGACCCGGCCACCGCAAACCCGACCAACGCCGTGACCAGGTAATTAAGGCCTATCTGCTTGTGGTCGGTGCTCGTGACGAACTTGACGATGCCGTGCGGGCGGGGACCCGGCACGACCTCCATGAGACTCGTCTCGTGGGTTTTGAAGGAGGGTGACGGTCGTTGTTCGAGGAGGGTCATATGGCTGAGTTGATCCTTATCCCTGTGTGTAACCGCTGAAGTTCGAACCGGCGTTCAGCGCCGAGCAGCTGCCCTTCTGGATGCCGGACACGCCGGCGGTCGTGATCGAGCACGCAGGCTGGTTCGCGTACCACGCGCTGTACTGCGCCGGTGACATCACGTCGACCAGGAAACGCATGTAGGCGTGGTACTCGCCGCAGATGTTGTTGCACTGACCCGGGTACAGGCCCGGCTTTGTCACGTTGATGTCGAAGACGTTGTTGATGCCCGGTATGAGGTCCCTGTTGAAGAGGAACTCCTTCACGTAGAACGTGTGGACGACGTCCAGAGAAACAACCTGGAGCTGCACCGTCTCGTTGGACGGCATCACCAGCACCGGCAGGTCGTTGTTGTTGTTGATGTTGTTGTAGTCGGCCGTGCCGATCTGGACGTGGCCATTCGGGTAGACGAACCGCCACCCCCACTGGAAGCCGTCGACCGTGATCGCCACGGCGGGTTTCGCCGCGACCTTGTTGACGTGGTTCTCCGCGCTGTACATGAACCCGAAGATGATGGCCACCACCACGAGCGGGATGATCGTATAGGTGGCTTCGAGGGGTATGTGGTACTGGAACTGCGCGGGCTTGCGGTCGTTTCCAGGGCGCCGGCGGTAGCGGATGATTGCGTAGGCGATAAGGCCGAGGACGAGCAGACCGATAGGGAAGGCGAAGAAGCCGCTGAGGCGCCAAAGCTCCCGGACGTAGTGATCCTGGGTTGTCACCCCCGACGGGGAACCGAAGTTTGTGGCCAGGAGTCCGGTCAGTTGATGCATAGCTAAGGAACACATTAGAGAACCTGCGCGAATATCACCAACCTAGGACGCTTGGCGCTGCTGCCCCTGGTGGCGCTATACTCTGGTTTCTGTTCTGTTCGGGCTGCGCCTTGCCGGCTCAACAACGTCTACTCAGAGGTCACCGTGCGCACATTCACCCCGAAACCTGCCGACATCGAGCGGGAATGGTTCGAAGTCGACGCGGATGGGGCTGTTCTCGGGCGTGTCGCCAGCGAGGTGGCTTCGATCCTGCGGGGCAAGCACAAGCCCATCTTCGCTCCTCACGTCGACACCGGTGATCACGTGATCGTCGTGAACGCGTCCAAGGTTGCCATGCCTGCCGGCAAGGCCGACAAGAAGCTCTACTACCGTCACTCGGGTTACCCGGGTGGCCTCACTTCGCGGAACTACACAGAGCTGCTGGCGACCCGACCGGACGAGGCGTTGCGAAGGGCTGTCAAGGGAATGCTCCCTAAGGGGCCGCTCGGCCGCTCGATGCTCCGCAAGCTCAAGGTGTACGCCGGCCCCACGCATCCGCACGGTGCTCAGCAGCCGAAAGCGCTTTCGATCGACCCCCGCGCAACGCGCACTTCCCGAGGAGCATGAGCCCCACTTGACCAAGCCGCTCGTCCAGTCAACCGGTCGCCGCAAACAGGCGGTCGCGCGTGTGCGCCTTCGCCCCGGCCAGGGTTCGGTGACCATCAACAAGCGACCGGCCGTGGACTACTTCCCCTCGGCCACTCACCGCATGATCATCACAGAGCCCCTCCGTCTCGTCGAGAAGGCCGAATCCTACGACGTCGACACCACCCTCGTCGGCGGCGGCGTGTCGGGCCAGGCAGGGGCAATGCGCCTCGCGATTGCCCGGGCGCTTGTCGAGCTCGACCCCGACCTGCGGTCCGTCCTCAAGCGCGCCGGCTTTCTTACCCGCGACGCGAGGGAGAAAGAGTCCAAGAAGTACGGGCTGAAGAAGGCCCGCAAGGCGCCCCAGTACTCCAAGCGCTGATCGAGAGCGGCAGCGCTCCAGTGTGAAAGCGCACTTCGGAACCGACGGCCTGCGCGGCCGTGCCGGCGACCTGATAACCCCGGAGCTAGCCCAGAGACTCGGGCGGAGTTCCGCCCGCATCCTGGGCGCACCCGCTGGCCGTATCTATCTCGGACGAGACACCCGTTGGTCCGGCACGATGCTCGCGGCGGCGTTCGCGTCGGGAGCGGCGGCCGAGGGGATCGACGTCGTGGATCTCGGCGTCGTGCCGACACCTGTCGTCGCCAGCATGGCAGCGGGCGGGGGATGCCCCGGAGCCGTGGTCTCAGCGTCGCATAACCCGTACCCGGACAACGGCATCAAGCTGTTCGCTGCCGGCGGCACGAAGCTCCGAGACGACCAGGAGGCGGCGATCGAGGCCGACATGGCGTCCGCCGGCACAACCTTCCTCTCCGGTGACAGGTTGGGCCGGGTCGTCGCCGACCCCGATGCGCTCGCCCGCTACCTGGACAAGTTGACCGACGCCCTCCAAGGCCGGAGTCTGTCGGGAATCAAGGTTGCCCTCGACACGGCGAACGGCGCTGCGGTAGCTACCGCAAGGGAGGCCTTCGAGCGCGCCGGGGCCGAACTTGTCGACATCGTCGGAGCGCTTCCGGACGGAACCAACATCAACTCTGGTTGCGGGTCGTCCGATCCCGGCGAGTTGGCGAGATCAGTCAACCGAGCAGGGGCAAACCTTGGGCTGGCATTCGACGGAGACGCCGACCGCGTCGTCGCCGTAGACGACGCCGGCCGGGTCGTGGATGGGGACAGGCTACTTGCCCTGTTCGCGACGGACCTGAAGGCCACGGGACATCTCCTGGGGGGCGGGATCGCTGTCACGGTGATGAGCAATCTCGGATTGCACAAGGCGATGGCGCACGCGGGCATCGACGTCGTGACGACCCAGGTGGGGGACCGCAATATTCTCGAAGCCCTCGAAAGCCGAGGTTGGTGCCTAGGAGGCGAGCAGTCCGGACACATCATCTTCCCCGGTCTGGCCACAACCGGCGACGGGGTCCTTACTGGCCTGCTCCTCGCAGACCTGGTTGTTCGCTCCGGACGTACTCTTGCCGAGCTTGGCGAAAGTTGCATGCGCAGCTACCCGCAGGTGACGCTGAATGTGCCGGTGGCACGCCGGGACGAGCTCGAGGGCGCAGCCGTCATCTGGAACGAGGTTGCCTCCGTCGAGAAAAACCTCGGTGATTCGGGACGGGTTCTGCTTCGAGCCAGCGGAACAGAACAACTGGTGAGGGTGATGGTTGAGGCTGCCGACGAAGCGGAGGCGTCGGCGGCGGCGGAACGCTTGGCAGAGGCGGTCTCGCGTATTCTGGGCGACCGCTGACAGCCGGGCACGCAGATCGACCACGGTCACGGCCACGGCCGTCGCGTCGCCCAGCTGCGTCGCCTAGCCGATCGCTTCCACGCTCGGCGTAGCGGCGCCCATGTCCGCGCCGGAGCGGAGTTTGACCTCGCGCAGCATGAACGACAGCACAAACGCGGCTGCTGCCACCGGCAGCGCGTACAGGTACGCCCGATCCATTCCAAACGTGAACGCATGGTGCACCGCGGCCGGCGAGTTCGCTCCGTATTTGCGCTGGTATCCAGGGAGACTGGACTTCTCGTTGAGGATGAGCACAGCACCAAGAACGGCCGATCCGACGGCGCCTCCCAATGTCCGGAAAAAGGTCACCGAAGCTGTACCCACGCCCATGTCGACGACCGGGACGGCGTTTTGAACGGCGACGACGAGTATCTGCATGAACAGCCCGAGCCCGAGACCGACTATGAACAGCATCCCGGCGAGGGGCCACGCCGACGTCGTCGACGTGATCTGCGTCATGGTCGCGACGCCGACGGTCAGCAGGAGCGTCCCTGCGATCACGAAGTGCTTGTAGCGGCCCCATTTGCTGACGAGGCGGCCGGAGCTGATGGACGTCAGGAGAATTCCCGCAAGCATCGGCAGCAGTCGAAGGCCCGAGATAGTCGGGCTCACGCCGCGAACCGACTGCAGGTATAGAGGTAGGAAGATAAGCGCCCCGAACATGGTCGTACCGGTAATAAACGCGAGCGTGTTCGATACAGCGAAGACGGAGTTGCGGAACAGTCGCAGCGGGATGATCGGCTCCGCGGCCCTTCGCTCCCACCATACGAACGCCCCGATGAGCGCCAGTCCCGGCAATGCGTAGGCCCACGCAGTTGCTGTGATCGCTGCTGCATTTCCGGCGATCTGTACTCCGACGAGAAGCAGCGAGATCCCCGAGACGATGAGCAAGGACCCGGCGACGTCCACCTTGGAGGAACGAGGTTTGTGGTCGAGCTTGAGCACCCTGTTGATCACGACCAGACCGACGATTCCGATCGGCAGGTTGACGTAGAACACCCACCGCCAGGACGCTTGATCGACGAGGAATCCTCCCAGAAGCGGTCCTACGACGCTCGACACTCCGAACACGGCTCCGAAGTACCCCTGGTAGCGGCCCCGCTCTCTCGGAGGGATTACATCGCCGATTATCGCGAACGCCAGGGTCATCAGGCCTCCGGCTCCGAGGCCTTGCAAAGCGCGGAACGCAATCAGCTGGTACATCGATTGCGAGAGCCCCGACAGGGCACTTCCTATCAGGAAGATCACGATCGACACTTGGAAGATACGCTTCCGGCCGAACTGGTCGCTGATCTTTCCGTACAGCGGGGTACTAGCAGTCGAGGTCAACAAGTATGCGGTAACGACCCAGCTGTAGAGGTCCACGCGGTGGAAGTGCTCGCTGATGACCGTCAGGGCGGTCGATACGATGGTCTGGTCCAGCGAGGCGAGAAGAAGCCCCATGGCGAGGCCGGACATGATGAGAAGGATCTGCCTGTGGCTGTAGCTGCCGGCAACGGGAGGCGCCCCTGCCGGCTCGACGGGCAGGGAACTGCTCGCGCCGCCGACTTTATCTGCGGCGGTCGTCGAATCGGAGTGGCTCTCCACCCTGCTCACGATTGCCTCCTATCGGCCTCGTTGATGTTCGTCATATTCCTTTGTGTGCTTTCTCGGTTGTGCCAATGTTCTTCTTCTGTGTCAGGTGGACCACGCCGTCGGCGAGGGTGCGAAAGGCGTCGGCGGTGAGGGTTCTCAGGTCCTCGTGTCCCGACGACTCGACCCAGCGCTGCTGAGCGACCCGGCAGGCGCCCCACGCGGACGCCACGAACACCCCGGGGCGGAGATCAACCGCTGAGTCCACTCCAAGTCGCTCCGCTACAGCGAAGACGAGGGAGCGTTCCATCTCGTCGCGAGCTGCCGCTACCGCGCCAAGCAGCGCAGGGACCTCCCGGAAGAGCCTCTGGCGAAGAAGGAACTTCTCCGAGTCAGCCATCTTCGCTGCCAGGTACTCGTCGAGGATCACCTGAAGCGACGTGAGCGGCTCCTCGTCGCGCGGCCGGAGAAGAAATGCTGCGGCAAGCTTCGACGGGCCTTCGGGGTCGCGATTGATAACTGCGTCCTCCTTAGAGGAAAAATATCCCCAGAAGGTGCGCGGCGCGATCCCCGCCCGTTCTGAGATCCGCTCGACGGTCGTGTGCGCCAAGCCAACTGTCATCACCAGATCGAAGGCCGCCTCGTGTATCGCGTTTCGAGTAGCAAGCTTCTTTCGGGCGCGATGTGATAGCGCTTCATCTGACTCAGGCCGGTCTGCGACGCTGGACACCGGCGCGTCGGCGGCATCGAGTGCGACTGTCATCTTGCCGGTCCGCTCATGGTGACGTCATAGTACCGACAGAAGCTGCGTTGTGCGCAAAAATTCTTGACAGGCAAATTTGCGTGGCGAGCGGGAAAACCGGTCGGACTGATACCCGGGTAGATTTAGCCCCATGTGCGGCATAGTCGCGGTACTCGCTCAACCCTCGAAGCGTCAGGCGCCTGACCTTGCAGCGCTCGAAGTGCGTCTGGTCGGTGCCCTGGCGGCGCTCGAAGGTCTGGGACGTGACGTGGAGTCC
>JAKCEB010000118.1 GCA_021838305.1 Actinomycetes bacterium | reverse complement strand
GTGCCTGACCGTTACAGGCATGCGCTTTCGACGAGGCGCACTCCAGCGACGAGCTCGAGGGAGCGCACTCTCTCCTCCAGACTGTGCAACCGCGTCGACAGGATCAACTCATCCGCACCGGTGCGATCGACCAATGCTGATAGCCCGGCGCTGACCTGCGCCGGGTCGCCTATTACATGCGTCGCCATTACCCGCTCGACGAGGTCGCGTTCGGCTTGGGTGTAGTCGTAGGACGCTGCCTCCTCGGGGGAGGCGAGAGGAGCGAGGCGCCCGGTGTGCAAGCCGAGGATCGACAACGCCGAAGAACCCGAAAGCCATCGAGCTTCCTCCTCGCTCGGAGCGCAGATCACCGAGACCGCGACCATGAGGTGCGGGGCTTCAAGAACCGGGGACGGCTGAAAGTTCTTCCGGTAGGCGGCTACTGCAGCATCCAGAGGGCCCGGGCTGAAGTGGTAGGCAAACGCGAACGGCAGCCCGAGGTGGCCCGCCAGCTGGGCGCTGTAAAGCGACGAGCCGAGGAGCCACATCTCGGGCAGGTAACCCCTCCCCGGCACCGCAAAAGGACGCGACACAGCCCCTGGGGCGTCCGCCAGATAGTTGTAGATCTCGATGACGTCGTCTGGGAAGCTCTCGGCGCCGAGGGCGGTGTCGCGGCGTAGGGCCCTGGCCGTGAGCTGGTCGGTTCCGGGGGCTCGTCCCAAGCCGAGGTCTATCCGTCCCGGATACAGCGCTTCGAGCGTCCCGAACTGCTCAGCTACGACCAGCGGGGAGTGGTTGGGCAGCATCACACCGCCGGAGCCGACCCGGATCGTCGAGGTTCGCGCAGCTAGGTGCGCTATGAGCACGGGCGGGGAGGAGCTTGCGACAGCGGGCATCGCATGGTGCTCCGCGACCCAGAACCGCCGGTAGCCGAGCCTCTCCGCATCTACCGCCAACGCAGTCGACTCGGCAAGCGCCCTCGCAGGGGACGACCCGGAGGCGATCGTCGCCAAGTCGAGAACAGAAATCGAAGTCATCGAGTCTGAGCAACGCTTCCCGGCCCGAATTCGTTCCGCGACGCCTCAACCTGCCCCCGGTAGTATCGCCCACGTGAGCGCCGGCCACACCCACGCCCACGCCGGGCCTCCTGCCGACGCAAGACGCCTCAGCGGCGCGTTGGTTGTCATCGTCGTGTTCATGGTCGGGGAAGTGACCGCTGCGATCGTAGGCGGTTCTCTGGCCCTGCTCGCAGACGCCGGCCACATGCTGGCTGACGCCGGGGCGTTGGGAATGGCTTGGTGGGTCACTCACCTGGCTGCGCGGCCGGCCGGCGGGTCGATGACCTTCGGGTTCAAACGCGCAGAGATTCTCTCGGCTGCCGGGAACGGCGTAACCCTGCTGGTCGTGGCCGTCCTCGTCGCAGTCGAGGCCGTTGCAAGGCTGCTGCATCCGGTTGCGGTCGACGGAGCCCTCGTGGCGGTGGTGGCGGCGGTCGGGCTAGTGGCCAACGGCGCAGCCACCGCGATCCTCGCCGGGTCGAGTCGCCGCAGCTTGAACCTGACCGGTGCTATCTCCCACCTGCTGACCGACGTGTGGGCGTTCGCTGCGACGCTCGTGGCCGGCATCGTAATAGTCACGACCGGCTTCCGCCGCGCGGACGCAATCGCCTCCCTGCTCGTGGTTGCAATCATGGGCAAGGCCTCGTGGGGATTGTTGCGAGCTTCGGGGCGCATCCTCTTGGAGGCGGCTCCAGACGACCTCGTGCTCGCCGAGGTCCGCGAGCACATCCTCGGCATCGGGGAGGTCGCAGCTGTCCACGACCTGCATGCATGGGTGGTGACCTCAGATCTGCCGGCCGTGTCCGCTCACGTCGTGGTCAGCGACGAGTGCTTCCGCGACGGTCGGGCGCCGGCGGTGCTTGACCGCCTCCAGGAGTGCCTGGCCGGGCATTTCGACGTCGAGCACTCGACGTTCCAGCTCGAACCGGCCGGCCACGCGGACCACGAGAGCCACCAGCACGACTGATCGGGCGCGCTCCGCTTGACCGTCTCTCCTCCGACGAGATCGTCACAGGGCGGCGGTAGCCTGTCAAGGTCGGATGCGGCTGGATCAGCTCGAGGAGAAGGTGGTGTCGGAGTGACCGTAGGTATGGGACAAGTTGCCGAGGTGCTCGCAAAGGCTTCCACAGGCAGCGAGCCGATGGTCGTTGCCAGGGTCATCGAGGTGGAGGGCTTCTCGACGCTTCCCGTCGACGAGCTGGTAGCGATAGACAGCTCCGGCCGATTCGTCGGCGACATTTTCGCTGAGCACGGAAGGAAGGCGATCCTTCCGGCAGCCACGGAGCTTCTCCGCTCCTCGGAGGCGGAGCGACTGGCGCATGTCGACGTGTCTGTCGGCGGGTCGTCGGTCGAGGAGCTCGGTCTCAGCTGCGGTGGTCGGGTGAAGGTGCTTTTGCAGAAGTCCCAAGCGATTCCGGTCGAGACATGGTCTGCTCTGGCTTCGAGGACGCCCGTCGGGTTGGTTACGGTTCTCGACGGTCCCGGAGAGAAGGCGGGTCCCGTCGCCGTCGGTCCGGGCGGGACAAGCTGGGGGAGTTTCGATGGGCGGCCGGAGGCCGTCGGGGGGGCACTCGTCGAGGAAGCTCGACGGCTCGTCAATGATGGTGTCACTGCCCGGCGCATCGTCGACACCGAGCAGGGTAGAGCCCTGATCGAGGTTTGGGTGCCCTCCCCCCGGGTGGTGGTGGTCGGCACCGGGGATGTGGTGACTGCCATCGAGGCGCAGTCGGCGCTCCTCGGTTGGGACGTGCGCCATACCGCGGCGCACGAGACCGTCCCCGAGCTTCTCGAATGGGCCGGCACGACCGGGGCACTCGTGGTGTTGAGCCACGACCCTCACGTCGACGTGCCCGCCTTAGCCGCCGGACTTTCGACGCCGATCTGCTACGTCGGGGCGATGGGCTCTCGCAACACTCAGTCCCGGCGCATCGAAAGGCTTACCGCCTCGGGCATAAGCGAGACAGACGTGGCCCGAATACACCGCCCGATCGGACTCGACCTCGGCGGAAGAAGCGCTCCAGAGATAGCCCTCGCCATCGCCGCCGAGATCCAGGCCGTCGTTCACAACCGTGAGGCGAAACCCCTGCGCAACACGTCAGGGCCGATACACCGCCCGTAGCCCGAGCCCCGAGCCCGAGCCGTACGACGGGCTTGGGCGCGGCCAGTGGCCCCGTCTACTTCCGTCCCCGCCCGGCTCTGTAGCGGGCAATAAGGGTGTTCGTGCTCGAGTCGTGCGCCAGGTCGGGGGTTTCGGAGGCGCCCAGCTCCGGGACGATCCGCTGAGCCAGTTCCTTGCCGAGCTCGACACCCCACTGGTCGAACGAGTCGATCCCCCAGATGACCCCCTGGGTCAACACCTTGTGCTCGTAGGTGGCGACGAGCTCCCCGAGGACCCGAGGCGTGAGCTTCGGGGCGAGGATCGTGTTCGTCGGATGGTTACCGGCGAAGTAGCGGTAAGGCTGGCCGTCGGGGGCGGGCCGCCCGAACGCGAGAGCCTCCGTCTGGGCGAAGAAGTTCGCCATCAGCAGATCGTGGTGCTCCCCGACTTCGTGGTTCGGGGCGACGAAGCCTATGAAGTCCGCCGGGATGATCCGCGTCCCTTGGTGGATCAGCTGGTAGTAGGCGTGCTGGCCGTTAGTCCCCGGCGTCCCCCACACGACGGGGCCTGTAGCGACGTCGACGGGCTCCCCCGAGAGGGTGACACTTTTTCCGTTACTTTCCATGTCGAGCTGCTGCAGGTAGGCAGGAAAACGCGACAAATAGTGGTTGTACGGCAGCACCGCCTGAGTCTCGGCTCCGAAGAAGTCGTTGTACCAGACGCCTATCAACCCGAGCAGTGCGGGCAGGTTCTCCCGGATCGGCGCGTTACGGTAATGCTCGTCGACGGCGTGGAAACCGTCGAGCATCTCGCGAAAAGCGTTCGCTCCTACCGAGATCATCAGCGACAGCCCTATCGCCGAATCGAACGAGTAGCGGCCGCCTACCCAATCCCAAAAGCCGAACATGTTGTCGGTGTCGATGCCGAACTCGGCGACCTTCGCTGCGTTGGTCGAGACAGCCACGAAGTGCTTGGCTACTGCCGCGTCGTCGCTCAGGTTGGCGAGAAGCCAGTCGCGGGCGGTCTTCGCGTTGGTGATGGTCTCTAGGGTCGTGAAAGTTTTCGAGCTGACGATAAACAGGGTGGAGGCGGGGTCTAGGTCCTCGGTTGCCTCCCATATGTCGGATCCGTCTACGTTGGAGACGAAGCGGCACCCGATGTGGCGCTCGGCGAAAGGCCGAAGCGCGTCGTACGCCATGGCAGGGCCGAGGTCCGAACCGCCTATCCCGATGTTGACAACGGTCGATATCTGCTTGCCCGTGTAGCCGGTCCACTCGCCGGTCCTGACACGCTCGGCGAAGACGGCCATGCGGTCGAGCACCTCGTGCACGGCCGGCACGACGTTAACCCCGGCGGTTGTGATCGACTGCCCTCGGGGTGCTCGCAGCGCTATGTGCAAGACAGCGCGATCCTCGCTTACGTTGATGTGCTCCCCGGCCCACATCGCTGCTATCCGCTCGCGCAGCCCGGCGCGCTCCGCGACACGGGCGAGCAGGTCGATCGTCTCGGCAGTGAGGCGGTTCTTGGAGTAGTCGAGGTGCAGGTCGGCGCCGTCGAGTGTCATCGAACGTCCCCTGGCCGGGTCCGACGCGAATAGGTCTCGTATGTGCACGTCGCGCATCGAAGCGCTATGGGCAGTGACGGCGTGCCATTCGGGGGTCTCGGAGATGCGCACAGGCGAAATCTGCATGTTCGAAGTATGCCCGAAGCCGAGTCTCCGGGTCGCCCGGCGTGAGCTCAGGCTTCGCCCCGCTCGGTGTCGGTGGTGCGCTGCGCCTGCGCCAGCCGGTTACAGTTGGGCGTGGTTGTGCGCCGGTTCGTCCTTTTCGACGTGGACGGCACGCTCGTCCGGGCGGGGGAGGCGGGCCCGGCGTCCTTCGACAGGGCAGTCGCGTCCGTTCTCGGGGTGACGGTCACGGAGCGTCCGCACATGGCCGGCAAGACAGACCACCTGATCGTCGGCGAGTACCTCGAGTCCCTCGGCGTGGCCCGTACCGATCAACTAATGGCGGCGCTGCTCGACGCCCTCGCGGACGCACTGGCGGAAGCCGACCGCAGCGGCGAGCTTCGAGCGGGCGGCTCGGTTCTGCCGGGGGTCAATGACCTGCTTAAGTGCCTCGCCGACGACGACCGGGTGCTCGTCAGCCTTCTCACCGGGAACGTGGTGCGCAACGCCAAACGCAAAATGGACGTTTTCGGGCTGGGCGCTTGGTTCGACTTCGAGGTCGGCGCCTACGGAAGCGACCACCACGACCGTAACTGCCTGGTGCCCGTCGCTCTCGGACGGCTCCGCGACCGCCGCGACGTCACCCTCGACGGCTCGGATGTGTGGGTGATAGGTGACACGCCTCGCGACCTGGCCTGCGCTCGAGCGGCCGGGGTGCGCTGCCTGCTCGTCGCCACGGGCGGATACACGTTCGGAGAACTCGAGTCTCTCGGAGCGGACGCCACGATGGCCGACCTCTCCGACACCGACACCGTCTCGAAGCTTCTCACCGGCGACCTCTGAGTCCGGCGACCGGCGTCTCGGACCCGGTCCCCGAGCTCCAGCGATCAGCGAAGGGCCCGGAGCGCCTCCGCGTCCCCAGGGCTCAGCTGCCAGTCGCCGGCGACGGAGTTCGACCTGACCTGCTCGGGGCTCGTCGCCCCCGCGATGACTGAGGAAACCACCGGCGACGCCAGAAGCCCGGCGAAGGCAAGTTCGAGCAGGCTGTGGCTGCGCTGCTCTGCGAAGTCGGCGAGGGATTCGATCCTGTCCCACTGGCTCGCGGTGATGTCCCTGCCATCCATCCGAGTGCCGGTCGGCCGCTGCTGGTCACGGCGGTACTTGCCGGTGAGCAGCCCGTTCGCGAGAGGGAAAAACGGCAACATCCCCACACCAGCCTGCGCGCACGCCGGCAGAAGCTCGCGTTCCGCGGAACGCTCAAGCAGGCTGTAGTGGTTCTGCGCTGAGACGAAACGGTTCCGACCGTCGCGCCGGGCAACCCACTCGGCCTCGGTGAGCTGCCAGGCAGCGAAATTCGACGAACCGACATAGAGAACCTTGCCCTCCCGGACGAGGTCGTCGAGCGCGGCGAGGGTTTCCTCGACCGGCGTTATCCCGTCCGGGCGATGCAGCTGGTACAGGTCGATGCGGTCCGTGCGAAGGCGCCTCAAGCTATCCTCGACAGCGCGACGGACATACCATCGGGACGCCCGGGCGACGCCGGGCCCCTCTCCCATGTCAGAGCCGAACTTGGTGGCGAGGACGACTTCGTCGCGATGTCCGGCCAAGGCTTCGCCGAGCAGACTCTCGCTTCCGCCTTTGTCGCCGTAGGTGTTGGCGGTGTCGAGAAGCGTGATCCCGCAGTCAATGGCGGCGTTGACCACCGCTTTGGTCTCCTCGAGACGCAGCTTCGCGCCGAACGACCCCCCGAAGTTGTTGCATCCAAGACCGACCGCCGAGACGGTGAGGCCGGAGCTGCCGAGCTGACGGTATCTCATGGCAGGTATCGTAGGGCGGATATGACGCTGGCCGGTCTACCTTCCCGGCGCCGAGGCACAGGGTTTCGTTGGATCACCATAGGCGTGGTCGCCACGGTTCTGATCCTGCTGATCGACGCTTCTCTCAAGTCGAGATCGACCGCCCCTGCCCGTCAACTCGCCGCCGGAGCGTGGGTTGACCAGGTACTGCCCGTCATATCCTCCTCGACCGGGGACGGCCAGGTGCTGGCTTCGATCTGGTCGGGCGGCCTGTCGCGAAGCGGCCCGTCGATAGCGTCTGGCGTCGAGAGCGTCGCCACCAAGTCGGCGGCCGAGTACGCCGCGTTGAGCAAGCTCAACCCCCCTAGCGGTCTGGTCGGTTCCGCCGGCCTGCTCGAGGCGAGCCTCCTCGCGCGAAGCCAAGCCGCTTCTATCGTCGAGAAAGTCCTGCTTGCAACGCTAGGCGCAGCCGCAGGCCCTTCGACGCGGGGTAATCCCGTCGACTCGACCGCGTCGTCCCCCTCCGTCGAGGCGCCGTTGCTCGCCCAGGCGGCATCCGACATCGGCGTCGGGGACCAGGCGTACTCGCTGTTCCGCTCGACTTTTCCAGCTTCGGTTGGTGTAGCCATGCCAGCGTCGGTGTGGGGCGGCGACACGACGCCTTACCAGTCCAGCCCTGCTCAGGTGTTCCTGACGTCGCTTCAAAGCGCTATGACGACGAGCCCGCTCTACCAGTTCAGTATCTTCTCGCTGTCTACGAACCCGGCCCCGCTAACGACCAAAGCCTCGACACTGGCCTTGCCGGACGCCTCCTCGATCAGCGTAAACCTCGTCGTGGCGAACACAGGTAACCAGGCGGCGTCTCACGTAACGGTCACCGCCACGATCTCCCCGGCCGGCCACGGCGCTTCCACAGTCAGGGACTTCGTTAACCTCGCCGTCGGCCAGGCCTACACGATCAACCGGCTCGGGCCGCTCAACCCTCCGCTCGGCACGCCCGTCACCCTTACTGTTACAGCCTCGACGAGCACATCCAGCTCCACGACCTCGACATCCAGCACCACCACGACGACGCCGGGGTCCAGCGCAAGCACGAGCGGCGGTACCGGTCCCGTCGCGACGGTCAAATCAGCGACCTCGTCGATCGTCTTCGAGATGCCCGCGCCACCCCCGCCGACAACGACGACGACCGTACCGACTTCCACCTCGAAGGCGGCCACGTCGACTACGACGCCGACAGCAACCTCGACGCTGCCGATCGGCTAACACCGTGCTTGCGAATCAGGCCGCGCTCGTCCCTACAAGCCCCGGTGGCTTACCGGGACCTGGCTTGTTGCCCTACGGAACCCGCCCGAACGCCATCGGGGTTCCGTCGTGGGTGAGCGGCTCCACCCGTACGTCGGTCCCGGGGTAGTCGGCGGCGACCACTTCCCCGTTGCCCACGTACATCGTCACATGCCCGGGTTGCGCTCCCTGCCCGTTGTTGTAGAACACGAGGTCCCCAGGCTGCAACTGCGACTCGCTTATCCGAGTCGTGTCGTAGTACTGCGACACGCTGTAGTGGGGGAGGCTCACACCGGCGGCCTCCCATGCGTACATGACAAGACCCGAGCAGTCGAAGTCAGCAGGGCCCGCGCCGGCCCACACGTACGGCTTGCCGACCTGCTCGAGGGCCACTTTCACCGCGACCTGCGCGGCGGTGGTCGCCTGCTGGTTCGGTGCGACTGCGGTTGCGGCGCCAGACGATGAAGGAGTCTCCGACGAAGGAACCTCGCTGCCGCTCGCCGCGCCGCCGTTCGCTGACACAAGTTGGGCTGTCGCTGTCGCCGCAACCCGCAGGACCTGGCCCGGGTAGATGACGTTGGGGTCGCTGATGTTGTTGAGCGATGCGAGCGCCTCGTAGGTG
>JAKCEB010000117.1 GCA_021838305.1 Actinomycetes bacterium | reverse complement strand
TTGCGGTAGCCGCGGTGAAGCGGCAGCTCCCAGCACGTTTCGCCCACGGTGCGCCCGGCTTCGAGGACTCTGGCGACGAGCGCCGGGTCGCTTCCCATGACCGCCGCTACCCTGTCACCGAGGGCGACCCTCTGGCCACCCGTCAGCGTCGCAACGTCCAATATGGCGTCTGGTTCCTCCTCCACCGCCAGAGACAACGCGTCTGCGAGTACGAGGCGACCTTCGGCGTCGGTGTTCAGCACCTCGATCGTCTTTTTGTTGCGCGCAGTCAGCACATCGCCAGGGTGTATCGCCGTTCCGCTCGGCATGTTCTCGGTGGCGGCCACCCACGTAACGACTTCGACAGGAACCTTCAGCCGGGCGAGAGCGACAGTGGCGCAGATCACTGCTGCGGCGCCGCCCATGTCGTCTTTCATCGTCATCATCGATGCAGCCGGCTTGAGTGAAAGGCCACCCGAGTCGAACGTTATCCCTTTCCCCACCAGATGTACCCGAGGAAGCGCTCCGCCGTGCCCTTTCGAGGCCACCGCTGCCGCGCCGCGACCCTTGGACGACGCGTCCGGACTGTATTGCATCCGGATCAGCCGCGGCGGCTCGGATGCGCCAGCGGCCACACCTAGAAGGCCGCCGAGCTTCTCCTTGGCGATGCGCTTCTCGTCCCAGACGTCGACGTGTACACCCGCTTCCTCACCGTCTAGCACCGCCAGGCGACTGAGCTCCCGCGGTGTCAGCTGCCGGGCGGGGCAGTTGACCAAGTCACGCGCCCGGCATGCCGCCTCCACGGACGCCTGGCCCTTGCGCAGCCCTTCGCCGGCACCGCTGCCGGCGCTCACCACAGTCAAGCGCTCGACTCGGTCCGGCTGGCTTCGCGAGGCCGGCGCACCGATGTAGCGGTAGTTACCGAGGCCGAAGCCTTCGACTACGGCCCTGACCGCCTCGCCTGCCTCGCCTCCGGTCGCTTCGAACGCAGCCGTCAGCGTCGTCGTGACGAATCGCGAGTCGCCTGCCTGGCGGCCGAGCGATGCGGCCGCCCTGCGAAGATCGTCGGCGCCTACAGCACCCTTGGCCCCGACACCCACCGCAACGATCGTCCCGCCGTCCGGCGACGGGAACGCCTGTGTCTGACCCGGGCGACCTTCGAACCGGCGCTGCGCCAGGAAGGCCCTGTCGACTTCGAAACCGCCGCCCTCAGGCACCGACAGGTCGGCGTACACCGGCACGCCAAGGACACCCCGACGCTGCGGTATGCGCCGCGCTAACGAAGCCGCAGGAACTCGGAAATTGCCTTGCTCGCCATGCTCACCAGCCTCAGGAGCGCTCACTTGGCCGACCCTGCCTTCCTCGAAAGCAGGGAGGCCCCGTCCTCCTGCCATCGCGCCATCGTCCAAAGCAAGTCTGAAAGGCGGTTCAGATAGATCGCCACTTGGCTCTGCGACAGGTCCGCCGAGTCCGCCTGTGCCGGGTCGCCCGGCTCGCTCATCGCAACGATCGCTGCTCTCTCTGCACGTCTTGTCACTGAGCGTGCCACATCAAGGCCTGCCGCAACCCTGTTGGCGCCCGGAACGACGAAATCCTTGATCGGAGCGAAACGTGGGGTGATACGGTCGATTAGCCCTTCCAGACCCTCGACCATCTCATTGCTCACCATCGTGGAGCCCGCCGTGAGCTTGCGCCGGTTCTGCGAAGCGGTAGCCACCTCGGCCATCGCTACGTACAGGTCGCGTTCGATTCCTACGAGGATCTCGTCGAGCTCCGATCCCGGCTCAGCCTCGGCGCGCACAGCCCCCAACGCCGCTTGTGCCTCGTCGATCGCGCCGTTAGCTTCGATGGTCGGAGACGTCTTCGCGACGCGGCCGCCGTAAAGCAGCCCTGTCGTACCGTCGTCTCCGGTGCGGGTGTAGATCTTCATCGAGTCGTCGAGCCTAACCGCACGCCGTCTACGTAAATCGCCCGCCGATCCATCCCGTCTACTGAAGCGGCGAGGCGAGCGGCGAAGCTGCGGGTTGCGGACCGCTCGACGGCACGCCGAGATCGTTCAAGGCATTCCGCATGATCGTCGCAAAGGCCGGCCCTGCGGCCTGCGCGCCGTAATCGGGAGTGTCGAAGATGGTGACCACTATCGCCACCTGGGGATTCTGAGCAGGCGCGAATCCGGCGAACGTGGCGTCCGTGCGGTTCATCACGTAGCCATTCGGGCCCAAGAACTGTGCCGTACCGGTCTTGCCTGCCACCGCGTATCCGCTCACCTGAGCGGATACGCCGGTTCCAGCCGAGACGACCTGCTCGAAGATGGACGACATCTGCGCGGCGACACCCGACGACACGATTCTTCTTGGCGCCGGTTGTGCAACCGGGTGCGTGTTACCGTGGGGTCCGATCAGCGACGAGACGAGGTGCGGTGCTACGTAAACCCCGCCGTTGGCGATTGTGCTGTAGGCGGCGGCGAGCTGCGCAGTGGTGACCGAGATGCCCTCCCCGTAGGACATCGTCGCAAGATCAACCGGTTTGATTGTGGCTTCCGGCTTGACAATACCGGCTGCCTCTCCGGGAAAATGCACTGGCGTAGTACTGCCGAAGCCGTAGGCGCCGAGGTAGTGGTAATAGGTTGGCGCACCGATGCGCTGCACGATTTCCGTCGCCCCGATGTTCGAGGACTGGGCGACGATTCCCGTAACGCTGAGAAGTTCCGTCCCATGGGGCTCCGCGTCGTGAATGTAAACCCCGTCAACCGGATAGGCGCCGGGTATCGTGAAAACTTGATCCGGAGTCGTGGCGCCAGTTGCCAGAGCAGCTGACACCGTCACCAGCTTCATCACGGACCCCGGCTCGTAGACCTGGGTGAAAGCGGCCGGAGTCGTGGATTCGACCGGTTGGATCTCACTGGTCGTCTGACCGCGCGGAAGGATTTTTCCTCCCGAACCGATCGTCACCGGTACGGCAGCTGCCTGACCAGACGCAGTCTGGGTGCTCGCAGGTCTGGTCAAGTCCGCGACGGCCAGAAGTGCGCCGGTGTGCGTGTCCTCCACAACCGCCGTAGCGCTCACCGCGTGACTCGCTACCAGCGCCTGGGCAAGCGCCTGCTCGGCTTGGTACTGCAACGCGCTGTCGATCGTCGTCACGACGTCGTCGCCCGCTGCGGGGGGTTGGTCGCGGATGACACCGTTCGGGACAGCCTGGCCTGACGGGTCGACGACCTCAACCAGTTGGCCTGGCCGACCCTGCAACGTCTTGTTGTAAGCGTATTCGAGGCCTGCCGCGCCGACGCCGGCAGAATTGGTAGAACCAACCAGGGGCGAAGCAAGCAGGCCTTGCGGATAGAACCGCTCGGGTGCCTGCATGACGAGGATGCCGGCAAGGCGAAGTTTCGTCACGGCCGGCCCGGTTGCGACCGGCAGGTTCTTGCCCAACTCGACATAGCCGGTGTGCTCGGAGAGCTGGCTTTCGATCAGCGACACCGGCTCGTGGAGCAGCGGGGCCAAGGACGACGCTTCAGCTGGCACGTCCTTGACCTGGTAAGGGTCCGCCACGACAGTGGGGCGCATCTCACTCAGCGCAAAGGGCTGGCCGCTGCTCGAGAGTATCGCCCCTCGCAGGGCGGGTAGCGGGATCGTCGCAACGTCCTGGTTCTTCGCAAAGGTCTGATAGCGATGAGCGGCGAACACGTCCACATAGGCAAGGCGGCCTGCAACGACTACCAGCGCAGCCGTAACGATTCCGAAGATGGTCAAGAGGCGCCGACGGCTTCGCTGAGCCCCTGCCCATGCGACAGGCGCGTTTCTCGGATCCGAAGGCGATTTCACGACGAAAGTAACTCTACGATGCCCGGGCAGGGATCTGGCGGACCCCCGAACAGATCGACCGGCGCACGCTGCGCATCTCAGTAACCGCTCAGCGGGGTAGCGAGTATCGGCTGGTGGAATAACACGTCGTAGACCTGGCGGACCACGGGTGCGGCCGCCGACGCACCGTAGCCGGCTTGGGAGATGAAACAGTCGGCCACGTACTGCGGCGAGGTTGCTGGCGCGAATGACGTGAACACCGATGTGTACTGCTTGTAGAGCGGCGAAGTATGGGGGATCCCCGATACTGGCTGCGCGGTGCCCGTCTTGCCGCCGACTGGAATCGGATATTTCGTGGCGCCGAACGAATAGTACGCAGTACCCAGGGGGTTTGCGGTGACGCCGGTATAGCCTTGGACCATGGCTTGGTGATCGGCGGCCGAAAGCGTCGGCGTCGAAGCCAGCTTTACCGGTCCGTACGTCTTGACCACCTGGCCGGAGGCGGTCTGGGCGTCGAGGACGAGACTCGGCGTCCAAAGAGTCCCACCGTTGGCAAAGGCGGAATAGGCGTTCGCAAGCTGCAGAGGCGTTACCGCGACGTCGTCCTGACCGATCGCGGACTCGATGGCGTCACCGACGTAGTAACTGCCGAAAGGATAGGCGACCGGGTTCTGGGCGTGGAGCTTTGCCTTCTCTGCCGGAGTCAGCACATATCCGGCCGCTTCGCCCGGCAGGTCGATCCCGCTGTAGCGACCGAACCCGTACTGGCCGGCAATGTTTTGAAAATAGTTCGCCCCGTACTTCGACGGGTTCGTGTAGAGGGTCCCACCGATGTTGTAGAAGAACGCGTCGTCGGACACGGTGAGTGCAAAAGGCAGGTTGACCTCGCCGAAAGACTGGTGCGCGTCGTTCGCGAAGAAGTGGCCGGCAACGGTGATGCCGCCTCCGACATCGTTGAAGTAGGAGTTCGATGTGATGACACCGCTTTTGAGGCCGGCGGTGGCGGTCACCAACTTGAAGGTCGACCCAGGGAAATACTGGCCGGCGATCGCACGGTTCTCCAAAGGAGACCCGCTTGTGGGGCTAGTCAAGGTTGCGTAGTGTGCGGCGCTGATTCCACCTATGAACCACGACGGGTTGTACGTGGGATACGACGCCATTGCCAGAATCTTGCCGTTGTTAGGATCCTCGACCACCACAGCCCCGCCGGTTGCGCGGTATAGCCCACTCCCATCGGTGTCGACCTGCTTGCGTTTGATCGCAATCTCCTGGGCAAGGGCTTGCACTGCGGCGGCCTGCGCCTTCCCGTCAATCGACAGCCGAATGTTGTATCCGGGAACGGGAGGCGTCGTCGAAATGACCGAAACCACCCGCCCGGTTGCGTCGACGGCGACCTTCTCGATGCCGGGCTTTCCCGCGAGGACGCTCTCATAAGCCGCTTCGAGCCCGGTCTGGCCTATTTGGGCGTTCGCCTGATAGCCCTTCGGTCCGAGGACCTTGTACTCGGCTGCGGTAATCTGGCCGACGTACCCGAGTATGTTCGCTGCAGAATTGCCAAGCTTGGTGTAGTAGGGCTGCGGCTGCGTCGACACGCTCACACCGGGGAAAGTGCCCGGGTGCTCCTGGATGTAGAGCATCTGTTGCGGCGTAGGGTCGACCATCACCGTAACCGGGCTGTAAGGGCTGTACTGGTTGTTGTTGATTGCGGCCTTCATTGCTGCGACGCTCACGCCATCGAGAACGGCAAGACTCGAGATCTCAGCCGAATTGGGCGCAACGACCTGGCGGTCGACGATGACCACCGGGACCTCCACGTTACCGACGAGCACGTTCCCGTTCCGGTCGAGGATCTCACCGCGTGGCGCAGGCGTATAAATCGTACGGACAAAGTTCGCTGCGGCGACTATCTGCGAACCGGGCCCCGTAGCGATCTGCAGGACCACAAGGCGGGCTACGAGCGCCGCAAACATTACACCTGCGACCACCCTTATCAAGCGCAGACGGAAGGCGACCGGGGACGGGGCTTGCGGATCCACTCCCCGACTTTCTAGCATCCTCCGACGCAGCGCAGAGGTCGGCGGTGCGTCGTGGATCCTCTGCCGGTAACCTTGGGTGATGTCCAGTTACCTCGACGCGCTCGACGAGAGGGTCGTGATCTTCGACGGGGCAACCGGCACGAACCTGCAACTGCGCAACCTGACAGCGGACGACTTCGGCGGCCCCGACCTCGAGGGATGCAACGAGGTTCTTGTAGCTACACGACCCGACGTGATCGCCGACCTGCACCGAAGTTTCCTCGACGTGGGATGCGACGTCGTCGAAACGGACAGCTTCGGGAGCCTGCCCTGGGTGCTAGCCGAATACGGGATCGCCGAACGGGCAGGCGAACTCGCCCGCAAGGCAGCTGCCGTAGCGCGCGAAGTAGCCGACGGCTATCCAGGTGGTCGGTGGGTCGCGGGCTCGCTCGGGCCCGGCACCAAGATCGCCTCCCTAGGCCAGATTTCTTTCGCAGAGCAGCGTGACGGCTACCAACTTGCAGCCACCGGCCTCCTCGAAGGCGGAGTCGACCTCCTGCTGGTCGAGACGGTCCAGGACCTCCTTCAGGCGAAGGCGGCGCTGATAGGTTGCCGGCGGGCGATGGCCGCCGCCGGGCGGACCGTACCCATACAAGTGCAGGTTACGGTGGAGACCACCGGCCGGATGCTCATGGGCACCGAGATCGGAGCCGCCCTCACCACCTTGCAGGCTATGAGGCCTGACGTAATCGGATTGAACTGCGCGACCGGCCCGGTAGAGATGACCGAGCACCTGCGCTACCTGAGCGCCCACTCGCCGCTTCCGATATCGGTCCTTCCGAACGCGGGACTGCCCTCGGTCGTCGACGGCGCCATGCACTACGACCTGACCCCCGACGACCTCGCGGAGCACCACAGGCGTTTCATCACCGAGCTAGGAGTCCACGCGGTCGGTGGCTGCTGCGGGACCAGCCCGGCGCACCTACGGGCAGTGGTCGAGTCGTGCAGGGACCTGACCCCGGCTGCGCGGACAACGGTACGCCAACCGGGTGTCGCCTCGATCTACAGTCACGTCGACTACGACCAGACCCCGTCGGTGCTGATGGTCGGCGAACGAACCAACGCCAACGGATCGAAGCAGTTCCGTGAGGCGATGCTCGCCGACGACTGGGACACCTGCGTAGCGATGGCCCGCGACGCGCTCAAGGGCGGCGCACATGTGATAGACGTCTGCGTCGACTACACCGGCGAGGACGGCGTAGCCGACATGGCTGAGGTCGCAGGCCGCTTCGCTACACAGGCGACTGTCCCTTTGATGCTCGACTCCACCGAAGCGAACGTGATTGAGACAGGACTTCGCCTGATTGCCGGCAAGCCGATCCTGAACTCGGTGAACCTGGAGGATGGAGACGCACCAGGGACCCGGCTCGACCTTTTTCTTACATTGGCGCGCGATTACGGAGCGGCGGTCGTCGCAACGTGTATCGACACCGAAGGCCAGGCCCGTGACGCTGCGTGGAAGCTGCGGGCGGCGCAAGCGATATACGACCTTGCGGTAGGCCGCTACGGGATCGACCCTGAGGACCTGCTGTTCGATCCGCTGGTCCTGCCCGTCAGCACCGGCATGGAAGAGGGACGGCGCGACGGCCTCGAGACCATTGAAGGCATCCGGCTGATCAAGGCGGCCCTGCCTGGCGTGCGAACGATCGTCGGTTTGTCGAACGTGAGCTTCGGGCTGAACCCTGCGGCACGTCACGCTTTGAATTCGGTATTCCTCCACGAATGCCAGCTGGCCGGGCTGGACGCCGCGATTGTCAATCCGGCGCGGATCGTCCCATTGAGCCGGCTAGACCCCGACGTCGTTGCGGTCTGCCAGGACCTGATTTACGACCGCCGCGACCCCGCACGTGACTACGACCCCCTCGCCGTGCTGCTCGCCAAGTTCGAAGGTGTCTCGCCTACCGCCAAGCATACCGAGGATCGTTCGGGCTGGCCGGTTGAGCGGCGCCTCTCGCAGCGGATCGTAGACGGCGACCGTGACGGCCTCGAAGCGGACCTCGACGAGGCAATCGCGCAAAGCTGGAAGCCCCTCGACATCGTCAACGGACCGCTCCTCGGCGGGATGAAGACCGTGGGAGAGCTGTTCGGCTCCGGCCAGATGCAACTGCCGTTCGTGCTCCAGTCGGCGGAGACGATGAAGGCTGCCGTCGCCCATCTAGAGCCGCTGATGGAACGCTCGGAGGCGGCCGGCAAAGGCCGTCTCGTGCTGGCAACTGTCAAAGGTGACGTCCACGACATAGGAAAGAACCTCGTCGACATCATTTTCACAAACAACGGCTACGACGTTCGCAACCTGGGGATCAAGGTTCCGATCGGCGACATTGTGCGAGCCGCCGAGGAGGTAGGAGCCGATGCGATCGGCATGTCGGGCCTCCTCGTCAAGTCCACGCTGATCATGCGCGAGAACCTATTGGAGATGAACGACCGGAACTTGTCGCACCTCCCGGTCCTGCTGGGCGGCGCCGCGTTGACCCGCACCTATGTCGAGCGGGATCTGCGTATGGAGTACGACGGGCCTCTCTTTTACGGGAAGGACGCGTTCGAGGGTCTCGCCGTGATGGACAAGCTGATGGACCTAAAGCGCAGCGGCACGAGCGACCCCGACTTCGGTAGGCGCCCCGAGGGGCGCGAAGGCGCTTTGCCCCGGGCGATCCGCGCCGACGCCGCTGCCAATGCCAAATCCCTCGACGTTTCCCGTCCCTTGCGCTCCCCCGCTGTGGCGACTAACAACCCGGTGTTCGCTCCGCCGTTCGTCGGCAGCCGGGTAGAGCGCGGGATAGCAATCGACGACATCGTGTCGTACATCAACGAGACGGCCCTGTTTCGCGGT
>JAKCEB010000116.1 GCA_021838305.1 Actinomycetes bacterium | reverse complement strand
TGCAGGTAGAGGCGGTCGCGGAGCAGCTTCAGCTGCGCCGCGTTCATCTTCTTGATCTGATGGGTCGAGTTGCGGGCCTCGATCTCGGGGCCGAGAGTCCAGCCTTTGATCGTCTTGGCGAGGATTACGGTCGGCTGGCCGGTCGTCTCGGTCGCAGCCTTGTACGCGGCGTACAGCTTGCGGTAGTCGTGGCCGCCGCGGGGCAGGTTCAGCAGGTCCTCGTCGGAGAGGTGCTCGACTAGAGATCGAAGCCGCGGGTCGGGGCCGAAGAAATGCTCTCGGATGTAGGCGCCGTCCTCGGTGGCGTACTTTTGGAACTCGCCGTCGACGGTCGTGTTCATCTTGTTGAGCAGCGCACCGTCGACGTCGCGGGCGAGCAGATCGTCCCACTTGGAGCCCCACACGACCTTGAGTACGTTCCAGCCGGCACCCCTGAACGTCGCTTCGAGCTCCTGGATGATCTTGCCGTTACCGCGCACAGGGCCGTCGAGGCGCTGAAGGTTGCAGTTGACGACGAAGATCAAGTTGTCGAGCTGCTCCCTGCCCGCCAGCGACAGAGCGCCGAGGGTCTCGGGCTCGTCGCATTCGCCGTCGCCCAGGTAGCACCACACCCGGCTCGCGGAGGTGTCGACGATACGGCGGTTGTGCAGGTAGCGGTTGAAGTGGGCCTGGTAGATGGCGTTGAGCGGGCCGATACCCATCGAGACGGTGGGAAACTCCCAGAAGTCGGGCATCAGCCGCGGATGCGGGTAGGAGGAAAGGCCGCCAGGGCCTGGTTCGCCCTGCGCCGTCGGACGGCGCCCTTGCAGCTCCATCCGAAAATGCTCCAGCTGCCCTTCGCTCAGGCGACCCTCCAGGAAAGCCCTCGCGTAGATACCGGGAGCGGCGTGGCCCTGGAAGTAGACCTGGTCGCCGGCCTGCCCGTTGGCCTTCCCGCGAAAGAAATGGTTGAAGCCGACCTCGTAGAGGCTCGCCGAGGACGCGAACGTGGCGAGGTGGCCGCCGATACCTTCCGCCAGGTGGTTCGCGCGCACGACCATGATCGCCGCGTTCCAGCGGATATACGCCCGGATGCGCCTCTCGATGTGTTCGTCGCCGGGGAACCACGGCTCCTGGTCGGGCGGGATCGTGTTGACGTACGGCGTCGAGACCGTCGCGGGGAAGCCGACCTGGTTCGCGCGCGCACGCTCCAGGAGCTTCATGAGCAGAAAACGGGCCCGGTTCTTGCCTCGTGCGTCGACGATGGCGTCGAAGGAGTCGATCCACTCGGACGTCTCCACGGGATCGATGTCGGGAAGCTGGTGTGAGAAACCGTCGAAGATCACACTCCATACTCGCGCTGGCGGGAGCTTGACCGTTACCAAGGTGCCGATAGGACAGTGTCGGGGTCCGCCTTTCGCAGCGGGCCAGCTGCAGCGGGCAAGCTGTAGCGATGCCAGACACGTCTGATTCAGATGCCACCGTCGTCTACACGGACGGGGCCTGCTCGGGTAATCCCGGACCGGGAGGATGGGCGTGGGCGGTCGGCTCGAGCCAGTATCGAAGCGGGGCGGACCCTCACACGACGAACCAGCGAATGGAGCTGACGGCGGTCGTCGACGCGGTCGCATCTTTTTCCGGATCCCTCGTCGTGGTGAGCGACTCGACGTATGTGGTCAATTGTTTTCGCGACAGGTGGTGGCAGGGCTGGATCGCCCGGGGATGGCTGAACAGCCAGAAGAAACCCGTCGCGAACCGGGACCTCTGGGAGCCGCTAGTCGAGGCCTACCGGGCCGAGCTGGGCCGGGTCCGGTTCCGCTGGGTGAAAGGACACTCGGGGGACCCCATGAACGACATGGTCGACCGTCTCGCCGTCGAGGCGGCGGCAAGCCAGGTTGGTCGCTCAGCGCTGCGAGAAAGCGAACCCCGGCAGGCCTAGGCGGCGCAGCGGGCGTGTGATGACTGCCAGCTCGCGCACGTGCAGCTTGGACCCGACATAGGTGAAGATCCCGACCGCAACGACCACCTGCGCAGAGACGCGCAGGGCGAGGATCGGGTCGCTTTGGTTTCCGGCGAAGGCGAGCCCGACGGCGAAAGCACCGCCGCCCGCGACGCCCGACGCGATAGCGATCCGCACAAGGGCGCGCACTGTGAGCCAGCCGCCGAAAGTCCCCGCCCGCCGTTTCAGGTCCACGACCGCCCACACGGCGGCGACGCTGTAGGGAACCACCCAGGCTAGGGCGAGTCCCGGCACGCCGAGCACGACGTTGAGCCCGAAAGCGGCGATCACGGTCAGGACGTTCTCGATGACGTAGATGCGGAACATTCCTCGTGCGTCTTGCATCGCCTGGTAGACCCGCATCAGCAGGAAGAAGGCTGCGAAACCGGGTAGGCCGACCACGAACGCTACGAGCGTCGAGGTGACGAGGCGGGTACCGGATCCGGTCACGGCCCCGTGGTGGATCGCGAGGGACACGAGCGGCTGGGCTACCACCAGGTAGACGACGCAGAGCGGGATCAAGATGGCGAGGGTGACGCGCAGCCCTGTCACGAACTGGCGCTCGAAGCCGACGGTGGCCCCTGAGCTCCACCGCTGCGCTAGGTCGGGCATGATCGCGGACGCCACCGACACGGCGACCAATGCGTTCGGCAGCTGGAAGAACTGGTACGCGAACTGGTACGCAGTGACCCCTCCCTTCGTGCGCCCCGCAAGGATGAGCACCAAGGCGAGGGACGCCTGGTTGGTGAGGACAACACCGACGATCCACCCCGACAAGGCGGCGACGCGCCGCACCGCGGGGTGGCGTGGATCCCAGACCGGGCGCAGTTTGAGCCCGAGGCGGTGCATGCTTGGAAGCTGTATCAGAAGCTGCACGGCGTAGCCCAGAGTCGTCCCGAGCCCGAGGATGGCTATCGCCTTCGAGTCGGCGGTGAACGCGTCGAGGGAAGAAGTCGAGCCGATGGCGGCGGGGGCGAGAATCGGGCCGGCGACGATTTTCGTTGCGATCAGCGCGGCGATCGCGACCACGTTGTTGACGACGGGGGAGAAGGCCGCAGCGGCGAAGCGCCGTCGCGTGTTGAGGACCGCCGTGCTGGCTACAGTTGCTCCTAGGAAAAAGACCTGCGGTGCGAAATAACGCAACAGCCGCGTCGCAAGCGCGCGCTCGGCTCCCGCCGCCCTGCCGTGCTCCAGGACGAGGTAGAAGTCGATGATGTACGGCGCTAGGACCCACAAGGCTGCGCTGGCCGCAACGAGTCCAGCCGAGATGGCGGTAAGGACAGCCGAAACCGAGTGCGACGTCTCCCGGGCGTCGCCCGAGGCGAGTTGATCGACGAAGACGGGGATCAACGTCGCTGCCAGGATGCCGCCTAGGAGAAGGTCGTAGATGATGTTCGGGATGCCGTTCGCGTAGTTGAACGCGTCGGAGAGGGGGCTGACGCCGAGCACGTACCCGATCGCTAAGACCCTCGCGAAGCCTGTCAGGCGCGAGGCGAGAGTTCCTGCGGCGAGGACGGCGGTGGCCTTACCCGTCGACGATCGCTCGACTGGCCGGCTACCCGAGCGTGCCTTGGCGGCTGGCTGGGCGGCGTTCTGGGCGGCTGGCTGGGCGGCTGGCTCGGCGGCTGGCTTGGCGGAGCGTGGGAGGGGTGGTGGTCCGACGCGTACTTGTTGTCGTTGCGGCGGCGACGCCACCGGAGGTTCACTGGCAGCCGGCGGCGGCGCGGGCGGTCGCGCTGGGCGAGCCTGGCTGGTGATACGTATCGCGTTGCGGTCTCCGTCGGGTTCGCGCACCTGCCCCGCCGCCGGTCGGGATGGCTCTGGGACGCTCGGATCCGCGGACCATTCGGATTGGGAGTCCTGATCGAAGATTGCCTTCGGGCGTGTTTGGCGCTTTGACGTGGCCTTCGCAACGACGCGTTCGGACGGCGGTTCATCCTGGTCGAAGGGTCGCCCGGATCCACGCACACGACTATGGTGGTCGAGGAGGCACCCGCCGTCCAGTCCTATCACCTGTCCCAGCGAAAACGCAGGGTTATCGTCCGTGCTCTGCGCCAGGAAGTCTCGTCTAGGCTTGGCGAATATGTCTCCCGGCGATCGCCCACCCGCATCGCCAAACCCGTCGGCTCTCTCGCCGCTCGACGGCCGGTACCGCCCCCAGATGGCGCCGTATGCCGAGGCGTTCTCCGAGGAAGGCCTTATCCGCCAGCGCTTCAAAGTCGAGGTGCGATGGCTTCTCGCTCTCGCATCAGACCCGGCGATCGTCGAGCTGGGACCGTTTGACGGCGCTACATCGGCGGTCCTAAACGCCTGGGTCGACGACTTCGGACCCGACGACGTAGCCGAAGTGAAGCGCATCGAGGCGCGCACCAACCACGACGTCAAGGCGGTCGAGTACCTCTTGAAGGCGAAGCTCGCCGGTCTCGGCTGGGGCGAAGCGCAACGAGAGTTCGTTCATTTCGCCGCTACCTCCGAGGACGTCAACAACCTGGCCCACGCCCTGATGCTCCACGAGGGCATCTCTACAGCGTGGCTCGCGGAGGCCGACCGGCTCATCGGCGACGTTGCGGCCGTGGCGGCCGGCTGCGCAGAGATCTCAATGCTGTCGCACACCCACGGCCAGCCGGCTTCTCCCACGACGCTCGGCAAGGAGCTCGCCGTGTTCTGCCACCGCTGGTCCCGCCAGGCGCAGCGCGTGCGCTCCTTGGAGTTGACGGGGAAATGGAACGGTGCGGTCGGCACGTTCGGCGCCCACGTCGCCGCATACCCGGAGGTGGACTGGATCAGCCTTTCACGACGCTTCGTCGAGAGCTTCGGGTTGGAATGGAACCCTCTCACCACCCAGATCGAACCCCACGACACGATCGCGGAACTGTTCCATACCGTCGTCCGATTCAATTCGGTCCTCCTCGACTTCTGCCGGGACATGTGGGAGTACGTGAGCCGCTCCTACCTCCGCCAGCGCGTCGTCGCCGGCGAAGTCGGGTCATCGACGATGCCGCACAAGGTGAATCCGATCGACTTCGAGAACGCGGAAGCGAACGCAGGCGTATCGTCAGCGCTCCTCGAGCATCTCGCCTCCAAGCTGATGGTCTCGCGCATGCAGCGCGACCTCTCCGACTCGTCCGCGATGCGCAACGTCGGGGTCGCCGTAGGCCACTCTGGCTTGGCGATCTCGTCCGCGCGGCGGGGTTTTGCGAAAGTGACCCCGGACGCGGACACGATGGCCACCGACCTGGACTGCCACTGGGAGGTGCTCGGCGAGGCTATCCAGACCGCCATGCGCCGCCACGGCATAGCGGAGCCCTACGAGCGCCTCAAAGAACTGACGCGGGGGCGCGAAGTCGGACCGGCCGAGGTGAGGGAGTTCGTCGCCCAGCTCCACCTGCCCGCAGAGGCTGCCGAGCGTCTCACGAAACTGACGCCCGGCGGCTACACGGGCCTCGCTGCTGAGCTCGTGACGTTTGCCGTTCCGAACCGGGGTACTAGCGCGGCGGCGGATCGTGACTCGAACGAGCCGGCCCACACGCCCGCCTGATAGGCGAAATCGTCAGCGATCCGCATCGAGCACCATCGAAGCGGTCCCATCCCGTCTTGTCTGTGCCGCCACCAGTCTGATAGGCCGGGGGCCACCAGGACAGCGGTCGCTGAGAGGCTGGCGAAGCGGCGGCTACGGGTTCGCATCCTCGGCCAGCAGGCAGCGAGCAGGACCGCTCCGGGTAGCGTCCAGGCCCGGCGAAGGGCGCTTGCTATCGGGACGGCGGAACGCAGGTTGCCGACCAGGGCGAGGCGTGCCAGCTCGACCGCCAGCGCTCGTTGACGGGCTGGCCGCCCCCTTGGCGACTTCTCGCGCGCCGGCTTCTCACGCCGGCGGGTGCCTTTGGCGGCGAGGGCGACGGAGGTGAACGCTGCGAGGGCGGATGCTGGCCGCAGGCGCCCTAACCCGACGAGCCACCAGAACCCCAAGCTCCAGCCGGAGACGGCCAGAGGCGCGACCGCCGACCCGTGGCGTGAGGCGAGGGGAGCCGCCGACCGCCCGTAGTTGAAGCGCTGGCGTATCCACGCGGGGAGCGTCTCGCGGTCGGGGTGGGTCACGGTTGCGGCGGGCTCGTAGCGGACGCGCCACCCGGCCTCATGTAGACGCCATACCAGGTCGACGTCCTCGCCGAATCGGAGCGTCTCGTCGAAGCCCCCCAACTCCTCGAGCACCGTCATCCGCAGCGCGAGGGCAGCCGTCGGGACATACGGCACCCGGCTCGCTGGTCGCACGAGTGAAGCGTGCGGTCCCATGTCAAGCGGGGATCGGTGGCGCTCGTATATCGAGATCGACTTGGATGACCGCCGGCCGCCTCGTGCGCGAACCCTCGGCGCTACCGCCCCTACCGCCGGGTCCGCGAAATGGGGGAGAAGCCTCTCGATCCAGCCTGGGGTCGTAACGACCCCCGCGTCGACGAATACAACCACGTCGGGTCTGTCGGCTTCGGCATAGGAGCGCCATGCCGTGTTGCGGGCGGCGGCCGGTCCGCCCGGCTCCAGTCGCCGCAACACTCGCAGCGCCGACTCTGACTCTGCCTCCACCTCCGCATTCGACTCCGCCCCCACCTCCGATTCGGCCCCCACCTCCGATTCGGCCCCCACCTCTGACTCGGCCCCCACCTGCGAACCGTCGTCGACGACCACTACCGGCGCCCATGGCGCCGTCTCGGCGATCGACCGCAAAGTCGCTTCCAAGCCTGCCGGGTCGTCTCGAATCGGTATCGCAATTCCGCATCGAAGCCCTCCTTTCCGAGCGTCTACGCGTTGGGGAACCGGGTCGGTGACGCCGGAATCGACTAGCCGTCTCGCCATCAGGCCCTCACCTCTATCCGAGCCGACAGGGTTGCCGTCGAGCCACCGGTCGAGCACGGCGGCGCCTCGGGCGGAAAGCCTCATGACTCTTGTCGGCGATCCGCCTATGAGCACCGTCGGCAGCGGCCGGCGCACACCCCGAGCAAGGGACAGCCGAAAGCCTGGCGGTAGAGGGTCGGTCACCCCGGCGTCGCGCCTCCGAAGCGGCTCATTTGGCAGTCATCCCGGCGTCGACGGCCAATACAGCCCCGGTGAGCGCACCCGAGTCGGTACCGCATAGCCAAGCGATGAGCGCGGCGGGCTCGTCTGCTTCGATCAGGCGGGCGAGCATGTGGTGTTGCACGAACTCCTCCGGCGACGCAAGGCCGTAGATGGACGCGCTTGCGTCGAGCATTGGACCTGACGTCGAGCCGGGCGCCACCGCGTTAGCCGTGACGCCGTATGGGGCGAGCTCGGCGGCGAGGCTGCGGACCAATCCAATCAAGCCGTGCTTTGCGGCGCTGTATGCGCTCAGAAGTGGCATCCCGACTGTCCCGGCTGCCGAAGCTACAGCAACGAAGCGCCCGCGGCGGGGCTCGGGCTCGGAGATGATCGCAGGAAGCGCCGCCTTCGCGAGCCTCCACGGCCCCTCCAAGTTGACTGAAAGCATCGCAGTCCAGACGTCCTCCGAGGTGTTCCAGCCTTCAGAGCCGCCGGCGATTGCGCCGGCCACCGACACGGCGGCGTCCAGGCCATCGAAGCGTTCGACTGCGACTGCCACTGCCTTGTCGAGGTCTGCTTGGGACCGCACGTCTCCGACCACTGGTTGGCAGCGCTGCGGGCCTCCGCAGTCAGCGGCGACGGATTGGAGGTCGTCGCGCGTCGACAAGGGATACGTCAAGGAGGGGTCGTCTGCGCAGCGGTCGACGAGCACCAGGTTCCAACCGAGGCGGTGCAAGCGACGGGCGGTCGCGGCGCCGATGCCACGCCCCGCGCCTGTGACGACGGCGACCGGTGCGCGGGTGCTCATAGGGGCCAGCTTTGAATGGAAGCTTCGAGGTTGTCGACCCACGCGTCGACGAAGCGCTCACCGGCCTCTGGTGACGAACCGGACGCATCGCCGATTACGCCGTTGGCACTGACAGCACTTACACCGGAGCGGACGAGCGTTCCGATCACGTCGCCCAACGGGGCGACGCAGCCGTCTGCGGCAGCGGGGATCGCACCCACCGTCTCCGGGCGAAGCGCCATCATCACCGAGGTCTCGACGTGACCTGCGTGCGCGTCGCCGTGTGGCGGCGCAGCCAAATGCCACGCCCGGGCTTGGCGGGACTCGTCTGTGAGAAGGCTCACCGCGCTTTCTATCGCCGGCCGGTTACCGCCGTGACCTGACACGAACAGCACCGCACGAAAAGAATCGGCCGACCTGCCTAGCTCGACCAGAAGGGACTCAAGCGCTTTGCGGCCTATAGACAAGGTCCCGGGGAAGGCGGCGTGCTCGCCGCTCGACGCAAAGCTGATCGCGGGGGCGACGATGACATCTGCTCGCCGAGACGCGAGCCGCCTGCACAGTTCCGCTGCAATACAAGTGTCGGTCCCGAGCGGCAGGTGCGGACCGTGCTGCTCGGTTGAACCGACAGGAACGGCAATGACACTGACAGCGCCAAATTCGGCGACGTCGGTCCATGTGAGGTCGCCGAGCATTGTCGCGCCCGGCATGTGTCGGCCGGTCCCGGTTATGCCGGCACCCCGACCTTGCGAGACGACCCGAGACGGACGGGAACGGAATGCCCGGGTCCCGGCGTTGGCGCCGCTCCGGCGCCGACCGAAGCCAGGAGCGGCTCCGCCCGGCCTTTGACGCACTCCGGGTCCGGTCCGTCGAGCGGCAGCCCGGTGAAGAACTTGGCCGCCATGCAGCCCCCCTGGCAGGAGTCGTAGGAGCCACACGAAGCGCAAGCCCCCGCGGCCT
>JAKCEB010000115.1 GCA_021838305.1 Actinomycetes bacterium | reverse complement strand
CAGTCGATGTGTCCGTGGTCATTCCGACGATCGGCGAGTTCAACTTGATGTTCCCGGTCGAGCCGTAAAAGGCGGCGTCGCCGAAGCTGAATATTCCTCCGTCGGCGGCAACCAGCCAGTAGCCCTTACCGTCAGGTGTGGGGGCCATGCCGACAACCGGTTGGTTGAGCTTGACAGCCCCCATCGAACCGTAGAAGGGCGCGTTGAAGCTGAAGACACCCCCGTCGGCCGCCACCATCCAGTAGCCGCCGGTTGCGGAGTCCGCTGCCATTCCGACAACAGGTTGGTTGAGTTTGACCGCGCCCATCGAACCGTAGAAGTTCGCGTCCCCGAACGAGAAGATCCCACCGTCGGAGGCCACCATCCAATAGCCCAATCCGCTCGGTGTAGCCGCCCCGCCAACGATCGGCGCGTTGAGCGAGTCTGTGCTCAAGCCTCCGAAGTTTGTAGTGCCCCTCTGGTAGACCGATCCGTCCGATCCGACCAGCCAGTATCCCGCATGGCCCGGGGAGGGCGTTGTCGGCGCGGAGGGTGTCGTCGGGGGCGTCGTCGGAGTTGTAGTTGTGGTTGTAGTTGTAGTCGTGGTCGTCGTCGGAGTGGTGCCGATCGTCGTCGTAGTCACCGTCGACGCAGATGCCGCCGGCAGCGCTCCGAAAAGGGCAAATAGAACAGCTGATATCACTGACAAAGCACCGAAATGGGCCAGTCGTGAACGAACATTGCGGGGCGACCGTTTGATTGCGCTACCTCCGAGGTGCTGGCCGCCGGGATAGTGGCGCCACGTCGAACTTCTTGCTGTTTGTCCAGATCGGATCTTGTTGCTTCGCGGCGTTTACGTTAGCGGGTCAACGGCACTCCCGTCGACTCGCGACGTAGCGGCTACTCCTTGCCTCGACTCGTTGGAACTTCGTTTGCCGGTTGTTCCCGCCAGACGCCGCCACATCCGAAGAGGCCACGGTTTCGAGCTTTCCGGTCCAGGTTTGTCTACTTGCAGCGACAAGTACGAAATGCCACCAAGTGGTATCGGAGCCCAGAAGTTGAACAAGCGGTAGACAAGCACCCCGAGTGTCGCAATGCCTCTCGCAGTACCAAAGCCGACCAGAAGCGTCGTCAGCGTGGCCTCGATAACGCCTAGCCCTCCAGGCGTCAAGGGAATGACGGCCAGCACGTTTGCAAGTCCGTAAGCAACAAGCAGGCCATCTGGGTTGACCCAGTGGCCGAACGCCCCTACGAACACCATCAGCGACGCCGCGTCCAGAAGCCAGTTGAGTGTCGCCCACATGAGCGCCTTGCCCATGACGTCTCTGTGCTCCCCCAACGTAGCCAGGCGACCTGCAAGATTGGAAAATGCTTGCCGTAGCGCGGCTGCATTGATAAAAGGGGCTTTCACGGCGACGCGTTCGATCATGTCACCGACTCGCTCCTCCCCTCTTGTCAATGCGTAGATCAAGGCACCGGAGGCGCCGAGGAGTACAACCCCTACTGCTGCCGCGAGAAGGTAAAGCGCCGAGAATCCCCACACCGGTATCGAAACGATCAGAGCTATCCAAAGGATCACGTTGAGCACAACCGCAGAGCCGATCCCCTGGGCTCCGAGGACGAAGCCGACGTCGCCGGGTGCTGCTCCGGCTTGGGTCATCAAGCGGTACCCGAGGGCGGTACCCGCCGCGGACCCTCCCGGGGTGCAGTGGCTCACGGACAGCGTTGTGACTTCGATCCGGACGATAGTGAAAAATTTGAGCGGGCTAGCTGGGGGCAGTATCGACGCCGTAAGGCGGCCGTATGCAAGCACGGAAGCAACCTCGAGGCCTACGCCCGCGAGAAGCAACAGCGGGTTGACTTCCGATATCAGGTGTATGACCTTGCGTGGACCCGCAAGCTGGGGCACGACCAGGTACTCGATCAGCAGAGCAACGATCAGCAATCTGCCGATCTGCCAGACCGGCTTGGGGAGAATTCCGCGAAAGCGCCTCTTGGTAGTGCGGCTCCTCGCTGGAACCGTGGCTTCGCCGCCCTCGCCTGCAGCTTCTTCGCCTTCCAGGACGGCCCGTAAGGCCCGCAGCGCCCGCCCTCGATGCGATATGGCATTTTTTTCGTCAGGGCTCATCTCTGCGAAGGTCCGGCCGTCGCCGTCGGCAGGTGCGAAAACGCAGTCGTAGCCGAAACCACCGGCACCTCGGCGTTCCACGGCTATCCGCCCTTCGGCGACGCCCTCGACGACAACCTCCCGGCCGTCCGGCCACAATGCAACAATTACCGTCTTAAAGCGAGCGCTTCGATCCGCCTGGCCCGCGAGCTCACCGAGAAGCTTGGCCACATTGTCGGCGTAACTGGCCGTCTCCCCGGCGTAGCGCGCCGAACGTACCCCCGGCTGCCCGCCCAGCGCGTCCACCTCTAGGCCGGTATCGTCTGCGATCGAGGCGACGCCTGTTGCGTCGAGCAGCGCCCGCGCTTTCAACCTGGCGTTGTCCAGCAGCGTGTCCCCGTGCTCTTCTACGTCTGCGACCGTTACCGGCCTCGGCAGCAGGGTCACGGAGTGATTCAGAACTGCATCGATCTCCGCCGCTTTGTCCTTGTTGGCGGTAGCGAGGACGAAGACCGGGGGCGTCACACCAGGCGATCTAGTGGAGGTTGGGCGAGTACAGCCGCCTGTGCCTGTATCAGCGTCGAGATGCCTCGGTCGGCGAGCGAGAGAAGCTCGTCAAGCTCCAGGCGGTTGTAGGGGGCGCCTTCGGCGGTTCCTTGTACCTCGACGAACTTGCCGGACGCAGTCATAACGACATTCATGTCGACCTCGGCGCGGCTGTCCTCGCTGTAGTCGAGATCGAGCAGGGCTTGACCGCCCACGACACCGACTGACACCGCCGCGCAGGCCTCTCGAAGCGGATGCCGAGAGAGCCTTTTTGCGGCAACCAGGCGAGAACATGCGTCGTGCAACGCCACGTAGGCCCCGCAGATACTGGCCGTCCGGGTGCCCCCGTCTGCCTGAAGGACGTCGCAGTCGAGCGTGATCTGCGTCTCCCCTAGTGCCTCGAGGTCCGTAATCGCCCGAAGCGACCTACCGATGAGTCGCTGGATTTCCTGCGTCCGGCCGGATTGTTTGCCTTTCGTCGCTTCCCGGTCCACCCGTTCGGGCGACGACCCGGGCAGCATCGAGTACTCGGCGGTGACCCAGCCCTTCCCTGTGTTTCTCATCCAGCGCGGCACATCCTCCGCTACAGAAGCGCTGCAGAGAACTACGGTGCGGCCGACGCGGACGAGTACAGAACCGGCAGCAAAGACGGTGTAGTCACGCGTGAATTCGACGGGTCGTAGCTCACCGGCCCGGCGACCGTCATGCCTTGAAGCGTCCTCTGTCAATACCGTATCCCTCATGCAATCCAGCGACACCGCCGTAGGTCCAAGTTGAGGTTTACGCTACTGCAGCGCCCAGAGGGATTGGTTACATTCACGCCGAAGGGCTTAGAAGTAAATGACCCGCTTCGCGCGCTCGGTGACAGTATCCAGATCGTCGGTCCACGCGCCGGTTGACAGGTACTTCCAGCCGCCGTCACAGACGATCGTGACGATTACGCCCTCGTCGATCTCAGCTGCGCATTTCGCCGCCGCCGCCATGATCGCTCCGGACGAGATACCCGCGAAGATCCCGACATCCAGTAGCCGCCTGGTCCATTCGATGCTCTCCCGGGGACCGACCACCTTGCTGCGGTCCAAGAGGTCGAAACCGTCGTTGTCCACGAAGACCGGCGGGACGAACCCCTCGTCGAGGTTCTTCAGGCCGTCGACCATCTCTCCGGCGGGTGGTTGGACCGCCCAAACCTGGATAGCGGGGTTGCGCTCTTTCAAGAATCGTCCGACGCCCATGAGGGTTCCGGCCGTCCCGAGGCCGGCGATGAAGTGGGTGATCTCGGGGCAGTCCCTCCATATCTCAGGTCCGGTCCCCTCATAGTGAGCTTTCGGGTTGGCGGGGTTCGCATACTGATACGGGAACCACCAGTCTGGGTGATCCGAGGCGAGCGCCTGGGCACGACGCATAGCGCCATTAGATCCCTCGGCTCCGGGCGAGTCGATTATCTCCGCTCCCCATGTCTCTAGAAGCTGGCGTCGCTCGATAGAAACGTTCTCGGGAAGAATTATCTTGATCGGATAGCCCTTCACCCGGGCGATCATCGCCAGTGCTATCCCGGTGTTGCCCGACGACGACTCGAGGATCTGCTGGCCAGGTCGTAGCGAGCCGTCCTTCTCGGCGTCCTCGATCATCGACAACGCTGCGCGATCCTTGACCGAGCCCCCGGGGTTCCACCCCTCGAGTTTGGCGACGATAGCGACTTTGGGGTTCGGGCTGAGAGCGCTCACGTCCACCATCGGCGTGTTGCCGACAAGATCCAGGACGCTTTCGTAGCGGGCCATCAAGATGCGCCTCCCGCAACCGCCGGCATCAGGGTCAAGGTGTCACCTTCAGACACTTCGGCGTCCAGCTTGCCGAGGTAGCGGATGTCGTCGTCGTTTCGGAACACGTTGAGGTGACGGTGCAGTTCGCCGCTCTCGGTCAAGAGCTGTCCCTTGAGCCCTGGGTGGCGATCGATGAGGTCGTTGAATACTTCTCCGACGGTCGCTCCCTTCCCTGGCACGACGGCCACCCCGCCTGTGGCGGGACGCAGGACAGTTGGCACTCGGACTTCTACGGACATAAATACGACCTCCTAGCTCACCATTTTACAACCACCTCCTCTTCTTCTATGTTCCCGCCGTCGATTTTCCAGCTGCGCACGCAAGGGTGCTCATCGCGTAGCGACACGAGCACATAGTGCCAAGTCGGGTCGGGAGCCTGTGCGACGTCTGTCGGCGAGGGCTTTGCGTCAGTGTGGGTGTGAGAGTGGTAGACGCCCACGATCTGCGCCCCGCTCGCTTCCGCACGACGGTCGACCTCTAGTAGAGCCTTAGGGGCTATTTCGTAGACCCTCGACGAGCCGGCGACATTGTCCGTCGGCTCCACCGAGGTGACATCTGTCGCGACAGCTCCATCGTGCGGGGTCCCGATGAGCAATCCGCATACTTCGAGTGGATATCCGTCTAGGGCGTGGCACGTCATGAGGTCCAGATCCTTTTTTCTGATCACGAGCACGGCCACGACGCTACTTTGGACGCGGCATGGCAAAGACAGGTAAGCGGGCAGCTGCAGATCCCCAGAACCGGGTTGTAGCTCAAAATCGGCGCGCCCGCCATGACTACGACATCCTCGAGACCCACGAAGCCGGGATTGTCCTGGCAGGCAGCGAAGTGAAATCCCTGCGGGAGGGCAAGGTGCAACTTCGCGACAGCTTCGCTCGGGTTCAAGGCGGCGAGGTGTGGATGTACGGCGTTCACGTGCCGCCATACCTTTACGCAAACGGCTTCGGTTCTGTCGACCCCGACCGACGACGCAAGCTCCTCCTGCACAATCGGGAGATCAACCAGCTTGCGATCAGGACAAGCCAGGACTCTCTTACTCTGGTACCGCTGTCGATCTACCTGAAAGAAGGTCGCGCCAAGGTCGACCTCGCTCTAGCCCGGGGCCGGAAGGTATACGACAAGCGTCACGCACTGGCCGCGCGCGACGCGGATATGGAAGCCCGCCGCGCAAGGTCCACTGCGACGCGCAACGACGACGGCATCAGTCGTCGCAGGGAATCCCGGATTTAGATGTGCCAGGTCGTACCGGGGTTGCATCCCGATAGTCGCTCTCACAGACATACGCTGGTCCCATGACCGACACCATCAGGCTGGGGCGAGTCGCAGGGGTGAAGCTGGGCCTACATTGGAGTCTGTTGGTCATGGTCGTCCTCGTGGCTTCCGGGCTTGCGCACAGTCGCTTTACGGTGGATGCCCCCGGGTACTCGACGACGGCCTACGAAGTAGCAGGTCTACTGACCGCCGTAGGTCTTCTTCTGGGAGTCCTTCTCCACGAGATGGGTCATGCTTTGGTCGCTAGGCGTCGTCACTTGGTTGTCGACGGGATAACCCTTAGTTGGATGGGGGGCGTGACAAGAATCGAAGGCGACAGCCCCTCGGCTTCGACCGAACTGCTAGTCGCGGGAGTCGGTCCCTTGATCAGCGCTGCTCTAGGCGGCGCTCTGTGGCTGATCAGATCCGGACTCCTCCAAGCCAGCCCGGCGAACTCGGGGTCGAACGCCCTTACAATTGCAGCCCTCGGATGGCTGGCATGGATCAACGTTGTCCTAGCTGCTTTCAATATCCTCCCCGCCGCTCCCCTCGACGGCGGCCGAGTGCTGCATGCCGCGGTATGGGCTCTCGGAAGGGACCGCTGGAAGGCGACTCGGATCGCCGCGTGGGCGGGCACGATTCTCGGGGGTTTGATCGTGGCGGCAGGATTCGTCGCCGCATCACGTAGTCAGAGTGTCGTCAACGGGTTTGTGATCGGCTTCGTAGGCTGGTGGCTTCTAATCTCGGCACGATCCGAGCTTTCGGAGGGCTCGGCTCGCCACGCCCTCGAGGGGATCCGGCTGTCGGACATCATGCGGCCCGTGGGCGAAGCGCCAGGGTGGGTGACCGTACGGACCTTCATCGACAGCTACGCGTCCAGCCGCCCGGGTTGGGTTTGGTTACTGCAGGATTGGAACGGAGGGTACGGGGGCGTCCTAGCAGGCGACGTCCTCGCTAGTGTCCCATACCCCCACTGGGATATCGCCCGGCCGGCCGACTTCGCGACCCCGATCTCGTCGGTAGCCGGAGCATCACCGAGCGACGATACCCTCGACGCCGTCGGCCGAATGGGGCCTGGCAAAATCCTCCTCGTCGTAGCGGACGGCCACACGCAAGGGGCGGTTCTAGCCAGGGACATCGACGCTGTCGTGAGAAGCGGCGGCCGGCGTATCGCCGCTCGGCGGCCTGTAGCCGGTCGAGCCCACCCGTAGACGGTCTTTGCCGGACCACCCGCCATCCACTTCGGGTATGATGAGGGGGTTGATACTTGACAAGGGGGTGACTGGCTTCGACTTCGGTAGTCGATTCGGGAGAAGCGAGCCGTGGTTTCAGGAACCACGTTAAAGAGCCTGAACCAATAAACAAACGCCGAGCCTCAGCTCGCACTGGCTGTCTAAGAGATAGCTCGTCCGTCCGACCCCAGCCCTGCGGGTCGGGTACGGGCGTCATCAAGTAGGGCTCACCTTGTAGCTGCGTCGACGGGCTACGAGGAACACTTAGTCGAATAAGGCACTCCGCCGCCGCTGGTAGCGAGCGGAGGGCCCGACATCAAGACACCAGCTGCGCTCGGAGAAGGCCCGTTGAGTCATCGAAGGACGCGGGTTCAATTCCCGCCACCTCCACTTTGGGATGTTCATGAAAATCTACGTGGCGTGTTCACGAAATAGGTTTTCAGAGCGTCCCAGAGGCGGATTTGCTACCTGATTCCCTTGGTTCAACAGTTCGACGGCCCCTGAGGGGGCCGTCCTTCGCGTCCGGGCTCCGTCCAGTGTCGATCACCGGTTTCCGGACGCGTTGAAGCCGGCCGCCTCGTGGCAGCCGGCTCAGCTCTCGGGATCGGTCGTCTAGGTGGGTGGGCCCGTGTCAGTGGTCGTGGTCGTCGTGGCCGGTTCGACGATCTCCTGCCAGGTGCCGCGCCGCCGTTTGGGCTGGGCCGGCTTGGCCTCCTCCTGGGCGCGCTTCTTGGCCCGGTAGGAGCGGATCCGGTCCAGGTTGTAGCCAGCCACGGTGAAGCCCAAGAGGATCGTCATCTTGGTCTGGCCGAACACCCGGAAGAACCCACGGGACAGGTCAGCGAAGGTCCCCTTGAGGGCGGCATTGACCGACTCGACGACTTGGCGGCGGCCCATGGACAGCCGCCAGGCCGTGGTGCCGAACGGGATGCGCTGCCACCACGGCAGCTCGACCGGCATGGCAGTGATGATCCCGGCACAGCACCGCTCACGGCCTTCGTCCACGGGGACCAGGGGGACGGTGACGGGCCGGCGCATCGTCGTGGGGAATTGGCGGGCCTTGAGCAGGCCGGCGCAGAACGGGCAACGCCAACGGGTGGCACCGTCAGAGTCGGGGCCGGCGTGGCGGGCCATCCGCCAGCGGGCCCTCTGGTTGAACTTGGTCTCGTGCTCGACCTTGACCGCCTCGGGCGCTCCCCTCGGCGGCATAGGCAGATCCCGAAGCTCATTCGGCAGCAGGCTCGAGTACAGCTGCCCGTCCACCAGGAGGGCTTCTCCGGAGAACGGGCGGATGCCGCGTTGGTGGCTGACCGGTTGGAAGGTCTGGTGTATCCGGGCCTGGGCCAGCTTGTGATGGGTGGTGTCGGGCTTGCACAGGCTGTAGCCGGGATCCCACACGACATCATCGATCGGGGCGCCGGCCTTCTTCGCCGCGACCAGGTCATCGACGATCGCCCTCCCCCGATGGGTTCCGGCCGGGACCAGTGCCAGACAGGTGATCACTCCGGGGACCTCGTCGGACATGGTGGTCTTGTCGATGTAGTTCGTCCACTTCACGTCCCGGGCCTGCACCGCCAGATGCAGCTCGTAACCGACGAACGGCCCTGCCGACCGGCTGTTGGTGGCGGAACGGTGCCCGGCCCGGGCGTCACGATCGGCGGTGTACTGATTGCGACCGTCCGTTCCGACGGCGAGCACCCGGGCTTTGTGGGCCGGCTTCTTGGGCTTGGGGACGGTCCCGTCGGTACCTGTCAAGCTGTGTGAGACAGATGGTTTGGGTTATTGCTGTGCTGTCGTGGTGGTCTCCTCTGGTCGGTTGATCCACGCGGCGGTCGGTAGTTGTGGTGGCGTGGGGAGTTTGCGGACG
>JAKCEB010000114.1 GCA_021838305.1 Actinomycetes bacterium | reverse complement strand
AGTGTCGGACAACATTTACCACGGCCTCAGCGACAACGTGGTTGATAGTGTCATCGAACAGGGTTGGCAGATCGTGGCGAGTTCCTTGCTCCACTCGGTGCATGGTAATCCCGGCCGTCTCCGCCAAGCGGAACGCACTCTCAAGGCGGACGTCGCCCCGGCTGAGGTCCTGCCCTTCACTCCCGAGGGCGTTCCCGTCGGAGGTATTGTCGTGCTCGGCAAGACGCGTTGCTATGTGTTGTAGCTGACCCAGAGCGGCACCGGCCCGACGCTCGACTACGCCCAGCGCCTCGCTGGCGCCGGGGCGCTGCGCTTCGAGAAGGTGGCGCGCTAAGCGGCTCTGCACCCCGATAGCGGCGAGGGCTTGGCCAAGTTCATCGTGAAGTGCGCCGGACACCTGAAGGCGCTCCTGCAGGGACTCGGCCCGGGTGGTCGCTTCCGCCAAGCGCACCTCAGCATCTAGACGATCCAGCGCAAGCCGATGGCGATGTTTCCACAAACCGATCTCCCGGCCCCCAGCGAAGAATACGATCACAACGGCCACGTTCGCAGCAACTGCCGAGGCATTCACCCCTCGATGACGTTCCAGGGCTATAGCCCCAACAGCAGCCAACGAAGCGGCGAGCCCCGCCACTGCCTTCTTGGAACGTCGCATCGCCAGGGAAGCCAGAAGCAGGTACGGGGCGTATCCAGCCGGCGAGGCCACATAACCGGCAACGCCGTACAGAAGGTTCGCGGGAAGGCTCACCGCTAGAGCAGCGCCTGGCGCTCGCCCCAATGCCAGCAGTGGCCCAGTCACCGCTACCACCAAGACCAGCCCCCAGACAACGGGCAAACCACCAGGATCACCGGCCAGCCACACCAATCCGAGCGCCCCGAGAACAAGCGCGACCGCACCATCACGCCACCGGACAAACCCCAAGAACCAGGAACACACCGAGCGAGCTGTCGCTCCCACGTCGAGTTCAATGCCGCCGCGAACCGGTCGTGTCATCACAATTGAGGACTTGACCAAGCGCTCCACACCTCGAATACTACCCATAGCACGTCATTATTGCCGACAAGAAGGGAGAACATCATGGGCTGGCCATGGCCTTGGTAGAGCAGTCCAACTTCACTGCTCTGTTGGCCTCTAACAACCGAACACTTAACCTTGTCAGTCAGCGTCTACCCTCGCACTTGACGAGACCTTGTTCGAAGTTAACAAGTACCATATAAAATGCCGAGGTCTCGGCACAATAAGAACTCATAACTAGTTGAAGCAATACTTGTCAGAAAAAGATCAAAAAAATGAAGTGTCTGCACCGTACATCAAATTTCGACCACGTTCTCAGGAACCTTCGGCGATTCGTAGTCAGTAGTACTGTCGCCGTTTGTGTCTTGTTAGGCGGAGTCATCACGGTTGACGCGTATGCATCGGCAGGTCCAAGGTCGAGCGCTGACATGACTTACTATCTAAACGGAGTTGCTGAGACGATTTATTATCAGTGGATAACAGTTTCTATGCCGTGCGGTGGCTGGTATGCCGGAATAACTGGGGGTCCTGTAGCGGACTATTATTCCACTGGATATCAGCCAAATTGTGATGGCTACACGCCCTCATATTACGATGGAAATACATATTCTACGTCATACGCGTACGATATTACAGGATATGGTGGGGACGAGTTCCAGAGTGGCTCCGTCACGTACTACGTATCGTAAGTTGTGATAGGTTCTCGTAGCTGAACAGATGCTAGCTAAGAAGGGTCGTGGTTGCATTGAGATTTTTGATTCGCTTGGGACGACTGGTCGGAGTTCTTTCGCTTGGGTCAATGATAGCGTCAGCGTGCGGGGGCGGCCAAAGCAGCGCTGGCGGACCGGTTCCGACGGGGACACCTGTTGCCCAGATAGAGACTGCTGATCTGAGAATGCTGTTTTTGAGTCCACCGGTGGTACGAACTTCTGCCTACGAGGCCGGATTGCTGAGGGCGAAGCCGTTGACGTTTGGAATCTACCAAGAGGCGCTCCACGCTTTCGCTGCCTGCGCAACGCGCCAGTACCCAGGTCTCCGATTCTCGTTTCCTGCGCTGCCAGGTACCCCTTATCTCGACGCGATCAGTTATCACTATGTATCTCCGAATGACGCCCCGATTAGTCCAACTGACAACACAGCGATGCGGCACACGGTTGGTTTGTGTTTCTCGGAGTACGCCGTCGCGGTCGCTGCTACTTGGCAGATACAGAACAAGCTCACAGGAGCAGTTCTCGACACCCAGCGAGTCGGGTTTCTATCCTGCATGAGAAGTGCTGGGGTGAGCATTTCGGCGTCTGCTACCTTCGCTCAAATACACACCTTCTTTGACACGTCGGGCTGGTCGAAGAGTCTTAACAATACGCAGTCCGCGGCCGCAACGGTGTGCCAGACGAAGTACGCTCCGTTTCTCGGTTCGTTGTGAGCGATGGTCGGCCGGACGCGTGGCGCTCCTTATTCATCTTTAGGACAGTCCTAGGAGTCGTCGGCCCGTATCGAGGCGCTCTCATTTGGTCAGTTTGGCGGTGAACTCACGAGACCTGTCACGCGTCGCTACTGCGGCGTGGAGCGTGTTACTCGTAGCGGCATTTGTAATGCCCCCGTTTGCTCTGGCGATCGCGGTGTGGGCCTCCCCACAGAACCTTTCTTCTCTGCCATCCAAGCCGGTTGCGTTGACAGCACCAGTCCAGCTGGTCTCAGACAGCGAGAACGTGCCCGTAGCGGTGAAGCTATCGTGGAAGCTTGGAGCCCAGCTTGTGTCTCCACAGTGGTCGGGTCTGGTCACTTCACTCGGAGTGAGTGCAGGCTCCGATATAACCAACGGTAGTGTCGTGGGGATCGTCGCCGGGCTGAAGCGCCTGGCTGTAAGTTCGCCGAGCCCTTTCTACAGACCTGTCGGGCCTGGCGTGACAGGTCCCGACGTCGCTGAGTTGCGCTCCGCGCTTGCGTCACTCGGCTACGGCGGGCTCGGCAATTCCGACGCCTATGACACCTCCCTTGCGGTGGCTATACGCCGGCTTTACAGCAACTTGAGCGGGTTGACGTCGGGGTCAGGCGGAGTCTTCCAACCTGCATGGTTTGTCTGGCTGCCCGTAAGCAGTCTTGTCGCAGGCAAAGTCGACCTAGTGATAGGCACTCCTGCCCCTGCGGTAGGATCGCCAATCGTCGTTGGCGCTGAGACACTCACATCAGCGGCGATCCAACCAGCCTCAGGGCCTTCCCCCGTTCCATTGCCGGCCAGCCCGATTAGCCACGTGCTCTCGGTGCCCGGAGTCCCTGAGCCGCTCGCCCTCACAGCTGGTTTCGTTGTCACCATCGACGAACTCCCGTCGCTCGACCGAGCCGCCACCCCCGGCCAACCAGTGCTGTCGGGAACGCTGAGCTTGGCGCATCCCGCTACCTTCGCATCAGTCCCAAACAGTGCCGTCGTCGTCGGAGCGAACGGTACCGCTTGCGTGTGGGCGCCCGGTGCCGGGCACTACAAGTCCTACAAAGTGACCACAAGATCGGGCCTGCCGGGCACCACAGAGGTGTACGGGCTCCCCTCCCCCGTCACGTCTGTGCTCGCAAACCCAGCACAAATCCTTGCCTCCGCAGGGGCGTGCCCGTGAGCGCTCATCCAGGCGCCCACGGTGCGACATGCTGCGTCGGCTTGGCCATCGAGACGATCGCACTCGGCCATACCTACGGCCGCAGCGGTGCACCGGTCCTTTGCGACGTCAACCTTGGCTTGGAGTTCGGCCGCATAACTGCGCTGTGGGGGCCGAGCGGGTCCGGTAAGTCCACGCTCCTATCGCTGCTTGGCCTCCTGATGGCCCCCACCGCCGGATCGGTTACCGTCGCTGGGCACTCTGCGTGGACGTCTCCGAGAGCGACTCGAAGGATGCGAAGCTCGCTGTTTGCTTGGGTGTTGCAGAACTCCGCATGCCTTGAAGCACGCACAGCGGTGGACAACGTGGCGATGGGAGTGCTCGCCGAAGGAGCCAGTCGTCCTGACGCCGTCCAAAAGGCCACTGCTGCCCTCCAAACAGTCGGCTTAGCCGAGCGTGCCCGCTCCCGAGCCGTCGACCTGTCGGGAGGCGAATTGCAACGGATGACGGTCGCCAGAGCACTCACGCAGAACAAGCCCATCGTGCTAGCCGACGAGCCAACGGGCCAGCTCGACGCCTCTTCCAGCGCGACCGTCGCTGACGCCTTTCGCGAACTTGCGAGGGCCGGCCGCTGCGTGGTGGTCGCTACCCACGATTACACAGTCGCCGATCGCTGCGACCTGGTCGTAGCAGTTGGGACCAAACCGGTCAAAACATGAACGGCTTCACCTGGCAACCCCGAAGCCTTCTAGCCGAGGTGAAAGCCAACCTCAACGTCCGCCCATTCCGAGCCGCCGCCTTTTTCATTGTCGCAGCGGGCATTTGCCTTCTGCCAGCACTGGCCGAACTGTCATCAGCCTCTAACGCAACCCGTGCGATGCGCCAGCTAACTTCCGAAGGCTACAGCACGATCAAGATCACCCAGCCCGAACCCGACCAAACCTTCCCTGCCCGAGGATGCGTCAGCTTCGACGGCCAGCAAGGCGTTGTCGCTGCAGGCGCCATCGGACCACCGACAACGGTTCAAACATCCAGCGACCCGGGGAATACTTTCGTCGAAGCGCCAGCATACGGCGACGTCACGCGTGTTCTCTCCTCACAACCCGACCCGATCACAAGACCGGGGGTGATCATCTCCAACGAACTTGCCGGCGAACTCGGAGTAGCGGTCGGCTCGTATCTCAACTTGAACTCGTTCGTTACCCCAGTAGCTTCTGTAGCCGATCTCTCAAAGAAAGACTCACTTCTCGGTCGCGTCGCACTCAATCCTCAGACCGCTTCACTTAGCACGCAAATCCAAGCCTGCTACATACAGTTCCGCACGGCAGTGCTTGGACAAGGCGCAGCAGCGGTCCAAGCTGTCTACGCCGCCTACCCGACTTTGCAGTACAGCTACCTGATACCCCACGGATCGACGACGAACAATCCGTCCGCCCAATGGCATAACCGTCAGAGCAGGTATATCTGGGTAGCTGCCGGAGCCACATTGGCAATCACGGCGATCTTCTTGCTCACTCGACGCCGTCACGAACTTGCCGTCTACCAAATCACGGGAAGCCTTCGTACCCAGACAGCACTCCTTGCGCTTGCGGAGACTCAGATCGTCACATGGGCAGCTGCTATCGCAGCAATCGCTTGGGTCGCAGTCGTTGCCCGCTACACCCACAACACCTTCAATGCCTACCACATCGCGATCACAGCCACCGAACGCACCGCTCTGCTCGCCGCCAGCCTCCAACCGCTGGGGCTTATACCTTTGCTGAAACGCGATCTCACCCGGACCCTCCGCGAGCGGGCAAGCTGACGAAGCGAGGCGCAGGTCGCCGATCCGTTCCACGTCGTAAAGTTGGCTAACACGAAGCTTGGATGAGTGCCGCAGGCGAGTACAGAATGACACTATCGGCCATCGCGTGCGCAAAGACGATCCCCTCTATCAGCGTCGATGCCATTGGACCAAGGCGGACGAAGGTCTCGATGACAAATGAGCCGCTTTCGACATGACCGGCTTCCGGAACTTTCGAATTGGAGTTCTCTTCAACCCGGCAGATCCAACTGGGACTTGCTCGCCAGCAGCCAACCCGCTAAAATCCGCAGATGGTCTAATCGAAGGTAAAGTCTTGGCATTAACCGATAGCGATTACTACCGTTTCACAGGTCTGCTACTGGGGGCCACCAATAGCTGGATAGGCGTCGTCAGCTGGGCCAAGTTTGCCACGTTGCCAGCGTGGCGTCGTCTGAAGACCCCTATGATTTTACTGGTTGTCGACCTCGTCGGCATCGTGCTGATAATCCTCTTCAAGAGGCCGTTACCGGTAAAAATTGCCAGAACTGACATCGTTGTCTCCGTGGTTGTGCAGGTTCTTACCTATCCTGCTGTCACTCTCCTATTTGCCCGCTCTACAGGTCGCCGCACTTCGAGAAGAACATTTTGGTACGTAATGGCGCTGTCACTCGTTTACCTCATCAACGTTGTACTAATCGTCTTCCTGCAATACTAATTGGTCGGAAAGCATTTGCAGTGACGGTGGTTCGCTCGACGTTGTCGTCTCGTTTGGGGCGACTATTTTCAAACTCGCCGGCCGCTCAGACACCCCAGCCGGATCCGACCTCACCCGGGCCACATCACTACGTACGATGAGCATCGATGCCTCCGGCATCAACCAAAGGACCCCCTCGAACTCGACCAAGAGTGAAGCTGGGGTCCTGACGCGAACAGGACCCCCTTACTCAGCCATCCGCTCGTCCTGTCGGCTGCCTGAAGCCCGGCTACATGAGCCTTCCGTCGGATCACCGAAACGCTCCTGGGCGGCCTGCCGACTCGTTCCAAGCATGGCGGCGACCTGAGTCCAAGTATGGCCGTACTTACGGGCTTCGGTCACAGCCTCCGCCAGTTCGACGTGGTCGTTCGCCACGGAGCGGACGGCGTTGGCGACCCTTCGCAGACGGCCTGCATCGGCGTCGGGCGACGCGATGGCTGCTGGGTCGAGCGAGTCAAGCCAGCGTTCGGCGTCTGCTGCCCCCTGCTGAAGTTGTTCACGGCTTCTGGGTATCGTTGCTACCTCATTTCTAAAGAGCAAGTTACCCTGCGGAGAACCCATTCGCCGAAGCCCAAGCGTCGAACGCCCAACCGCTCTGCTGTTGTCCCATGAGCGAGACGCCGAGCAGTACCAGAGCGACCTTTCCGCCCTGCCAGCTGCGATCGTCACCCGCATCAACGTGACCGCCGGGGCGATCTGCCAGGCGTCGCAGTCCATGGGAACATCGCCGGTAGCAGTCAAGAACAGCATCATCGAACGGGTGAACGCGTAGCCGAGAGTGACCCATGGACGAGACCGCCTGGCGCGTCGGCGCGTCCTCGGCGTGGCTGTGGGTGGCCGCCACCGAAGACGCCACCGCCTACAACGTCGCTCACGGCCGCGGCTTCGACCAGGCCTGCGACCTGGTCCGGCAAGACTACGAAAAGCTCGCCGAGGAAGCCCATCCCCACGACGAGAACCGCAAGCTCATCAAAGATCTCTACAACGAGCGTGAAGCCATCGTCGCCTTCTTGACTCACCCCGGCGTCGATGCGAAGGGCACCTGGCTGCCTTGCGCCCGCCGTCGGAGGTGGTTGGAGTCGCTGATGTCAGCCACAAATGCAACGAGCTCCTGTCCGAGGGCCTCTCGAAGGAAACAGCCGTCCCCGCTCGACATTCCGCCGACATGCTCTCCGTCCCCCGTTTGGATTCCATTCTGCCGGGCCACCTTGAAGGGGCGGTCTAAAAATGGAAAGTCCCCAACTGTGTCGACACGGCCCGCTTGTGGAATAATGATAATCGTGCCTTCAAAATCACCGTCCAAACCGGTCAAACAATCCAAGTCAGAAATGACTGTCGAGCACAAGAAAGCGCTCGCCGTCGGACGCGACGAGAGCCGTGCCATCAGGCAGTATCTGGAGGCTCTCGAAGCTCACAAACCGCGCCGTGGACGGCGCCGCACCGTAGAGGGTATGCAGGCGCGCATCGAGAGGATCGACGACGAGTTGCTCGACGCCGACCCGCTTTCGAAAGTGCATCTGGCCCAGGAGCGAATCAATCTGTACGCGGAGCTTGCAAGCCGCCAGGCGGCCGTCGACCTGGGAGCCCTCGAAGACGAGTTCGTGCGGGCGGCTGCCGGCTACAGCGAGCGCAAAGGCATCAGTTACACCGCCTGGCGCGACGCAGGGGTGGAGGCCGAAGTGCTGCGCAGGGCAGGAATTCCCCGGACCCACACCTGATTTCGGAAGGCGCGAGACAGGCGTAAGCGCTGCTACGAGCCGGGTTCGCGGCGACGTTCGACGAGGTCTGTCAGGCTCCGGCCGTTGCAGCAGTCGCCGTTGCGGAGGTGATCAGCGACCCGAACAATCGACGTCCGTCGCCGGACCCCCACAGTTCATTGACTGCCCGCTCCGGGTGTGGCATCAGCCCGACGACGTTCCCGGCAGCGTTTGCTATTCCTGCTATCGAACCAACGGAACCGTTCGGGTTGTCGACATAGCGGGCTACGACGCGCCCTTGCGCTTCCAACTCGGCGAGGGTCGCCTTGTCGCAAATGTAGTTGCCTTCGAAATGGTTGATAGGTATGGTGAGTCGGCTTCCGGGTGCTATCCCAGAAGTGAGCACCGACCTGTCACTTACGATCTCGATCTCAGCGTCCTGGCAGAGAAAAGTTAGACCCCGGTTTTTCTGCAAGGCGCCCGGTAGCAGCTTCGCCTCGGTCAATACCTGAAAGCCGTTACATATCCCGACAACCGCCCCTCCATCGTGAGCGAAAGTCTCGACGGCGCTCATTATCGGCGCGAACCTCGCTAGAGCCCCCGGGCGCAGGTAATCGCCGTGGGCGAAACCTCCGGGCAGGACCACAGCGTCGACGCCGGCGAGGGACCGCTCTGAATGCCACAACAGCTTGCCTGTCGCCCCGAGCGCTTCGAGCGCTTCGACCACGTCGTGCTCGCAGTTCGATCCGGGGAAGACCACCACCCCGACGGTGGCCGTCACGAACTGGCCTTCGCCGGATCCGTCTGCGCCTCCAGGGTGACGATCGAATCCTCGATCACCGGGTTTGTGAGCAACCTCCGGCATAGGTCCTCGACTACAAGACGTCCCTCGACAATATCGGGAGCTTCGACAGTCAGGCGGAACGCCTTACCGGCCCGCACGCCGGACACCGACTCGAACCCGAGGACCGGCAGGGCCTTCTCGATGGTCGCTCCTTGGGGATCGGAGATCCCGGCACGCAGGCGGACCTCCACTAGAACGTCGAATTTCACTTCGAGCTCACTCCTTGCCTCGGGGCCTTCGTCACTCCAGGCCAGTCTGCGAAAGTCCGGCCGCTTAGCACCTCGTAAGCCTCGACGTAGCGGGCCCTCGTGGCCTCGACGACGTCGTGGGGCAAAGTCGGCGGCGGCGGCGACTTGTCCCATCCGGTCGCCTCGAGCCAGTCGCGCAGCGGCTGCTTGTCGAAAGACGGGGGCACTTCGCCGGGCACCCAGCGCTCGGCAGGCCAGAACCTCGACGAG
>JAKCEB010000113.1 GCA_021838305.1 Actinomycetes bacterium | reverse complement strand
ATCTGTCGTGTCCTGAAACCGGGTGGAACATATTTCGCGCAGCATGTGGGGCCGGCCTCGGCGTTTGAGCTGATAGAGAGATTCGTGGGTCCACTGATAAGTGAGCGTGAGAGACGCGACCCGGTCCGGGAGTGCGCAGCAGCGCGGGAGGCTGGTCTGGTCGTGACTGACCTTCGCAGGGCGCGGTGCCGCATGGAGTTCCACGATGTCGGTGCGGTCGTGTGGATCCTGCGTAAGTGCGTGTGGTGGGTGCCGGAGTTCACCGTCGAGAAATACCGCCGGACGCTGCTCGAACTCGACTCGGACCTTCGCCGGGGCGAACCTTTCGTCGCGTACTCGACCCGGCATCTGATCCAAGCACGGCGCCCGCATCCCTCGCCGGGAGTTCGGCGAGCGAGTCGGTCGCCGCTGTAACAGCGCTACCGGTCTCCCGCTTGGCGGGATGCCCGAAGGCGGGACTTAATGACCGATCAGCAGATCGTTAGTCCTTCTATGGCGGCGAAGAAGGAAACAGGCGACAAGAGCCGATCTAGGTGCGCACTACTGAGCTGAAATGTCCGGATATGTCCGGCGGTTGGGCATCGCTTCACCCGTTCCTCATGAATTGTTCACCACTTGTTTGCCTTGCGGTCGACCTGCGGCCATTGCGACGAAACCTTGACCTTGTAGCTTGCGTCGTGATGAGCGACGACACGCACTGGGAGTCGAGGCGTTGGCGAAAATTCAGCTAAAGGGTGCGAGCAAAGTCTATGAGAAGGACGGCACTCCTGTTGTCGACGACATTCATCTCGAGATCGAGGATGGCGAATTCGTCGTTCTACTTGGCCCGTCTGGCTGTGGCAAGACGACGACTCTCAGAATGATCGCAGGCCTGGAGAAGCTCACGTCGGGCGAGCTGCTATTCGACGGTCGTCTGATGAACGATGTCCCGGGCGATCAACGCAATGTGGGGATGGTGTTCCAGAACTACGCGCTCTATCCGCACATGACCGTCTTTGACAATCTTTCGTTTGGGATGCGTTCCCGGGGTATCGGGCGGGTCGAAGCCCGGCGGCGGGTCGGAGAAGTCGCGGGCATTCTTGACCTCGACGATCTTCTTGGACGCAGGCCACGCCAGTTATCTGGTGGTCAGCGTCAGCGAGTGGCGCTCGGCCGGGCTTTGGTGCGCGACCCGGTGGTCTTCTTGATGGACGAACCGTTGTCGAACCTCGATTCAAACTTGCGGGAGCAAACACGACTGGAGCTGGCCCGCTTGCACGCGCGACTCGGCATCACCACGATCTATGTGACACATGACCAGAACGAGGCGCTGACCCTCGCAGATCGGGTCGTTGTCATGGAAGGTGGCCACGTACGGCAGGTAGACGAGCCGTCTGTTGTCTACTCCGCGCCCTCCGACACGTTTGTCGCCCGATTTATCGGCTCTCCCGGCATGAACCTGTGGCCGCTGTCAGGCCCCGACGCCGGGGACTCGGTCGAGCGCGGCGATGGAATTCAGCTTCCGCAGGGATTTCTCGAAGCTATTGACGAATTTCCCCCTGGCGGGATGATGCTCGGGGTCCGCCCGGAGGACCTAACCACGGAAGTTGAGCGAGGTAGCGCACAGTTCGCGTGCAGGGTGGAGCTCCAAGAACACCTCGGTAGCCACGTACATCTGCATGCGAAACTCGGTACTTCAGGAGGCGGTGAACGACTCGTATCTCGGCTTGCTCCCGACTCGCGACACAAGGCGGGGGCCCAGCTGGTACTTGGAGCGCTTCCGGAGTCCCTCCACCTATTCGACCTGGGGACTGGTCGACGGATCTCGACGTCGACTCCCGTACCAAGAACTGGCAGTTCAACAAGACTTTCCGACCCCGAACGTCTGACGTTGCCGAACCCAGCGACTGACTTCGCTGCGGATGGAATAGTCGTCGGGTGATCTGTCAATGAGTGTCACGCTCTCCCAGGTCCCCGACTCCGAACTACTCACCGCCATCCCCGCGCCAGCCGGTAAGCGTCGGGCGAACCCCGGCTTCCGGCGTCTAAGCAGCCTGAAGAACCGTCTCGTCGCCTACGGTCTCATGTTTCCCGCAATAGCGGTCTTCGTCGCCTTCTTCTACATCCCGGCCGGCTTCCTAATCTACATAGCCTTCTTCCACTGGAGCATTCTCTCGAGCGCCACAAAGTACGTCGGTCTCGGAAACTTCAGAATCCTCATCCACCAGCCGTTGTTTTGGCATTCGCTTCTCACCTCGGCCTACTACACGGTTGTCATGATCCCGGCAACCACACTGCTTGCCCTGGGAATTGCACTGCTGCTCCGAGAGGGTGTCGGCATCCGTAAGGGGGGCGTATGGCGCGCAGCGGTCTTCTTGCCACACGTCACCCCGATCGTTGCCACCTCGATAATCTGGGTGTGGATCTTCAACCCGCATTTCGGCCTCGCTAACTATCTTCTCACGAGCGTGCATCTTCCGGCCCTCGGATGGCTCGAAAGTGTTCACTGGGCACTGCCGGCAGTGATGATCGACTCGCTGTGGCATTCGCTCGGGCTGTATGTGATCATCTTCCTCGCAGGTCTCTCGCGAGTCCCTCGCGAGTTGATTGAAGTCGCAGGCCTCGAAGGGGCCAAGCGGCCTCGGATCTTCCGTAGGATCATCTGGCCTCTGATCTCGCCCACCACGTTCTTTGTGGTCGTGCTCAGCACGGTGAGCACCTGGCAAGCCTTCTCTCAAATCTATACGATGACCGGCGGACCCCACGGCGGGGCCGGCGGACCGGCCTTCGCTACAACCACCGACGCCGTGCTCGTCTATCAGACGGCTTTCATCTACGAGCATTTCAGTCTGGCTGCAGCAATGAGCCTCGTTCTCTTCGGCATCATTCTTCTCCTGACACTTATCCAGAAATGGATCTCAGACCGCATCGTGTTCTACCGGTAGGAAGGGTTAGAGATGTCCATTCGCAGTCTCCTCCGTCGCGCAGCGGTCATCGCAATCGCTGCCCTCTTTGCTTTCCCGCTGTATTGGGTGCTGGTCACCGCTTTCAACTCTCACGGCGGTGTGTTCTCTATCCCACCACGCTTCACTCCGGCATTTCACCTGGGAGCATTTGCGTATGTGCTGACTCATACGCACTGGTTTCATTACATCCTGAATACAGTCCTGATCGCGGGAGCAACAGTCGCACTAGTCGTGGCGACGTCGGCCATGGCAGGATACGCGCTGGCCGAATTGAAATTTCGGGGATCGTCGTTTCTCTTCTTGATGATCGTCGGCGTGATGATGCTGCCTAGCCAAGCCCTTCTGATACCTCAGTACGCTGTGGCACTCGACTTGCATCTACTCAACGGTTATCTCATTCAGATACTCCCCTTCGCCGCCAGCACGTTCGGCGTGTTTCTGTTCCGCCAGTTCTTCAAGAGTCTGCCCCGTGAATACTGGGAGGCCGCTCGACTCGAGGGCGTGGGCCACCTTCGCTATATCTATAGGGTTGCTATTCCACTGGCAAAGCCTGCAGTACTTACGGTAGTGCTGCTGACCTTCATCTCGTCATGGAACCAGTTCCAATGGCCACTGATCATGACCTCGTCGCATTCGGTCCAGCCGATTGAAGTGGCGTTGAGCCACTACATGCAAACGTTCGAGGCAAATTGGCGGAAGTTGACCTCCGCCGTGATAATCGCCCTGGCGCCTATCGTAGTGCTGTTCATTCTCCTCCAACGCCACATCGTGGCGGGGGTGGCAGGGCGAGACGGCGGAGTGAACCAGTAGGCGGACTAGGTGGCCGATTCCCGTCAGCTACTCCGGTGTTGGAATCCGAAAGTTGCACTTGATTGCTGTTACGACCCTATTGACGCAACTTGGCGTCGACATAGAGAGGAATACAATGCTTGATACTCAGAATCATTCGATCCGCGACAGGTCTGGTACATGTAGCGTCCGAACAGCTGTACAGGCACAATGGCGGACTGTAGTGGCGGCGGGCGCAGCTGCAGTCGTGGTGGCTGCGTGTGGCTCTACTGCGAAGAGCGCGAACGCTAATCCCACATCGTCGCCTTCAACTACCGCTGCGCCGGTAAGTTTCTCGCTATGGGAGTCGCACAATGGCGGTCCTGTGGGAAACGCGATGGCGGCACTAGTCAAGCAGTTCGATGCGTCGCACCCGTCAGTCCAGGTGTCACTGACCATCACCAAGGCATCCTCGAAGCTCCTCGCCGCAGTAGCGGCAGGTAACGCTCCCGTCCTGGCCGAAATCAGCCACTACGACGGTCCACTGGTCTCAGGAAAAGCACTAGTACCGTGGAACTCCTACCTACAGGGAAGCTCGACGTTCACCAAGGCCAATGTAGTTCCGGCAGTGTGGGCCAATGGAACTGTCGGCGGAGAGCACTACCGCCTTCAGACCGACCTCAAGCTGTCGGAAGTGTTCTACAACGAGACGATGTTTCAGGCCGCTGGGATCACGTCTCCCCCTGCGACTTGGACGCAGCTTGCAGCGGACGCAGCCAAGGTGAAGGCGTCGGGTGTGATACCCCTCGGCTGGAAGGACTCCTCCGCACACATCCTCCCTGCTTTCATGAGCAATGGCGGCACGCTGCTCGCCGGAGGGAACTCTGTGGGCCAAGCGGTGAACTTCAACAATGCAGCAGGCAATACGACGTTCTCCTACTTCAGGTCGTTGTACAAGAACGGTGATCTCGTTTTCGGTCACGGCACGACGCTCCGAGCAGATCTCGCTTCAGGGCACATGGCGATGATCGATGGGACCTCCGCTGGATACCAGAAAGTCCTCGATGCGGTCGGCGGAAAATTCAAGGTTGGTGCTTTCGTAGAACCGGCCGGCTCCACCGGGCATGCCGCCAACCTCGCCCAAGGGCTCGGCTTCGTCCTACCTAAAGGCCACACCGCGGCACAGGATAGTGCCGCATGGACGTTCGTGCAGTGGTGGTTCCAGCCTTCCCAGCAGGCATTCTGGGCGGTGCAGACCGGCTATGCCCCCGAAACTAAGTCGGGTGTTGCGGCTGTCCCATCGAGTTTCCTGGCGAGCCATCCCGGGCTTGCAGCGTCTATCTCGGCTGCCACATCCCCCTATACGGTTCCGCGCCCTGTGAGCGACAGCTACAACGAAGTCCAGGCCGTTCTCGACGCAGCGTTCCAGCAGATCGTTACGGGGAAGGAGAGCGTCGCTTCGGGGTTAGCCAAACTCGATTCGCAGGGCGACAGCTACATGCGTGGCGCGAGTCAGATCTGACCGACTGTTGTGAGTGCTACGGCGAGTCTGGTGTCAACCGACGCGGACAGTGGGTGGTTGGCTCGGGTGCTCGTCGTCGAGGACGATACAGACCTTGCGGAAGTCGTCCGCGCGAGTCTCGTCGACGAGTTCTTCGATGTGACTGTGGCCCTTGACGGCGAAATGGCATTGGGACTCCTCGCCTCGGAGAAGTTCGACGTGGCGCTCGTCGACCTGATGCTTCCCGGTGTCGATGGATACGAGGTGTGCACCTGGTTGCGCAGCGCTCGACCAGGTGTTGCATTGCTTATCCTGACAGCGCTTGGGACACATGACTCAATTCTCCGCGGTCTTGCGACGGGAGCAGACGACTATCTGGTCAAACCGTTCGGGCTGTCGGAGTTGGTCGCTCGGATACGGGCAGTGCTCCGTCGCGGCAGCGCCGCGAGGATAAAAGCGAACGAAAGAGCCGAAGCGACGGGGCCCGACGCGATACTACAAGTGTCAGGGATCCGCTTCGACCAGGCGACTGACCGAGTCACATACCGCGGGGTCGACCTCGATCTAGGGCCACGCCAGAAAGACATGCTCAGGGCGTTCTTGTCGATGCCCGGTCTGGTTCTCACCCGCAGGACGATCAGAGGCGCAATGTCGAATCCAGATAGCATCATGTCGGATACCAGCATCGACTACCACCTCTCGCAGTTACGCAAGAAGCTGGAAGCGGCCGGCGGGGCGGGGACCATCGAGACAGTCTTCGGGCTTGGCTGGCGCCTACTCGTCGCGGACGACCACTAGATGACCCTGCGATTACGGATCTCCTTAGCGGTCGCGGTCGTCGCCTGTGTCCTTTGCGGCTGTGCCGGCTTTGCATTCGACGCATACCTTGCATCGGCTACACGAGCGACGCTCGCACATGCTCTGCAGCGTCGGGCCGGCCGAGTCGAGATGGCTCTCGCGCAGCGCTCATTCGACTTGACCGCTCCCGGAAAAAGCGTCATCCCCGCAGCCGATGAAGCTGTCATACAAGTCGTCGTCGATGGGTCGCTGCGCTACACGACCGTTGCAGCGGGTCGCGTCGACCTAGTCTCTCCAACGCGTGTAGCGCATACCGTCGGAACCGGAGTATGGCTTCGTAGGAGTCTGCCTCAGTGGCACAGCCCCCACCTGCTCCTAGCCGAGGCGGTCACGGCCACACCGGGCGAGGTCGTCGTTGTAGGAGGATCCCTCGACCAAGTCGACGATTCGCTTCGTCGGGTACGCTACGCACTCCTCCTCGGAGGGGCCATAGCGGTAGTTCTCGCCACAATCGGCGCATGGGTGCTCGCACGTCGAGCGCTCCGGCCCGTCGATGAGCTACGCGCGCAGGCTGAACAGATGTGCCAGGGACCGCCGGACGACTATCTCCAGATTCCCCGCACCCGCGACGAGCTAGCTGCCCTGGCAGCCACACTCAATGGACTTCTCGAGCGGTCACGCGCTTCAGCCGAGCATCAAAGACGCTTCGTCTCGGCAGCAAGCCATGAACTGCGGACACCGCTGGCAGGTATGAGAGCAGAGTTGGAGCGGATAGCAGAGCCGTCCCGTCAGCGCGCCGAAGTTGACGAAGGGTTGGGGCGCTTGGCAGGCCGGGTAGACCAACTGACAAGGATCACGGAAGGACTGCTTTTAATAGCCCTAGGTCAAGAAGCGACCCTCCTGGTCCGTCGACGCCATCAGAGCCTCGAACCGATAGTCATTGCAGCTCTCGAGGACGAACGCGCCTCTGCGGAAGCGGCAGGCGTAGCTATCGCGTTCGATTCCGACGCGGGGGTTGACGTCGACATCGACGCCGATCGGATCCGTGAGGTCGTCGACAACCTCGTCGGCAACGCAATCAGACATGCCCCACATGGGTCGGCAGTGACCGTCACGCTTCGGTCGGCCGAGGAGGGAGCAATACTGCAAGTGAGAGATCACGGACCTGGATTCGGACCCGATCTGCTGGCGAATGCCTTCGAGCCGTTCGTGCGCGGTGGCCGCACGAACCGCGTTGAACACCAAAGATGTGGCCTTGGCCTCACTCTCGTTCGACTAATCGTCGTCGCTCACGACGGCCAAGTCACCCTTGCGGACCATCCAGCCGGTGGCGCCGTCGTCACAGTGCGGATCGGTTCGCGTGCCGCCCTTGAATCGCCTGACATCCACCACATCGAAAGGACCAAATGCCCAACATAAGACAAGCGCTCGGCGCGAATAGACGCCCCGAGCACCATGCCCACGAGGGTCACCGAGATGTCACCGGAGGCGCAGCACGTGCGACCGTGTTCGGCATCAGCGACGGACTGGTAACGAACGCATCGTTGATCTTCGGACTGGCCGGAGCGCACCCTTCGGCCGGAGTGGTTCGCCTCGCCGGTCTAGCAGCGCTATCCGCCGGCTCATGCTCCATGGCTCTGGGCGAATACGTTTCGATGCAGGCCCAGCGCGAACTATTCCAACGGGAGATAGCTACCGAGCGAAGCGCGATCGAGGAGAACCCTGAAGACGAGCATGCAGAGCTCGCGGAGCTGTACCGTAACCGTGGCTTGGATGCAAAGACATCCGACGTGGTGGCCACTGCGCTGATGAGAGACACCGATCTTGCTGTCGCTACCCACGCAAGGGAGGAGTTGGGGATCTCGCCTGACTCTCTCGGATCCCCGATTGCCGCGGCTGCGTCGTCATTTGCGGCGTTCGCGGTCGGAGCCATCGTGCCGCTATTTCCTTGGCTCGTGCTGTCGGGGTCGCCAGCAACAATCGCAACGGTCACCGTTTCGGTGCTGCTCGCCGTGGCTATCGGGATCGCCCTCGCCGGTTTCACAGGACGTTCGCGGCTGCGTTCGAGCCTGCGCCAGGTTCTTCTGTCCGGTAGCGCTGCTGCGATCGCCTACGGGGTTGGCGCGGCTGTCGGTGTCGCGAGGCCAGCGTGAGCACCTTCGAAGAGCCATGCAGGGAAGGTCTTAATGTGGAATTCGCAGATACTCAGCTTAATGTGGCGATCCTGATCAAACAAGTGCCACGGGTTGAGACAATGTCGCTCGGAACAGACATGCGCCTCGTGCGCGACGGAGTCGACTTGGAGACGAACCCCTACTGCCGCAGAGCTATCGCCAAAGCCGTCGAACTGGCCCGTGGAATGTCCGGTCGTAGCACTGCGTTTACTCTGGGACCGCCACGTTCAGCTGACTGTCTCCGCGATGCTCTCGCAAGTGGCGTGGATCGAGGTGTGCTGATCAGCGACCCGTCGCTCGCCGGCTCGGACACCCTGGCGACCGCACGCGCCCTGGCTCGGGCAATGGCGACCTGCAGCCCGTTTGATCTGATCCTTGCGGGACGTAACTCCGTCGATGCCGACACTGGCCAGGTGCCACCACAGCTAGCAGAACTCCTCGGGCTTCCCTTCGTCGCTGGTGCGCGATCAATAGAGTTGATCGGGAGAAGCGTCCACATCGAGTGTGAGGACGACGACGGCTGGTCGACGATCGAGGTCGAGTTACCCGTAGTCGTGTCATGTGCGGAGCGACTTTGTTCTCCGGCAAAAGCGACACTCGAACAGCGAGCCGCGGTCGACCCGAAGAGGATCGTGGAGCTCGACGCCACAGCGCTCGGCCATGGACCCTTCGGAGCCGAAGGAAGTCGTACCCGGGTGGGGGAGGTCCGATCAAGCCGCGTCGAGCGCCTCGGATGGAAAGGCACCGGGCGACCTGCTGAACAAGTTCGCGACGCCGTAGCTCTGCTTGCCACGAGATCCCCAGCCATCCCCCGTGCCAACAACGTCGCCGCTAGGGTTCCCGACGGACGCGAGCCGGGCGGTCCTGTTGTCGCTGTGCTCTGCGAGCCAGGGCGCGCTCTAGTCACCCGCGAGTTACTCGGAGCAGCAGCGACGATAGCCGAGGTAATCGGCGGTACCGTCTGCGCCCTCGGCACC
>JAKCEB010000112.1 GCA_021838305.1 Actinomycetes bacterium | reverse complement strand
AATGGGAATGGTCGCTGCGTGACAGGGCCGGCTTCGTTGCATCCTCAAAGGCGCTGTCGGTGATGCCGCCGCGAAGTGCACGTTCGATGTTCCAGGCGATCAAAGCCCCGCACGCCCTGACCTCGGTACACGCCGGCGAGGTGGAAGCGGTGCACGCAGCGACCACCCGGGTGGTGCACCGCCAGCAACTCGTGGACGTGCAAGGCCAGACCGACATCGCGATCTTCGGGCTGCCCCACATCTGTCCCTACAACGTCAACTCGATCATGAACCCGATCCTCGTGATGTGCATGGGACTCGGGTATCTCTTCAACCTCTACCGGGGTATGCCAATCGTCCGCAAAGGCGGCGTGGCGATACTGTCGCATCCGACCCCGTGGGCGTTTCACCCGGTGCATCACCCCTCATACATCGACTTCTTCGAGGAGGTTCTCTCCGAGACGACGGACCCGGCGGTGATAGAGGCGAAATACGAGGAACGCTTCGCTACCGACGACTGGTACCGCCATCTGTACCGGACAAGTCACGCCTACCACGGCGTGCACCCTTTCTACATGTGGTACTGGGGTGCGCACGCACTCGAGCACCTTGGCAGGGTCGTCGTCGTCGGCGGTGACCCGAAAGCCGTACGCAGGCTGGGCTTCTCCCCTGCTACGACGCTCGCCGACGCATTCGAGATAGCGTCCGACGTGGTGGGACGCGACGCCACCATCAGCCACTTTCACTGCCCGCCTATCATGATCGCAGACGTGCATTGAACACGCAACTTCCCGGCGGAACACCCCCGAAGCGACGCCTCGCAGTCACTCTGCCTTTCGACAAGGCGAATGGCAGCGCCGTCCGCTCACTGCTCAAAGTCTCCCCGCGGTTTCCATTCGGCGCCCCATCGTGGCCCGGAGGCGTCCCTCTACCGCCGGCCGAGCGCGAACTCGGCGTACACTACGACAGCGACTGGGCGCGCTCCCCGCTCGCGCGCATTTCGCGGTCGGTGATCCAGACGTCTCTGACGAACCCGGTCGTGCGAGCAATCACTTCTCCCACGGTGAGGGGCCTCGACCGAGTGGCGCACCTCGACGAGCCGGTCATCTTCGCCGCCAACCATTCCAGCCACCTGGACGCTCCGTTGCTAATGGCGGTCATACCGCAGCGCTGGCGCGACGAGCTGTTCGTAGCAGGGGCGGCGGACTACTTCTTCGACACGAAACTGAAGGCGGTAATGTCAGCCCTGACGCTTAACGCTGTTCCGATGGAACGCCAGCGGGTGTCGCGAACTTCTGCACGTCGCGCCACGGAGCTGCTCGACGACGGCTGGAGCATGCTCATCTTCCCAGAGGGCGGACGAAGTCCTGACGGATGGGGCCAGGCGCATCGGGCAGGTGCCGCATGGTTGGCGATTCGTAGCGAGAAGCCGGTCATACCGCTTTACGTCGAGGGCACTGGGCGTATCCTGCCAAAGGGCGCCAGACGTGTAAAAACTGGCAAGGTCACCGTCAACTTTGGTGCGCCTATGTTTCCCCCGGCGGACGGTGACGCTCGCGCGTTTGCCACCGCTATCGAGGATTCGATCGCCGCTCTGGCCGACGAGCTCGTGAGCGACTGGTATGCGTCCCGGCTGCGTGCCGGTGTTTCGGCCACGCCGACCCTGTCGGGTCCCGACGCGCCTGCCTGGCGCAGATCCTGGGCGCTCACTAGAACGAAGTCGGGTGGAGGCGCTAGCTCCTCCACCAAAGGATGGCCCTGGACCGCTCCTCGTTAATGCCGGGCTGTGGGCCGGGCAGGAAAAGTCAGTACAGAGTCTTGATCCCGGCGGCGGATCGCAGCCGCACCGACGTGACTTCGACCGGCATCGCAGCGCATACTGCGACTACCAGCGGATCGGGCGGCTCCACAGGGACAGCCAAGCGTCCGCCCGGAGGGTTCAGGTTTGCCAACGGCTCGGGCGTCGAGGTGGCCGCCTGAGGCTGCCCGCCGACCTTCCCCTGCCCACTTTCCGCTTGGCGCGGGCGGCGGTTCTGGCGAAGTTTCCTTAGGATCGATCCACCAAACGCAAGGACGCCGATGAGGACGACGACCAACTCGCTCACGGGTGGTCCCCGGACGCTCCATCCCCGCTCGCCGCCAGCAGCTCGTCGAGTAGTGCATCCACTTCCGCTGTCGCTCCGGGGCCAACTTCTAGAGCTAGAGCCCAGCTACCAGCTCGAAGTGCTCGGTACTCCCCGTTTACAGTCGTGACCTCGAGGATCGCCCCTAGCGGCGCGAGCAAGCCGAGCTCTGCGAGCGACGACTCGGTCATCGTTGTCAAAGTCCCGGCCACTTCGCTCGATCCTTCACCGACGACCACAGCAGCGGCGATCCGAGAGTCCGCGATCATCGCAGCCAGCGTGGAGCCGACCGGATCTGCTTCAGGGTCAGCGGACTCGACTGGGCCGGTGTCAGGGTCAGCGGACTCGACTGGGCCGGTGTCAGGGTCAGCGGACTCCGGTGGTAGCTCGGCTGCAGCCTGCAGCTCGGGTTCAGGCGTCATCTCCGAAACGACTACGCGTTCGGGTTCAGGCGTCATCTCCGAAACGACTACGCGCTCGGGCTCAGGCGTCATCTCCGAAACGACCTCAGGTGTCGGCTCTGGTTCGGGCTGCGCCGCCACCTCGGCATCTGGTGACAGCAGCCGCTCCGGCTCACGTCGTTCGACGTGGGTGGCCTCGGCTAGGACAGAGGCAGGCGTCGAAGCTGACGCCCACGAGGCCAGCTCCTCCGCCTGGGCCATCAGCGCCGCAAGCTGATCGAGTGTGGAACGCACACCCGAATCACCCATGTCAGAGCCCTCGACAGAGGTTATGGGGTCTCCGACGTCGCCGGGACCGCCGGACGGCGAAGAAGTCGGAGAGGAGTCCATCAGGCTGGAAGCGACTCAGACTCAGGAGTTCCCGGACGTTCCGGCGTCCGTGTCCAAAAAGCGGCCGAGGCTCGACGAGGCCGCCCCGAGAGCCTCGCTCAACGCCATAACGCGCGCACGAAATTCCTGCTTCAACGACTCCAGTTCGGCCTGACCCGAAGCCCGCGCTTCATTGCGCAGTGTCTCGGCATTCGCTCGTGCGGAGACGATTAGTTCCTCGGCTCGGCTACGGCTCTCGCTGACAATGCCGTCGGCCTCAGACCTCGCCTCGGAGGTGATTCGATCAGCCTCCGAGCGCGCAGCCTCGACCATCTGAGCGGACTCCTCATTGGCCTTTTGAAGAGCGGCGTCGGCTTCGGCGCGCAATGTCGCGAGCGAGGCCCGTTCCGCAGCAATCCGCTCGTGAGCCGAGCGCAACGCAGTGAGGTTACTCTCCAAAGTTTGCTCCGCTGCAGCGCGCAGACGAGCGGTCTGCTCCGCGGCCTCGTTGAGAATGGTCATGTCCTCGGATACCCTCGCGATTACTTGGGCGAGCACATCGGAGGTGTCCCCGTCACTGGCCTGAGGCGACTCTCCCGAATCGGAAGCTGCTTCCTCGCCCTCGGGAGCTGTCTGCTCGTTGGCGGATTCGGATGCGGATGCGGTATCGGACCACTCCGGCGAACCTTCGCCTTCGCCGCCGCTTCCCTCGTCGAAGTGGCTTTCCTCGTGGGTCTGACCCCACTCCTGGGGCTCAGCCTGATGGCCGCCATCCCCCCAGCCTTCCGACTCGTGTTCGTGGTAAGGATTGTCGCTCATGCCAGCCTCATAGTCCATGTGTGGTAACTCGGCATACCGCCGAAATTTCTGTAGATTCCCGTCATGCGGGGAATGTGCTTGCGAGCTCGTCTGGTGACGGTTCGCGCCGCCGGCGCGCCTCGAGCGGGAGAAGCTCGGATATCGCTGCCATGATACGCCGGGTGTCGGCTTCTGCGTCGCGACCCGTCAAACCCGTGATTGGCTTGCCGACACGGACCGAAACTGTCGGTTGCCTTCCGAGCACGGGGACTTTCGGGAGCCGCGTCGACCTGGGCCACACCGCTTCAGTGCCCCACAAGCCGAGCGGGACCACCGGCGCCCCAGTCGCCGCGGCAAGGCGCGCCGCGCCTGTCTTGCCCACCAGTTCAGGGTCGAAGAAAGCCGACCCTCTTGGAATCGTACCTTGAGGTGCGATCAGGACGGCCTCTCCCGCCCGCAGGGCGTCCTCTGCTTGATGGTACGCGTTTCTGGCGTTCCCGTCGCGATCCACGCAGATTGCGCCTCCAGCACGTAGAAGAGGGCCCACCACGGGCGCGTCGAAAAGCTCCTTCTTTGCCATGCCCCTCGGATAACGACCCGCCCCCAGCACTGCCAGCCCGTAGGCAACAGGATCGAAATAGCTACGGTGGTTCGCCGCCACTATCACAGGACCACTCGGAGCTATGTTGTCGAGCCCGGAGATCTCGAAACGGGCAAACGGGGCCGCGATGTGCGGCAACGCCAACCGCACCAGGTCGAGAGGCTCCACGCCTAGGACTTTCGGGACCCCCGGCGGCGCTTCCAAATGAACGATTGGCCAGCGGCGCAGGTGCGCTATCGGTGCGAGCCTGATGTCGGGATTGACGGCGCAGGCCTCCCCGACTGCGGCGAGGAGCCCGACGTCGTAGATACTGTCAGAGAACGCAGCGCAATCCTTCAAACGGATTCCGGCCTTGGACGCCCAGCGCCGAACTGCGAGTAGCTTGCCGGCGCCCCAAACGAACCCCCCGTCGAGGCGCCCATTGAAACGCCTTACCCCGTCGTCGCCGACGTAGGTGCCGTAGCGGGTGGCGACGACGTCGTCGAAGCCCAGCCGCAATGCAAGGGGTGTTACGAGGTGCGCGGGTGTCGTCGTCGCCATGACAAGGGCCCGGCCCTTGGAGCGCTGTTCCTCGATCAAGGTCCTTGCCCTGGGAGCGATGAGCTGCTCCAGGATTTCGCCGGCCGTCTCAGCTGCCGCAGCGACGTCGGCCGTAGCGTGACCCCTCGATCCGAGCACAGCAGCACGTGCAATAAGCATGGCCGGCGTCGTCTCACCGAAGCGGTTGTACAAGCCGACGAGCGCCGGGCTACCTGGAACCCGCCGCTCGCTCACCAGTCCGGCCTTGACCAGCTCAGCGTGCAGAACGGGAGCGCTCGCTGAGGCTAGAAGAGTCCGGTCTAGGTCGAAGAAGGCTGCCGCTTGGCCCATGCAGCCAACGCTAGCTCAGACCGTCCCGTCCGGAAGCCGGGCAAGTTTGCTACGCGCCCCGCAGCTGGCGCAGCACGTAGGGAAGAATCCCTCCGTGTCGGTAGTAGTCGGCCTCCTTGGGGGTGTCGATGCGCAGCGTGACTCTGAAGTCGACCTTAGTTCCATCAGTTCGCGTCGCCGTCACCGACAGCGAGCGCGGCATAGGACCTTCATATCCCGCGCTCGCGATTCCCGCCACGTCGAAAACTTCCTCCCCCGTCAATCCCAGGCTGTCAGCCGTGTCACCTTCGCCGTACTGCAGGGGAGCGATGCCCATCCCAACGAGATTTGAACGGTGGATACGCTCGAAGCTTTCGGCGAGGACGGCCTTGACCCCGAGGAGGGCGGTGCCCTTCGCCGCCCAGTCGCGCGACGACCCCGACCCGTACTCTTTGCCCGCAAGGATGACGAGTGGGACGCCGTCGGCTTGGTATCTCATCGACGCGTCGTAGATCGGCATCGTTTCTCCGTCGGGCAGGTGCCGGGTCACTCCCCCTTCAGTGCCGGGTGCCAGCTGGTTGCGCAATCTGATGTTCGCGAACGTGCCCCTGATCATGACTTCGTGATTGCCGCGTCGCGCTCCGAAGGAGTTGAAGTCGGCGACGTCCACGCCGCCGTCTGCGAGCCACCGCCCGGCCGGTCCGTCGCGTCGGATGTTGCCCGCCGGGGAGATGTGGTCGGTGGTGACACTGTCGGCGAGCTTCGCCAGGACCCTCGCCCCCGTAATGTCGCTGAGCGGCTCAGGCGTCATCGACATGCTGTCGAAGTACGGCGGCTTACGAACATACGTCGACTTGTTGTCCCACACGTATGCGTCACCTGCGGGGACGTCCAGGCCCCGCCAGCGTTCGTCGCCGTCATATACCGAGCCGTACGACGTGGCGAACATTCCAGGTTCGATGGACGAGCCGACGACGTCGGCCACCTCTGCTGGCGACGGCCAGATCTCAGCGAGATACACCGGCTTGCCTTCCGCGTCCAAGCCGAGCGGCTCCCGGGTCAAGTCGACCGACATCGAGCCTGCGAGCGCATAGGCGACGACGAGCGGCGGCGAAGCCAGGTAGTTCATACGCACGTCGGGGCTGATGCGGCCTTCGAAGTTCCTGTTCCCTGAGAGCACGGCGACCGCAGCCAGGTCCGAAGAGTTGATCGCCGCCGAGATCGGCGTGGCCAGGGGGCCGCTGTTTCCGATGCAGGTGGTGCAGCCGAAGCCGACGAGGTCGAAGCCGAGCTTGTCGAGGTATTCGACGAGTCCCGCAGCTTTCAGATAGTCCATGACCACAGTCGAGCCTGGCGCGAGGCTCGTCTTGACCCACGGCTTCGTGGCGAGCCCGCGTTCCACGGCACGTTTGGCTAGAAGCCCGGCGGCCACCATGACCGAAGGGTTGGACGTGTTGGTACACGAGGTGATCGCTGCGATCACCACATGGCCGTGGTCGACGTCGAAACTGGTGCCGTCTTCGAGAGCGACCGGGGTGGGCGCCGATGGCGCACCGTCGTCGCTGTTTTTTCCGAGAACTCTCGCCGCTGCCGCCGGGTAGCGCTGCGCCGCCTGGTCGAGACGGACACGGTCCTGTGGCCGCGCGGGCCCCGCGATGGAAGGAACGATCTCAGACAGGTCGAGGCTCAGCCGCTCGGAGAAGTCCGGGTGCTGCGACGGGTCGTGCCAGAGTCCCTGCTCTTTGGCGTAAGCCTCGACGAGCGCGACCCTTTCGGCGCTTCGACCGGTCAGGCGCAGGTAGCGAAGCGTCTCGTTGTCGATCGGGAAGATGGCGCACGTCGATCCGTATTCGGGGGACATGTTGCCGATCGTCGCCCGGTTGGCGAGGGGGACCGACGAAACTCCCTCCCCGTAGAACTCGACGAACTTCCCGACCACCCCATGAGAGCGGAGCATCTCGGTGACGGTCAGCACAAGGTCGGTTGCAGTCGAGCCCGATGGGAGCTCGCCGGTGAGCTTGAATCCGACGACGCGAGGCGTCAGCATCGAAACCGGCTGGCCGAGCATCGCCGCCTCCGCCTCGATACCCCCGACCCCCCAACCGAGCACGCCTAGGCCGTTGATCATGGTCGTGTGGGAGTCAGTGCCGAGAAGCGTGTCGGGGTAGGCGCGCCCGTCGTCGTCGGTGAAGACGACCCGGGCAAGGTACTCCAGGTTCACCTGGTGGCATATGCCGGTATCCGGCGGGACGACTTTCAGCGTGTCGAAAGCCTCCTGGCCCCAGCGAAGGAAGCGATAGCGCTCCTCGTTGCGCTCGAACTCGAGCTCGGCGTTCTTCGCGAACGCGCTCGGTGAACCATAGAAGTCGGCGATCACCGAATGGTCGATGACCAGCTCGGCCGGTATCAGGGGGTTCACACGGGCAGGGTCGCCGCCCAGTGCCCGCATGGCGTCGCGCATCGCTGCGAGGTCGACCACCGCCGGCACCCCGGTGAAGTCCTGCATGAGAATCCGCGCAGGCGCAAAAGCGATCTCACGGTCCGGTTCACTCGCGGGATCCCATGCGCCAAGCGCCTCGACGTCGCCGCCCGTGACGGTCACCCCATCCTCGTGGCGAAGCAAATTTTCCAGAAGGATCTTGAGCGAGAACGGTAGGCGCCCGAACCCTTGGAGCGAGTCGAGGCGAAAGATCTCGTAGCCTCGCTCGCCTACCGTTAGCTTCGATCGAGCGCCGAAGCTGTCCATTTGTTGAGAGTTTCCGACGGCCATGCCTAGAAGCTACAGCCCCATGTCCGGGTGGCGCAGGTTGAACATAGAAGTGCCGGCCGCACGACGCTCGAATCGAACGCGGCGACCGGCACCCCAGAGTTGTCGAGTCTCGGCGCAGGGCCTATTCGGCCGGGGCCGGGTACACCTCCGCAATGTACTTGTCCACCTGCGACGTCGGGAGCTTGAAGTTCTGCGCCCCGTAGTAGATCACGAGGCTGAACACGGCCACGACCAGGAGGTCCACATAGAAGGGGATCGACAGGGTGCCCCCGTTTAGGATGTGCTCGAAGCCGTAGTACCCGTTAAAAGGATGCCCGGTGCCGAACTGGCCGTACCACGAGATGATCCCCATCCCGACAAGGTAGGGAACGACCCAGATGGCCGCCGTCCAATCAATGTCAGGCTTGTGGGGGTTAAGGTTGAGCACGAACGAGGCACCGATGAGGATGACCCCGATGATGAAGAAGACCATCAACGTCGAGTAGGTCACCCACCCAGACCAGTAGACGATCCAGTTCGCAAGGATGAAAGACACGGGCGCAAGGATCTCGGCGGCCGGCAGGCGGTACGACCGAGGAAGGTCGGCTTTCGTCTTTCGTAGAGCACCGAGAGCGAGCGGAGCCCCGGCGTACATGATCACCGACGCCGAGGTGATGACGCCGACCATGCTGTTCCAGCTCGGGAAGGGCAGCAGGAACAGGATACCCACCGCTGACGTGACGAGGATTGCGACCGTCGGCACCTTGAACTTGTTATTTTTCTCGAAGGCATCCGGGACATAACCGTTCTTGGAGAGGCCGAAGCTGATCCGAGAAGCCGAGGTCAGGTAGATGAGCGCTGTGCCTCCAGGCGAGACGGCAGCGTCCACCCGCAGGATCCAGGCAAGCCAGCCGATGCCGGCGAGCTTCGCAACCGTGAAGAACGGCGACGCTTGGAGTGCGAGGATTGCGGCGTCCTTGGTCTTCGGGTCGTTGAGGTTCGCCCACGTCCCGGCCTCGGTTAGAAGCTTCGGGTCGAGAGCGCCGATGAAGGCCACCTGGACGAGGACGTAGATGAGCCCGCCGAGGATGATCGAGCCGATGACCGCCCGAGGTACGTCACGCGAGGGGTTCTTGCTCTCACCGGCGATCTGAACGGCCTGCTCGAAGCCGAGCAGCGAGAAGACGATGCCTCCCGCAGGGATCGCGTTGAGGATCGCCTTGAACGCTCCGCTCTTCAAGAAGAAGCCACCGCCTGCGCTGAAGTTGCCGCCGTGGAACTTGAACAGCATGAAGACGACGATGGTCAGGATCGGGATGACCACCTTCCACGTGGTGATGGAGGTGT
>JAKCEB010000111.1 GCA_021838305.1 Actinomycetes bacterium | reverse complement strand
CAGGTCATCGTCGTCGAAGGCACACTTGACGCAATGGCCATTGCCGTCGCTGCCATCCGCAGTGCTCAGACGGATCGCTTCTGTCCGGTCACTCAGTCCGGTCGCGAGCTGTCAGCTGGGCAGCTGCAACAAGTGATCGACATGCACCCTGCGCCACCCGTCTTAGGCTTCGACGGCGATGCTGCGGGTCAAGACTCGGCATACCGCCATGCCCTCGCCGCGCTCCGCCGGGGAAGCACAGCTGCCGTGACCGTCTTGCCGGACGAGCACGATCCGGCCTCCTGGCTCACCGAACGGGGAGACGACGGCCTTGGTGCGTGGACTCGGGCCGGAGTTCTCGGAATCGATCGCGCGTGGTTCGGGCTTATCCCAGCTGCCACTTACGTCGCCCTCCACCTGGCAGCCCAGGAGGCCACGATCCGATGCGAGCGTGCGGCGGAACTTCGCCGCACGGGAGCGAGCACCGACAACGCGGTACAACCGGCGCTCGTCAGCGACTTGCCGGTGGCACTGTGACTATCCATCACGGGGCCGGTCCTTGGAACCCCTCCAGCGACGATCCCCTTCCGCCCAGCTCCATGCTGAAGGACCCAGAACTCACAACGTCCATGCTGCTCACCGCCGAACAGGCCGCGGAGTACCTGCAGGTCTCGCTACGGACCGTCAAAAACCTGATGTCCGATGGCCAACTCGCGTACATCAAGGTCGGCCGCGCCACCCGCATTCACCGCAACGACCTCGACGAGTACGTCATCCACAACCGCCGCAAACAGCGGTACGGCCTGCGCGCCAGCTAAACCCGGCGGGCCTCACGAAGCTGCTCCACCCGAGCTGCCGCGCTGTCGGCGGATCCTGCCAACAGGTGGGCATAGAGACGCTTGGATGTCTCGATATCCGCGTGTCCGAGGACCATTTGCACTTCGATGTCACTGGCTCCCGCTGCCCACAGAAGGGCCGCCGCTGTGTGGCGAAGGTGATGCGGAGTAAGCCGCCGGAGGGTCCTGGCCTCGCCGAGCACATGAGCCGTCGCCTCAGGCTTTCCCCAACCCTTGGTCATCAACCGTCGCCGCTCCATCACGGCCCACCTGAGCACAGCCGACTCCACGGCAGGCCGGAATCGGCGCCGAAGATAGTTGTTCCAGCGCAGACCGCCGCCGCGTGATCCGATAAACAGCGGAATTCCCGGATCGGGCATTCCACGCTTGCCGAGGTGGTCGCGGAGCAACAAGGCCAGCTGCGGTCCGACGATTATCCCCCGCCGATGGCCACCCTTCGGAGTCGGGTTCCGCACGAGCAATCCCTCGACCTCCACGACCGGCTCGCGGACCCACACCCTACCTGCGGCAAGGTCCACGTCCCGGACAAGCAGCCCAGCAACCTCGGAACGCCTACCACCGGTACCAAGCAGCAGCTCGAAGATCAGACGGTCTTCGCCAGCCCCAAGACGGGCCGCCATCAAGTCGAGGAACGCGAAGTCGGGTACAACGATCTCTCTCACCCGATCCTCGACAGCGTCCACGTCGATACTAACGCCAGCAACCGGGTTCGCCTGCAGTACGGCTGTTTCCACGAGCCAGTTAAGGAAAGCTCGGATCATCACCCAGTGCGTGCGGATCGTGTTCGGCGCCCGCCCAGCCGCCTCCATCGACCGAAGGACGCTGGTCACGTCGTCTTGTACCAAGGTGTGAGGCAATCTGCCGCCCAGCGCAGGCATCCACCACCGCCGCCACTGAGCCCGGTCCCGAGCTGCAGTCGATGGAGCCCCTCCTCGCCCAGCTCCCACGCGTACTATGGATCGGCGCTCCGCCTTGGCCTTCTGCCACCGCTCGAACCACTCATCACAACGGACACCGCCCACAGCGACACTCGCAGGGACCGGCTCGGCCAGCTCGGGGTCGTCGGCGGGAAGGAGATGGGTGAGCCGCCAACGCGCCTGTGCTCGCCACGCCTCCTCCTCGGTTTCGTAAAGGCCATAAGTCGCCTGGAGGCCTTCCATGCGGACGCGCAGCCTCCACCGGCCGCTGGAACGCTGGTCGATGCTCCCGCCGTCGTTAGGCGCCCGTCTCCGCCTACGGTTCGCCATTTTAGGGTCACTCCCTCGGTTCCTCGGGACTCAGTTGAGTCCCGTTGAGTCCCACGAGGGTAGCAGCAGAAATCTGCTGCCTATGCCACTCATCCCGGCACCGGCCTGACCAGGACTTTTACAGTGGAGGTGATGGGACTTGAACCCACGACTTCTACGTTGCGAACGTAGCGCTCTTCCGGGCTGAGCTACACCCCCGAGTTCGGGACTCCCAAGGCTAGCGCGTATCGCTGGGAGGCCTCAGTTCGCCGCCTGCTGGAGTTCGAGGTCTCCGTAGCCGCCGAAGTCGTACGACGACCGGCGTCGCGGCGCCTGACGGGCGGGCTGCATGTAGCTGACCTTGCGCTCTCTCTCGCCGGTCAGGTTACGAATCTGTACGAGCAACGCCACGTAGCCGGCGATGAGCACGTCGAATCCAATCTGCACAACCCAAACCGCAGACATACCCGGGACCAAGGCGAGCAGGAACGAACCGGCCGCTCCGGCCATCAACGAGAGGAGTACGTCGCGGCGACGGCGCTGGGCCGCGCGGCGCTGCATAGAGACGGCGTTTGCGCCCTGGCGTGCTGGCGGGGTGGCCATTCCAGGGCGGCGACCCGCGCTCGCATAGCTCTGCGACGAAGTCCGACGAAGCCCCTGCGGGGCGGCGGTTACGGGGCGGGTGGCAACACGGAGCCTGTTGGCCGGAGCGATCCTCATCGGCGACGATCGCTCGAGGACTGACAGGTTCCTTTTGAACGAAACGACTGAATCCTGGAACGGATTCGACGTCCGCGTCTTGAACCAGCCGACGATGAGCACTGCCCATACGATTGCGAGGACCACCAAAACCAACGTCGTCAAGCTCCTAAGCCAACCTTCCGATGTAAGGGACGGTACGCCATTGCGCCACAAAAGTGGTGGATACCCCACCCATGCGATGACGTCCGTCCGACAGCAAAACCGAAACCCGGCAACGCAGCCGGGCTCATCCGCAACTCCTCGATCGCTGGACGACCCTAGCCGATGCGCGACTCTGCGCGAAAAAGGGAAAGAACGTCACTCTTCCTCGGACCCGCCCGAGTCGATGAGGGCGTCGATGTCAGCGATAGAACCAATCGGGGTGTTGACCAGCGGCATAGCAAGCTCGCCAGGGGGCCGGCGCCACTGGCCGCTGCGGCCTCCGGTCTTCTCCCACAGCGCCATTTCGCCTATGACCATCGACCGGTCGGCGGACTTGCACATGTCGTAGATCGTGAGGGCCGCAACCGCGCAGGCGGTCAACGCCTCCATCTCGACGCCGGTTCGGTCAACCGTCTCTACCTGCGACTCGACCTCGACGAAGTTCTCGCCGAGAGTGAAGTTGATGGTCACCGCCCCGACGAGCAGAGGGTGGCACAGCGGGATCAGGTCTGCAGTTCGCTTTGCCGCCTGGATCCCGGCGATACGGGCCGCGCCGAGCACGTCTCCCTTGGTGACGGCGTTAGCCGCGACCTTGCCCGTCGTCTCGGGCTTCATGAAGACCTTGGCGCGTGCGAGAGCACGGCGGTGGGTCGCCTCCTTCGGCGTGACGTCGACCATGCGGGCGCGACCGAGCGGGTCGATGTGGGTAAGACCGGCGTGGTCGGACATGGTCCCCGATCCTACCGGAGTGCGTGGCGGGCCGCCTCTGCCTGCCACGCGGCCTCCCTTTCGCAACGCAGCCTCCCCCTGCCGACGGCGCCGACGGCCGCTTCCAGCGGGCCGCTCGCAGCGGGCGCCGGGGTGTCAGCCGCCGATCTGGCTCATGCTGCGCTCCGGCCTCACGAAGTTCACCTGGCCGATCGAATGGCCTGCCCACTTGAGGCCGACCTCCGCCGCGATCGCGCTAGCGAGGTCGTCGTCGCTGCCCCCGCCGCGCAGGATGCCCCGCAGATCCGTCTCCCGCACGGAAAACAAACAGTTGCGCAGCTGCCCTTCCGCCGTCAGACGGATCCGGTCGCAGGACTCGCAGAAAGGCTTCGTCACGCTCGCAATGACCCCGACGCTTCCCCGCCCGTCCACGTAGCTGTAGTTCTCCGCCGGGGCGGCGTCGCGGGGACGCGACCCCGAATCGGTGACGAGTGGCCATACAGCGTCGATCGCCTCGACTATCTCCTCACCGGGAACCACCTGACCGGCTTCCCAGCTGTGATCCCCGTCGAGGGGCATCCACTCGATGAACCGGACCTCAACCCCCTGGTCGCGCCCGAACGCAGCAAAATCGACGATCTCGTCGTCGTTGACGCCCCGCACCAGGACACAGTTGACTTTCACCGGGTCTAGTCCGGCATCGCGCGCCGCGTGGATCCCCGCGAGAACCCTGTCGAGGGCATCGCGACCCGTGATCTCAGCGAAACGCTCGGCTCGAAGCGAGTCCAAAGAGACGTTGATCCGCTTCAGTCCGGCCCGAACCAGGTCCGCCGCCGATTGGGCGAGCGTCGCCCCGTTGGTGGTCATCGAAAGGTCGACGCCGAGAGCAGCGAGGCGGCCTATCAGCACCGGTAGATGGGCGCGTACCGTTGGCTCGCCCCCCGTGATCCGCACGCTCTCGACGCCGAAACGCTCGACGCAGACCCTCGCGACACGCGTCAGTTCCTCGAAGCTCAGCAGCTGCTCACGAGGCGTCCACTGCATCCCTTCGTGGGGCATGCAGTAGGTGCAGCGGAAGTTGCACCGGTCCGTTATCGATATCCGAAGGTCTCGGACGATCCGGCCGTATGGGTCAACTAGGTCTACGCTCACAAGTCCTTTCAGACTACCCACAACCGGCTCGAAGCGAGCCGGCCTCCCCCGGTGCCGCTCTCAATCAATAAGAACGACGTCCACCGCGTCACCCTCCTCGACTGTCACGCCCGGCGGGGTGACCGCCAAAGCGTTCGCACGGGCCATCGCATACAGCTGGTGAGACCCTTGCGCCCCGGCGCTCGACACCGTCAGCCTGCCGTCCGGGCCGAACTCGGAGCCGACACGGACAAAAGTCGTTCGGCCATCGCGAGATCCACGCCAGCCCGCACCTGCGAGCAGCGCCCGAACAGTCGGGCGTTTCAACTCTCCCGGCAGGTAGCCGGCGATCTGACGGAGGCCCGGGCGGGCGAGAAGCTCGTAGCTGACCATCGACGACACCGGGTTACCGGGCAGCCCGAACACCGGCGTTTCGCCGACCACGCCGAACGCGAACGGCTTCGACGGCCTGATCGCCACCTGCATCCAGCGCATCCGACCCATCCGGTCCAGGACGGTCTTGACGTAGTCGAAGTCGCCCATGCTCACGCCCCCGCTCGTGAGGATCGCATCGCAGCTCGAAACCCCCGAGGCGAGAGCCGACTCGATCGCAGCCTCGTCGTCTCGGGCGATGCCCAGGTCGAGCGTCCGAAATCCGTCTCGCTCGAGAAGCGACAGCAACGTCCGGCGGTTCGAATCCCGGATCTGCCCTGCTTCGAGCGGGGGTCCGGCCTCGACCAGCTCGTCTCCCGTCGACAGCACCCCGACAAGGGGCCGCGGGAAGGCCCGCACCGAAGCGCAACCGACGGCGCAAAGGACGCCGACATGCCCCGGTCCGAGGCGAGCCCCAGCTCGGAACAGCAGCTGGCCGGGCGAGATGTCGTCCCCCGCAGGCCGGATGTGCTGTCCGGCGTCGGAGGGCGCAAGGACCTCCACGAAGTCGCCTGCGCTTCGAGTGTCCTCGACAATCGCGACAGCGTCTGCTCCTTCGGGAAAAAGTGCCCCCGTCATTATCCGAAGCGCCTCGCCCCGGCCGACGGTTTGCGCCTCGGCGATCCCGGCAGCCCGCGTGCCTATCACCTTCAACCGGACCGGCGTCTCTTGGCTGGCGGAGACGACGTCGGCGGCGTGGACCGCGAAGCCGTCCATTGCTGTATTCGCAAAACCGGGTACAGCCTCAGACGCGTATGCGTCCTCGGCGAGGATCAAACCCAAAGCAGCCGAAACGGCCACCTCAATCGGGCTCGTTGCGCGGCAGGCGGCGAGGACTTCCTCCTGGGCTTCGTCGAGGGTTATCAACGCCCTGAGACTATGCCGCGAAGGAACTCGAGCAGTTCGGGGCCGAGATCGTCACGCTCGAGAGCGAAGGTGACGGATGCGATCAGGAAGTCGAGCTTGTTACCGGTGTCGAACCTGCCACTACCGATGATGTAGCCGAGAACCGTCTCCTCGCCGATCAGGGCCTTGATCGCGTCCGTCAACTGGATCTCTCCGCCTCTGCCGGTCTCCGTGCGTTCGATGGCGTCGAAGATGCCCGGAGTCAGGATGTAGCGACCCATCACACCCAGGTCGGAGGGCGCGTCCTCAGGCGACGGCTTCTCGACCAGGTCGGAAACCTCGACGACCGTGTCGCTCAAAGCCTTCGCAGCCGCCACCCCGTACATGGAGATCTCCCGGCCGGCGACCCTCTTCAAGGCCAGCACCGCCGACTGATTCCGGTTGTGCGCCTCGATCATGCCGGTGAGGATCCCTGCGTTCGGGTGCATCAGATCGTCCGGGAGCATGACGACGAAAGGCTCGTCGCCGACGTGAGCACGGGCCATACCGACGGCGTGGCCGAGCCCGCGGGGCGCCCCTTGACGGACATAGTGGATCTGCACAAGGTCGTGGATCGCCTTGACCTGCGCTGCCTCCGCATCCTTGCCGACAGCGAGAAGGGCTTCCTCCAACTCGGGGGAGCGGTCGAAATGGTCCTCGATCGCGTCCTTGGACCGTCCGGTCACGATGAGTACGTCGGTAATGCCGGCGGCGGCCGCCTCCTCTACCACGTACTGGATCGCCGGCTTGTCGACTAGCGGCATCATCTCCTTCGGGACCGCCTTTGTGGCGGGGAGAAAACGTGTCCCCAAACCAGCCGCCGGTATCACTGCCTTTCGAAGCTGTCTGGGCATAGCAATATCTTTACCATCGAAGCATCAAATGTCACGATCGCATCTTCCTCGGCTACACTTAGCACTCTCGGCATGTGAGTGCCAGAACACATGTAGGAGTTCGATCTGAAATGCCCACCTACGAATACGCGTGCAAGGCCTGCGGGGAACACATGGAGGTCGTCCAGTCGTTCTCTGACGACGAGCTGACCACATGCCCGTCCTGTGGAGGACCGCTGCGCAAGGTGTTCGGATCGATCGGGATCGCGTTCAAGGGGAGCGGCTTCTACAAGACTGACAGCCGCTCGTCGAACGGCTCCAAGTCGTCAGGTTCGAAGGAGGGCTCCGAGAAATCCTCCGAGTCCTCGTCGGACTCGTCGAAGGACGGCGCTGCGTCCAAGGAGTCGGGCGGCTCCAAGGAGTCAGGCAGCTCCAAGGAGTCAGCGTCGCCGGCCACGGGTGGCGGCTCCGCTTCGAGCGCTGCGTCGGACTCCTCCTCGAAATCCTCACCGTCGCCGTCCACTGCCTCGTGACGGGAAGGGTCGACGCCTCGTCGCCCAGCCCGGCGAGCCGGCCGTTCGCCACGATCGGAGACGGCAATCTCAGCGCCTCTCGCTGAGCCAGACCGGGTGGGGGTCGCCGTTATCGGAGGCTCGGGGTTCTACAGCCTGATCGACGGCGCCGTGGAGCTGTCGATCGACACGCCGTACGGGCCGCCGGCGTCGCCGGTCCACGTCGGAGATGTGGGCGGCCACCGGGTTGCTTTCATTGCCCGGCACGGAACCAGCCACACCTACGCTCCTCACGAGGTACCGTACCGCGCAAACCTCTGGGCGCTAGCTTCCCTCGGCGCCAAACGGGTGATCGGCTTTTGCGCGTCGGGATCGCTACGTGCGGACGTCGCGCCGGGGGATCTCGTCGTCATCGACCAGCTCGTCGACCGCACTTGGGGTCGCCCGGACACGTTCGTTCGCTCGCCTGACGTCGACCACGTCAGCTTCGCGTACCCATATTGCAGCGCCCTTTCAGGCCAGATCGCAGATGCGGCAGGCGAAGATGCGTGGCCGCCCGGAAAGATCCATCGAAGCGGAACGGTCGTGGTGGTGCAGGGGCCGCGTTTTTCCACCAGGGCCGAGTCACGCTTCTACGCGTCCTGCGGGTTCGATGTAATAAATATGACTCAGTATCCCGAGGCGTACCTCGCCCGGGAACTCGGGCTGTGCTACTGCGGGCTGGCGCTCGTAACCGACTACGACGCGGGCATCGAAGGCGACCCGTCTGTCGCTGCCGTCACCGCAAGATCAGCGTTCGAGGTGATGGCAGCCAACGTGGAGCACGCACGATCCCTGCTAGGGCTCGTGATACCGGCCTTGTCCGCGGGTGCCGGCGCCCGCTGCGATTGCGCTGACGGGGGCGCTCCGAACGTCGTCGCCGGGAGGTAAGGGGAGCCTTTGCCCCGAAGCTTCGTGGCGCGGCTAGGATACCGCCGGGTGCTTGTGGGCATCGTGTCGGCGACTCCCACTAATGGCAGGTCCGGCACGAGGTCGGCCCCCAGCGGGAGACAGAAGGAGCCACATGGCGCGCAATCCGAAGGCGACAACGAAGAAAAGCCAAGACCGTCGGCCCCGGCCTGGTGCTGCCAGCAGCCGTCCCCGTCGCGGTAAGCCGAAGGTCTGCATCTTCTGCTCTAAGCACGCCACATGGGTCGACTACAAGGACATCGGGCTTCTGAAGCGGTTCGTCAACGATCGAGGACGGATCAAGGCCCGCGGAGCAACCGGGACCTGTTCACAGCATCAGGGCGACGTAGCGACCGCGGTCAAGACCGCCCGGGAGCTTGCGCTTCTGCCGTACTCGGTGCGCGCAGCCTCGGCCGAGCCGAGGGGGCCCCGCACGGACCGCCGGGGACCAAACGCCGGTTCGCAGGGTGGCGACGCATTCGACTCTGATTCCTCGCCGGAGCAGGCTGACGGTGTCGACCAGACCGAAGTTGACGAAGACGACGCGCCCGGCGAAGACCTTTAGGGCAGCTCAGGCTTCTACGCCGGTGCCGGCCGGGCAGGATACTCCGGTACCGCCGAGTCCGCAGTAACCGTCAGGGTTCTTTGCCAGATACTGCTGGTGGTAGTCCTCGGCGTAGAAGAAGTCATCCTCGCCGATCGGCCCGATCTCCGTGGTGACAGCCCCGTATCCCGAGGCGGACAACGCCTCGCTGTAGCGCTCCGCCGACCGCTTTGCGGCGTCGAGTTGTGCCGCGTCGTGCACGTAGATCGCAGAGCGGTACTGCGTGCCGACGTCGTTGCCCTGCCGCATGCCCTGCGTCGGGTCGTGGGACTCCCAGAACACCTGGAGGA
>JAKCEB010000110.1 GCA_021838305.1 Actinomycetes bacterium | reverse complement strand
GATAGCTACGGCGGCGGGTGGGAGCTCACTTGGGTCCCGCCCACCCCTCGAGGCGTTCGGAGCGCAGCGCGGATCGGCGTATTTTGCCGGCGTCGTCTCGCAGCGGCTGGCTCGTGTATTCGATTGTTCTGGGGAGTTTGTAGGGGGCGAGGTGCCCGGCGAGAAAGGAGAGGATTTCTTCGGGGGTGACGGTGTCGGGGTCGGCTTGGATGATGGCGTGGACGGAGTTGCCGAGGTCGTCGTGGGGGAGTCCGATGACGGCGCAGGACTGCACGGCGGGATGGTGTTGTAGTGCGGCTTCTACTTCGGCGGGGTAGACGTTGGTGCCGCCGGTGAGGATCATGTCCTGCATCCGGTCGCCGAGGTAGAGGTAGCCGTCTTGGTCGAGGTGGCCCATGTCGCCGAGGGATTCCCAGCCGCCGTGGCGGGTGCGGGCGTCGGCGCCGATGTAGCGGTAGGTGGGGCGGTCCCTGTCGGGGCGCATCCATACTTCGCCTTGCGTTCCGGGAGGAAGTTGGTTGCCGTCGGGGTCGCAGATCATTACCGATCCTCGGGCAGGGCGGCCTACTGAGCCGCGGTGGGTGAGCCATTCGGTTCCGGTGATGACGGTGGCGGCTTGGGCTTCGGTGCCGGCGTAGAGTTCGAAGATTCGTTCGGGGCCGAGCCAGTCGATCCAGGTTTGTTTGAGCCATTCGGGGCATGGTTCGGCGAGGTGCCACACGACTTTGAGCGACGACAGGTCGTAGGAGTCGCGGATGTCGTCGGGGAGGCGCGTAATGCGTTTCATCATGGTGGGTACCAGGTAGACGGTGTCGGCTTTGTGTGTGGCGATGGCGTCGAGGGTGGCTTCGGCGTCGAAGCGGGGGAGGAGCACCACGTGGGCGCCGGCGAGCCATGCGGTGCAGGACCATACGATGGGACCGTTGTGAGATAGGGGGCCGGGCATGACGAGGCATCCGTCGGGGGTGGCGAACATCGGGGGGATGTCGTCGTCGTAGAGGGAGGGGTCGCCGGACACGATCAGTTTCGGGCGGCCGGTCGACCCGCCAGAGGTCGGGGCTTTCCACGCTGGGGAGACGGCGTCGGGTAGCGGTTCGTCGGAGATTGCCGGGTCGGGCCGGTAGCCGGCTTGTAGGACGCGCCGGCCGGGGGCGGGGGATATGCCGATGACGGCTTTGGGATCGGCGAGTTCGAGCACGGCGCGTAGCTCGAGTTCGGGCAGGCGCGGTGACACCGGCTGGGGTGTCGCACCGATCTTCCAGCAGGCAGCGACGGCGACGAACCAGTCGATCGAGTTCGCCAAGCCGATCGTGACCATGTCGCCGAGCTGCACGCCGCCGCCGGCGAGGTCACGGGCGAGCCGGTTCGCTGCCGATTCCATCCCCGCCCGGGTGATTGTCTCCCCGGCGCAGGAGATCGCCGGTCGGTCCGGGCCTCGCTCAGCAAGCTCGGTGAGACGTCGAGCGTAGGAAACTTGGGCCATCAGCACGGGCTCCTCGGTTAATCAGGCGAGATGTCTACACACAGTCTGGCGCGGGGATCAGGGACTGATGGTTCGCACGACGCCGCAAATCGAGCGACGCTCTGTCGAGTTTGGGTCAAGATGGCCGTTCGCAACGCCGATAATCGCGGTCGTGCCAGTCGATTCGCAACAGGCCCAGGTGGCCTGGGACGACGACAGCGAAACAGTGGCGCCCACGCCCCGCTCCAAGGCACAGACGACCCGCCGCCGGGCCGCGGCCGTCGCGACCGCGTCGAAGGCGGTGCGTGCCGAAGCCGACGCCGGCGTAACCGGCGTGCCGGTGTCCGATGCCCCGGAGCCCGATGGGGGGGCGCCAGGGTCTCCGCAGCGTCCACTCAGAGTCGTCAAGGAACGGTCCGGGACCGAACGCCGAGCGAACAAGCGGTCCACCGCGGAACGGCGCAAGGGCAGCGCTTCCACCTCCACGGCACCGGCAGTCGACGCCGACGACCTTGGTCTCTTCGAGGCGGCGGTAACCGCCCTGAACGCGGGCGAGTTCCAGCAGGCCGAGTCACTTTTTCTCGAGGAGGCCGAGCGCTCCCTCGGCGTAGTTCCCCAGCGCGCTGCCATCGCCTACCGGCAGGCGGCGCTGGCCGCCCGGCGCACCGGGAACCACAACGGGGCCGACCACTGGATGCGCCTGGCCGGGCGGGAATATCTGCACGTAAGCGAGGACCCGAAGACGCCCCTGCCGTTCGTCCGCGAGTCGGCATTGATGGCGGCCAAGTGCTTTATCAGCGTAGAAAACCTGCAAGTAGCTTCAAAAGGGCTACGCCGCGCCCAAGCCATAGAAGCAGTGCTGCGGGCGGACGAAGACCTCATGGCCCCCGCTGCAGCCGGCGTGGCTGGGCGTCCAACTGATACGAGATCTGTAGGGGACGACCCCAAACGCGAAACCTCGGCCCGCGCCGCATCCCTCCGAACCGCCGGCGGCGCCAACCCTGAGCCCAATCCGGGGCTGCCCGGCCCGGAGGTGGCCGCAGCAGCCACGAGGGCTGGTGGCCGGTTCGTCCAGGCATGGAGAGTCCTGCGAGGCCGCGCGCCCGACGGCGGGACATGACCTCGGCCCGGTCGGCTTTGGCGCCGGCCGAAGTGATCGTCGAGCCCCCGACATCCGACTTGAACCCGGCATCCCTTAGCGAACCGGCCCGCGGACGAAGCCCGAGCGGTGTCACCGACGTCCTGCTCACCACGGAGGGCACCTACCCTTTTGCGACCGGCGGGGTCAGCACGTGGGCGCAGCAGCTGATAAGTGGATTGTCTGAGGTGCGTTTCTCCGTGTACGCCGTCGTGGCGAACACCAACGCATCGGTCCGATATCCGGCTCCTCCGAATCTCGAATCGGTCATCCACGTGCCCCTTTGGGGCACCGAGGACACCTCGGAGTTCAGCCCGCAGCCGGGCTGGGTGCGTCGCCGATCAGCTCAGCCCGGGCGGCGCTTCGCCTTGGACTTCCTTCCCGCCTACGAGGAGCTGGTGATCTCGGTCGCTCTAGGGGGCGGCGGACCTGACCGTCTGGTCGCCGCCCTGAGCGCGCTTGCGGACTACTCGGAGCGCTACAGCCTTAAGTACGCCCTCCGGGACGGCCGCACGTGGCGACTGTTCCGGGACACCTTGGCGGCCCACCCGCTGTACCGGCGCCTGTCGACCTACGAGGCTGTCGATCTCGCCCGCTCGGTGTACCGCTACCTTGCCCCGGTCGACTACCCGGCCCGGGTGCCACAGGTCGTGCATGCTTCGGCAGCGGCCTTCTGCGCCATCCCAGCCGTGCTTTTGCGCCGTCGGCACAATGTGCCCTACGTGCTCACCGAGCACGGCGTCTACTACCGGGAGCGACTGATTGCTCTCGGCCGGCGTCTCGGTGACAGCCCCTACCGGGTGTTCCTTACCAACTTCTACGGTGCGGTAGTGGCGATGGCGTACGCCGAGGCGGATGTGATCGCGCCTGTGGCGCACTTCAACGCTGCTTGGGAATCAGAGCTCGGGGTTGATCCCGCCAAAATCGTGCCGGTTCCAAACGGGGTCGATCCGGACCACTTCCCGCTCGTACGGACGGCTGGAAGCGGAGACGGACCCCTGACTCTCGTGGCAGTCGCCCGGCTCGAGCGCCTCAAGGACATCCACACGCTGCTGCGGGCCTTTTCCATCGTAAGGGGGCGACTACCGGATATTCGTTTGCGCATATACGGGCCGGAAAGCGACCCTGCCTACGCTAGGTCCTGCTACGCGCTTGCCGAACAGCTGGAGCTCGGGGAGCGCTGCACTTTCGAGGGTTCTACGTCTGATGTCGGGGGAGCGCTCAGCGAGGGCGACATAGCGGTACTCTCCAGCATCTCGGAGGGTTTCCCTTTCGCCGCTGTCGAGGCCCTGATGGCGGGCCGTCCGATGGTTGCCACCGAGGTCGGCGGCGTGGCGGAGGTCGTCCGTCTGCCTTATGGGATATTGGTGCCCCCCGGACGCCCGCTCGAGATGGCCGATGCCATCATGGCCCTGGCCTCCGATCGTACGGCCCTGTGCCGGCTCGGCGAGCAGGCCCGGAAGGCGATGCTCGACGCGTACACCCTCGATGTCTTCCTCGACCGCCACCGGGCACTGTACGACGAGGCGGTGCGACGTGTCGAGGGTGGGTGACACAGCGGCGCCGGGGGCGATCGCCGAACCAGCGGTAGCGGACGAGGGCATTGGCAGCGTCGTCTACGACAACCTGCACCTCGAGGCACGCCGGGTACTCGAGCGCAATCCGGAACCGCGAAACGCGCGGGACGTGGCGGTGGCCCTCGAATCGATGGGACACAACGCTTCGAGCGCGCGTGACCTCGGCTTCGACAGTGTCTTTGCCTTGGCCCGCAAGGTGTTCGATTTGGCTTACCTCTACTGGGTTCCCCGGGGTGAGATCAGGATCGAGCCAGCGCCTTCGTGGACCAGCTCCCTGCGTGACTTTCTTGCAGGCTCCTGGTACGGGCTGCCGTGGATCACTTCGGTCCTGGCCCTCTTCGTAGCTCGGGTGGCGTTGTGGTCGTCACTCAACGCCGATTCGCAAGTCGCAGCGATGGTGTCCCTTGCCTTCCTGAGCGCCGCCCCGCTCGCCGGCGCGTGCTCGCAGGCGTTGGCACGAAAGGGCACGTTCTATTTCTTGCAGCGGAATTTCCCTCTGGTTCGCTGGGTGATGTTCCGCTTCGCTTGGCTCGGCACGGCGACCGCCGCAGTTGTGGTCGCTGCCATCTACCGGGTCTACGTGGTACCCAGCTACGGGGCGACCCTCGGTCGGGAGTACCTCGAGTTCGCGGCGGCGATCTTCGCCTACCTTTTCGCTGCTGCCCCGATGTACATGCTTCGGCGTTTCGCCACTCTCGCCGTAGCCAGCGGATTGGCTATCGGACTTGGCGTCCTCGTCGCCGAGCTAGCCGGAGCGCAGTCGTCTGCGGCGCGGGCCGCAACGATGGCCCTGTCGGTCGGGGTGGCTGCCTGCGTACTCCTCGCCGCAAGTCTCTACAGCATCCAGCAGGTCGTGCCGGTGGGCGATCGGGCAGAACGCCATGGGGTCAAGGCTCCCGAGCTGCACGTCGTCTTGTGGCAGAGCGGACCGTATGTCATCTACGGCGTAGCGTACTTTGCCCTGATCCTCGTAGACCGCTTTGTAGTCGGCCTGGCATACGGAGACAGCCTGGGGGTCGGCCATTACCTCTACCCGTCGACCTACGAGGGTTCCTTGGACGTGGCCCTGCTCGAGTTGGTCCTGCTCCTCGGCTTCGTCCACTCGTCCATGGAGCGCTTCGCCCGCCGCCTGGAGCCTTTGCTGCGTTCCGTGGCGCTGGAGCACTGGCGTCAGGCGAGGCTGACACTGGTAAGAGAATGGCGTCGCAGCGTGTTGACGCTTGTCGGCGCCGCCGCGCTCACTGCCGCGGCGTTCCCGACTCTCATTCTGGCCGTGCTGCCCGGGTCGCTCACCGGAGCCATCCGCTCTCCAGGCGGAATGACCGACCTCTATCTGGCGTCCGCTGCTTACGCAACGGTCCCGGTCGGCATGCTGTGCAGTCAATACCTGTTCTTCCTCGGCCGGCCCCGCATGCCGGCCCTCGGAGCGGGTCTCGGGGCAGTGACCAATGCCGTCATTGCGGCAGTGACATCGGCGAATGGTCAGGTCGCATCCGGTGTATGGGGTTTGCTGGCCGGCGTTACCGTCTACGCATCAATCGTCCTGCTGGCGTCGTATGCAGCGCTGGCGAGAGGCGAGGAGTCGTTCTATGCGTCGTTTTAAACGGAGAATCCAGACTGCGAAGCCGAGATGGCGGGGCGTGACGCGCTCGTGGGGCTGGTCCTCGGTCAGGGTCTACCCCTTTGTGGCGGTCGCGGCAGCTGTCGGGCTCGTCGTCTCGGCAGGAACCTCGCCACCGCCGGCGCGATCGGCTGTGTCGGAAGTGATCGGCTCGGGCGGGACCGTACTGCTCTCTGCGGGCGCGAGTGGAGCGTCCGGGGTGTCCCCCGGTTATCGCGACGTGTCGTTCACGACGGGGAGCGGACGGCCGGTTCCTATCCAGGGCAGCACTTCTTTGGCGATGCCGCCGTATTCGGCATGGGAGGCCAACGGCAGTGCCGGGGCAGCAAACGCCGTTGCGTCGGTGTCGGGCGGCCACCTTCGGGTCGCCGTGGTACACGGGGCGGCAACGTACCGGGGCTGGTTCCTAACTGCCATCGCTCCGACACCGGCTGCATGCGTCTTCAACTTCGCCGCCGACTCACCTCCAGCGGTGACGGTACCCGGCGCCCGCGGCGAACTGGTCATGGCCGTGCAGACAAGCGACACGATCGTCACCGGCGACATCGACTACGTGGTCGTCGCCGAGAACGTCCTTGCCGACGGAACCCGCCACCTGGTCGTCGGCTATTCCATCGGCCACCTAGCCCGAGCTCAGGAGCATCTGCTGAAGTCTGTCCCGTGGCAACCGGGGCCGCTCCAAGTCGCGATCTCGACCAACGGAACAAACCGCCTGGAGGTGTGGATCAACGGTCAGATCTTCTACCGCTCCACTTCGCTCGATATGGGCATCGTAGCCCCGTTCGAGCCCTACCTCGAGGTTCAGGCTCAGGGCACGCCCTACACGGTGTCGTTCTCCGGCTACTCGAGCGTCTGTAGCCCGGATGTAGTCGTTGACGGTCTTCCGACAGGGAGCGTCGTGTCGCTCGGATCGCAGAGCGCTGTCGCAGAGGGCGGGTACGCAACATTGCCGCTACCTGAGACCTCCGCCCCTGTCAGCGGGAGTCTAGAGGTTCGCGTGCCGGGCAAAGGAGCGCAGGTGTTTGCCCCCCACACCTACTGGCCCGGTGACCGCTACACTTACCGGTCCGCTGGCCTGTCACGTTCCTAGCAGCCGGCGTGTTTGAGTGCGACTGCGACTGACAGTGCGGCCTGGGTTGCCTCGAATCCTTTGTCCTCCGAGGAGTCGGGTAGTCCTGCGCGGTCGAGCGCTTGCGTCTCGTTGTCGCATGTGAGAACCCCGAAACCTACGGGGGTTGCGGTGGAGACCGAAACTTGAGTCAGGCCGACTGTCGCCGCCTGACAAACGTATTCGAAGTGCGGAGTGTCCCCTCGAATGACCACGCCCAAGGCGACGACCGCGTCGTGTGACGGGGCAAGCCTGGCAGCGGCGGCGGCCAGCTCGAACGCGCCGGGCACGCGAACGACAGTGGGGTCGGCGGCACCGGATTCGCGTACGGCTCGCAGGGCGCCTGCGAGCAGACTGTCAGTGATCGCTTGGTGCCACATGGCAGCAATGACGGCGACCCGGAGACCCTCGGCGTGGACCTCGAGACTTGGTGACCCTTCCTTGCTCACAGTACGGCGAAGACCGTGGCGGTCAACACGAAAGGGTCTGGCGTTCGGTGGCTTTGAGTGCTCGGCCCGCGCATATAGTTCACGACTGCAATATACAGCGAAGACCGCCGTGCCAAGGTATCGTCGATCGTCGATCGTCGATCGACGTCGACGCCGAACGTGCTGCCACTTGACGAATATTTTTCCAACGAAGGCTCAAGGAACCTCCAGGCCGAGCAGGGTGGCGGAGAGTCGAAGTTCGAAGTCGAACAGGTCCGGTGCCGGGTTCGCCTCGACCCCGAAATGGGTGAACACCTCCGAACTGATCACTCCGATCATGTGACTGTACGCGAGTAACGCCATCGCAAGCACTTCGTCAGGTTGGCCGGTCAGCGCGGGGGGTCGAAGTTCGCTCAGCCAGGTCGCTAGTGAGGCGGGCACCGGAATCTGAGGAAAAGGTTGCCCGCGGTCTCGTCGAGCTTCAGCGACGGCGCCGGCCAGTCGGAGGGCGACCCGGGTTCCGGCAGGGATGGTCGTGGGGGGAGCAGCGTAGCCGGGCACCGGAGTCCCGTAGAGGAGGCCCCAGTCGTGAGGGTTCTCGATAGCCCACTCGCGCATCGCCCGGCCCATCGCAAACCAACGCTGCGAGAGTGGTTTGCCTGGAAGGTCTGCGCATTCCACCGTGTAAGCAAGACGCTCGAAGGCTGCCACTATCAGCGACGTGAGAAGCGCGTCGCGCCCGTCGAAATAGCGATAAATGCCGGACGGGGACAGCCCTACTCGGCGCGCTACGGAGCGCAGGGACAACCCTGCCGCCCCAACCGCTGCTAGCTCGTCGCGGGCGGCATGCCCTATCTCCGCGATCAGCGCAGCGCGACTCCGTTCGCGGCGAGAAACCATGCGAACACTATACACAAACAGAACAATGTTCTTGACATGTACGGTGATCTCGTTTATAACAGGGTGCATGTCCTCATCTGCTTCATCTCACTACCGCCGTCCTGGGGTGGCGACCCGCCTGACCAACCGTCTTGTCGCCGGATTAACCCATGCCGGCTTGAGCGTGATGGGAAGCCGCGTCCTCGAGACCACCGGCCGCAAGAGCGGTCTGGCCCGTCGAACCCCGGTCAATCTTCTTATCGTCGAGGGGAACGCCTACTTGGTTTCTCCTCGCGGCGAGACGGACTGGGTCCGCAATGTGCGGGTGGCGAGCGGATCGATGTCGCTGATTCTCGGTCGTCGCAAGGCGAACTACGCAGCGACGGAGGTTGAAGGCGATGAACGGATCCCAGTGCTGCGGGAGTACCTTCGGCGTTGGAAGTTCGAGGTCGGAGTCTTTTTCGGCGGGGTCGGCGCTGACAGCACTGACAGCGAACTTCGCGCCGTAGCCGACCGTCACCCGGTGTTTGTGCTTCGGCGATTCGGCGATGCGGCGGCAACGACGAGAAACTAGAAGCCGCAGGTCGCCGGACGCTAGGTTATCGACGTGGAAACTTTGAAAGGTTGTCAATGACCGTCAATGCGACCGAAGATTCACGGCCGCTCCGCAAGCGCAACCGCCGGGGCGAGGGGTCCCTTCTTCGCGAAGAGATCCTGGTCGCGGCGACCGCGATACTGGAGCGGACAGGATCCGAGGAGGCGGTGACGCTGCGCGGGATCGCCCGCGAGGTGGGGATCGCCGCCCCCTCGATAGCGCCGCATTTCGCGCAGCGGACTGACATTATCGATGCCGTGGTAGCCAAGGAACTCGCAATCTTCATAGAGCAGATCCGCGAGGCCTCAGCCACAGAGACCGACCCGCGAGAAAAGCTGTTTGCCATGTGCAAGGCGTACTTATCCTACGGCCGCACCCGCCCTGGACGGTACCGGTTAATGGTCGGACGGCGCTTTGTCGAGGACTGGCAGACCGAGGAAAGGCCGATGGTCGAGACCGCACCGCTCCTCAAGGAGGCCATTGCTTTGGTGACCGATGCCCGACT
>JAKCEB010000109.1 GCA_021838305.1 Actinomycetes bacterium | reverse complement strand
TCGGAGGTTACGAAGCAAAAAGCATCCTGATGAAGACAGTTTACAAGCCGGGGCAGGCGGTCCCGGCCGGCAAGATCTTTCCACTTGACCAGCTGACCGTCAACCTCTCCGACGGTCACCTTGTGCAGGTGTCGATATCGCTGCAGCTGACTGCTGTAGCGGTCCCGACGACGATCTCGAACGATCAGCCACGTATCGAGAACTCGGTGATCCAGATCCTCGGTGAGCAGACCTACCAGGGTTTGCTGGCTCCGGCGCAACGCCAAGCGGTCCAGACCGCCATATTGAAGCAGTGCCAGAAAATTACCGGGACGGTCGACGGAGCAGCCGAGCAGGTGAGCGCCGTGTATTACACCGGGTTCGTGATCCAATGAGATAGTTGTCAGCGAGGAGCAGCATTGAACGAGCAATCGAGGCACGGTCAAGACGACGACTGCTCTGATCTACTCAACTGTTTGGACCAGGAGCAGCACGCCCTCGAGCAGCTGCTCTTCAAGCTTCGTGAACAGCACCTGATCCTCTCTGCAGGTGAGCAGCGCTGGCTTTCAGCGTGCACCTCAGAAGTAGAAGAGGCGGTAAGAGAGCTCACCCGGGTGGGACATGTGCGTGAAGGCGCAGCCGGGAAAGTCCACGCCGCCCACCAACTGCCCCAAGGAACGACTCTGAGCGACCTCGCGGATCGCGTTGACGACGAGCTCGCAGGTCAGCATCTCCGCCAGCGCCAAATGGCTCTCCGCAACGTCCTCGACCAGGTGCGCCGCTGCTCGCGCCAGAACAGGCAGCTCCTCGCCAGCGGGCTGGCCGCAACGAACGACGCCCTCGCGCTGCTCGGGGCGAAGCCGACCTACGACGCGTCCGGAGCGTTCCACCAGGACGGTCTGGGCGCCCTACGCTCGTACGACTTCAAGGCCTGAGAGTCTCATGGGCAATCTCGGTCTGGCAATCGCCGCATCGGGCATCGACGCTGCACAGACGGCGATGGACACCATCGCTCAGAACCTTTCGAACACGAACACCCCCGGTTACATCGCCGAAACGGCAAACATTTCGGCGATAGCGTCCGGTGATCCCCTCGGAATAGGCGGCGGCGCGACCGTAGGTTCCGTCACTCAAAACAGCGACAGCCTCCTCGCCGCCAACGCCGCGCAGACCTCAGCCAACGCCGCGCAGAGCACAACTCTCCAGCAGGTGCTCCAGCAAGCCCAGTTGGCGTTCGGGAACCCGTCGTCGACTACTGGCGTAGGGCCCGACCTGTCGACCTTCTGGCAGTCGTGGGACCAGCTTGCCGCGAATCCGAGCAGCGCAGCGGGCCGCCAGGGTGTCGTCGACTCCGCGCAAGTCGTCGTGAGCGACCTACAACAGGCGTCAAGTCAAATAAACACGGTCACTGCTAACGCCTCCTCACAGCTGGCAGGCACGATAACGCAGGCGAACACCCTGCTCAGTCAGGTGGCGGCGCTCAATTCACAGATCACGGCCCAGGGCGCAACCGGCTCGTCGGTGTCGGCTTTGGTCGACCAGCGCAACCAGATTTTGACACAACTATCATCGCAAATAGGCGCTACATCCAGGGCGGGGTCGTCCGGCGCGATAGATGTCAGCGTCGGGGGCATCACGCTCGTTCAGGGTAACTGGTCGGACACGCTCGCCCTGCAGGGCTCCGGTTCGTCCACCCAGGTCGTAGCGGAAAGCACCCACAGCGCCTTGAACGCCGCGTCCGGGTCGGCGGCAGGCTTGCTCGCCGCGGTCAATTTCTACCTGCCCTCCTACCAGTCGCAGGTCGACACAGTCGCCAACAACTTGGCGTCTGTGGTCAACACCCAGCTCGCAGCTGGCTTCACGTCTTCAGGCACCGCTGGCTCACCCCTGTTCAACGGCTCCGGCGCGGCGGGCCTCACGGTCAATCCCGCCGTTGCAGCCAACCCGGCCCTGATCGCCACATCGGGCACATCGAGCTTGCCTGCGGCAACCAACGATGGCTCGAACGCGCAGGCCCTTGCCAGCCTTTACAGCTCCTCGAACGGCCCGGACGCCGCCTGGCAGGCAGCGGTTGTCAACGTCGGCTCCCAAGTGAGCGAGATCAACAGCCAGGTGCAGTCGCAGACCGCAACAGCAAACACCGCCCAACAGAATCTCCAGGCCGTGACAGGCGTGAATCAAAATGCTGCGCTCGTCGACCTGATGAACTTCCAGTCGACCTACCAGGCTGCCGCAAAGGTCGTGACCACAGTCGACACGGCGCTGCAGTCCCTACTCGCGGCGGTCTAAGGAGAAACGCGATGTCAGATCCTACAAATCACTTAGCCGGAAAGGACCAGCCGTGTCTTCCAGCGTGATCACCGGTATCTCCTACACGCCGAACGTCATAGCCTCGCAGCTACTCTCAAGCCTCGACGCCAACCAGGCCCAGCAGGCAACGCTCGAATCGCAGCTGTCTACAGGGAACTTGGTGAACCAGCCGTCGGACAATCCGACGTTGGCGGGGTCGCTCCTTGCGTCCAGCTCGAGCCTCGCGCGAGCGCAGCAGTACTCGACGAACGCTTCGGACGCCACCGCATGGCTCGGGCTCGGCACCTCCACGTTGAACTCGCTCATAAGCACCTTGCAGTCAGCGAAGCAGTCGGTCATGTCCTTGTCGGGCAACTCCCTCGCCAACCCGCAGGGTGCGGTCGCTGGGACCACCGCGGCGCTTCAGGCCACAATGCAGCAGGTCCTCTCCCTTGCCAACACCACGTACGGGAACCAGGCGATCTTCTCCGGAACCGGTAACGTCACGACGGCGTATGACTCGAGCGGCAACTACGTGGGTGGCGGGAACGCACCAACCCGTACCGTGGGCCCCGGCGTGTCGGTGAGCGTCTCGGCGACAGGCCCGTCCGTGTTCGGAACCGGGAGCACCGGCCTGCTCGGGCCGACCGGTGTCCTATCGAAGCTGATAGCTGACGTCAGCACCGGCACACCGGCGTCCATCAACACCGCCGCTACCACCGACCTCGCTGCGCTTGACTCGGCCATCCAGAACGTGACGAACCAGGCCGCCTCGCTAGGAGCCGCTTATCAAAGCGTGCAGACGTATGCCACGCAGGCTACGAGCGTGCAGACGGCTTTGCAGACTCAAATCTCAACGCAGAATAGCGTCAACGTTGCGCAGGCGACGACGGCGTTGACCCAAGCGCAGAACTCCTACCAGGCCGGCCTGTGGGCGACCTCTCAGATAGAGCTGCATTCCCTCGTATCGTACTTGTAAACCGGAGAAGACCTTTGCCAGCGACTGTTGTAGATAGTGTGATCGAGATGAGCTACGACTCTGCGAGCGGACCGCAGATCCCCGGGCTCGCCGGTTTGTCGAAGCTGACGTTCGCGTCCGGGCTTCCAGGCTTCCCCGAGGTCCGGGACTTCGTACTGTCCGTCCTCGCCGAGGATTTCCTGCCGTTCGCAAGGCTGCAATCGACAGACCAGCCGGGGGTTGGATTCACCGTCGTCGCGCCAGGCCTGCTCTATCCCGACTACAGCATCGAGATCGACGACGAGGACCAAGAAGCGCTCGGTGTGCGATCATCCGACGACGTCGTAACGATGGTGATGGTTACTGTACCGCGTCCGCCGGCCACGCCGTCCGCGAACCTCCTCGGACCGATAGTCGTCAACCGCTTCACCGGCGCTGCCGCACAGGTCGTCCAGTACCGCTCGTCCTATCGCGTCGCCGAGGCGCTGCCGGTATGACTGTCAGGGGATCGGAGCCGGAGGACTTTGGCGTCTGAGAGCGGACAAACCTACGAGGTCGCCTGACGGGTCGTTGAGGGCGCCTCTGTTGGCGTCCTGCATCTGGCGGTAGACCTCCTCGCGGTATATGAGGACGTGCGGCGGTGCTTCGATCCCGATCCGCACCGACTCGTTGCTCACCGATTGGACGGCGACAAGGATCTCACCGTTCAGCAGAAGCGCTGGCCTCGACCGCTTCGACAGCACGTACATGCTCGACGCGTCCCAAGGCCGGCCCCGCTTCGAGAGGATCTCCGCCACTTCGAGTTCCTCGACTCGACGAACCTGGAGATCTTCGGGTCCCTTCACCTGTAGGCAAACGTCGTCGCCTGCCACGTATTCGACGGTGACCGTTATGTCGTGCCCGACAATGATCGACGAGTCGGGCCTTCGACTGAGAACTAGCACTTCGCTTCTTGGTTCATTCGAGAACGGTGCTTTCAGTCCTCAGCCGTATCCCGCCGACGACGTCGGCGATCAAGTTGTAAATGAGCGCCGCCAGGATATTGGCGAGTGTGCCTGCAAGACCGAGGACGCCGCCTGCCAGCGCCGTGTATTTCGCAACAGCCGACGCGTGAAGTACGAACGCCTTCAAGCTGAAAAGGCTGCGCACGGACTTGTCGATGGAAGTGACGACGCCGGTCTGGTCGGCGACCACCCACAAAAGCATCGCCGCTACAACGACAACCGCAAGAAAGACCAGGTAGAGGACTATCGAAACTTTGATCACCGTGAGGATACTGATGTGGCTCACCGTAGTGCGGCGAACCTCGACAGGCCCGCGACGCGACATCCGCGTCGTCGGGGCTTCAGGTTCGCTTCGAAGCTCCACCCGCGGCTCGCGCCGCGGCGACAGCGCCGGACGCATGGAACGGCCGGGCGGCGCTGCCTCCCTGTCGGCGTTGGCGAGGCCTGACGAACCGGCCCTGAGTGACCCGTAGCCGGCGGGTACCGGGGAACCCCAACCGGTGCCGGATCCTGCCGGCCCCGCCGCGCGCGCACCAGGCGCCTGCCCGCGACCGCCGTCGCCCGACGAGGGGCTACTGCCGCCCAGGCCTGCGACGGGTTCGTCCATCAGCCGACGTCTTCCACGGCTAGAACGGGTGCCACCGACGCCACCGCCTGGCCGGAGTCCAAGGTGACTATACGCACCCCGGTTGCGTCCCGGCCTTGGCTCGAGATCTCGCGTGCGGCCATCCTCACCATAACCCCGGACGACGACGTTACCAGTATCTCATCGTCGAGTGAGATCATGAACGCTGCCACCACCTGGCCCCTCTGCGCCGTCAAGCGGATACCTCTTACGCCGACACCGCCGCGCCCTTGGCGGTTGAAATGCTGGAGCTGAGTTCGCTTGCCGAAGCCCGCCTCGGTAACTATCAGTATCGATACGTCGTCGCGTGCAGGGTCGATCGAAACGACTTCGTCGCCGCCGCGAAGCGCCATACCTCGAACACCGGCGGCATCGCGGCCCATCGATCGGACCTCACCCTCGTCGAAGCGGATCGCCATCCCGGCTCTCGACACCATGAAGATGTCGTCGCTGCCGCTCGTCACGATCACACCGACGAGCTCGTCTCCTTCGCGGAGGTTGATCGCGATGAAACCCTCGCGGCGCGACTTGTCGTACTCGGAGAAAGTCGTCTTTTTGACCTGGCCGTGCTTCGTGGCGAAAAGAAGGTACTGGTCGGACGGAAACTCGCGGGTGTCGATGAGCGTCTGTATCCGCTCACCGGCGTCGAGCGGAAGCAGGTTGACGATCGCCGTGCCTCTCGCCGTGCGCTCCTTGACCGGAACCTCGAAAGCCCGGAGCCGGTAGACCTTGCCCAGGTTGGAGAAGAACAGCAGATACGCGTGGGCCGTCGTGTGAATGACCCGTATGACGAGGTCCTCGTCTTTGAGCCTCGCTCCTTGGACACCCCGACCGCCTCGGCCTTGTGTGCGGAACTGCGACGCCGGCACCGCCTTGACGTACCCGGCGCGGGTCATCGTGACGACGAGCTCCTCGTCGTCGATCAGGTCCTCGGCGGACATGTCCCCGTCGTCGAGGGTTATCTGGGCGCGACGGGCATCAGCGAACTGGTCGCGGATCGCCGTCATCTCGGTCTTGATGACCCCCCGTAGCCTGCCTTCGTCGCCGAGGATCGCCTCCAACTCCGCAATCGTCTCACGGAGGCGAGCCAGCTCCTCGTCTAAGCGCGAGCGGCCGAGCCGGGTGAGCGTCGAGAGGGACATGTCCAAAATGTGCTCGGATTGGACGTCGCTGAACTCGAACGGCGTTCCCATGAGGGCCGTTCGAGCGGCCGCCCGGTCCGCCGAAGCCCGGATCGCGGCGATGATCGCGTCGATCATGTCGAGGGCTTTGATCAGACCCTCGACGATGTGGGCGCGATCCTTCGCCTTGCGCAGCCGGTACTGCGAGCGGCGGGTTATCACGTCGACCTGGTGCGCGACGTAGGCGCTCAGCGCACCGACGAGGTTCAGGGTGCGGGGTACTCCGTCTACCAGGGCGACCATGTTGACGCCGAAGGAGGTCTGCAGGGGCGTGTGCTTGTAAAGGTTGTTGAGGACGACGTTTGCTGCAGCGTCGCGCTTCAGGTAGACGACGAGTTTCGTGTCGTCGCCGGCGCTCAGGTCGCGGATGTCGCGGATGCCCTCGAGCTCCTTGGCGTTGACGAGCTCGGCGATCTTCTCAAGGATCCCCTTCGGGCTCGCCTGATAGGGAAGTTCGCTGATGACGATCTCATCGCCTGTGCGTCCCTCGACGATCTCCGCCTTTGCCCGCATCTTGATCGAGCCTCTGCCGGTCCGGTAGGCATCCATGATCCCCTGACGGCCGAGGATGAGGGCGCCGGTAGGAAAGTCCGGGCCTTTGACGAAGCGCATCAGCTCGTCGGCGGTTGCGTCGGGATTGTCTATCAGGTGGATAGTCGCGTCGATAACCTCGCCCAGGTTGTGGGGCGGGATGTTCGTCGCCATTCCGACCGCGATCCCCTGGCTTCCGTTGACGAGAAGGTTCGGGAACCGCGAGGGAAGGACGGACGGTTCGTCCTCCTCGTTTGTGTAGTTGCGAACCATGTCGACTGTCTCCTCGTCGAGACCTTCGATCATGTGCATCGCCAGGGGCGACAGACGGCTCTCGGTGTAGCGTTCGGCGGCAGGCGGGAAGTCGGCCGAGCCGTAGTTACCGTGGAAAGCGATCAGCGGGTGACGCAGGCTGAACGGTTGAGCCATCCGTGCGAGGGCGTCGTAGATCGCAGTGTTTCCGTGCGGATGGAAACGGCTCATCGTGTCGCCGGTCACCTTCGCACACTTAACGTGGGGCCGGTCGGGGCGGTATCCCTGAACATGCATGTCGAAGAGGATCCGTCGGTGCACCGGTTTCAGGCCGTCGCGGACGTCAGGAAGGGCGCGCGAGACGATGACCGACATCGCATAGTCGAGGAAGGAGCGTTCCATCTCCTCCTGGATCTCGATCGGCTCGATGCTCTGTTGCTCGTCGTCTGAAGGGGGGCTAGGGGGCGTGTCAGTCACGTCAGATGTCCAGGAACCTCACGTCGCCGGCGTTCGTGGAGATGAAATGCTTTCGCTGTTCCACGTCGTCGCCCATCAACTTCGAGCACACCTCGTCGGCGAGCGCCGCCTGCTCGATGTCGACGCGCAGCAGCGTCCTCTTGACCTGGTCCATAGTCGTCGAGCCGAGCTCCTGCCAGTCCATCTCGCCTAAACCCTTCAGCCGGTTGAATTCGGCCTTGTGGTTCGGGTGCTGCGCGAGGAAACGCTGACGCGAGGTCTCGTCTTTCAGGTACATCTTCTCCTTACCGACGAGCGTAGAGAAAAGCGGTGGCTGAGCGCAGAACACGTGGCCTTCCTCGATCAGCGGGCGCATCTGGCGGAAGAAGAAGGTGAGCAGCAAGGTCCGTATGTGACTTCCGTCGACGTCCGCGTCGGCGAGAATGATCACCTTGCCGTAGCGCGCTTTTGCCACGTCGAAGTCGTCGGACAGCCCTGCACCTACAGCTGCGATCAGCGCCTGCACCTCGTTATTCTTCAGCATCTTGTCGATACGGGCGCGCTCGACGTTGAGGATCTTCCCTCTGATCGGAAGGATCGCCTGCGTCCTCGGGTCGCGGGCCCGGACGGCTGACCCGCCGGCGGAGTCTCCTTCGACTATGAACAGTTCCGCCTCGTGCGCGTTCTTCGTGGCGCAGTCCGTGAGCTTGCCTGGCAGTCCGGCCCCCTCTAACGCGGATTTGCGACGCGTGGCGTCTCGGGCTTGGCGTGCGGCGACGCGCGCACGGGCGGCCTGAAGCGCCTTCTGGACTATCTGGCGCGCCTCGGAAGGATTCTCCCCGAGCCACTCGGCGAGCTTGTCGTTGGTCGCTCGCTCGACGAGAGAACGGATCGGGACGTTGCCGAGCTTTGCCTTGGTCTGGCCCTCGAACTGCGGATCGCGAAGTTTCACGGCGACTATCGCCGTCAGGCCCTCGCGGATGTCCTCGCCTAGAAGGTTCTCCTCCTTCTCCTTTAGGAGGTTCGCGGCTCGGGCGTATTTGTTGATGACGTTGGTGAGCGCCTTTCGGAAACCCTCGACATGGGTCCCTCCCTCGCTCGTCGAGATCCCGTTCGCGTAGCCGTGTATGCCTTCGTAAAAACCCGAGTTGTACTGGAGCGAGACTTCGACGTCGCCTTCCTCTTCGGCAACCGTGAAGTAGGCGACCTTCTTGAAGAGTGGCTCCTTGGAGGAGTTGATGTGGCGGACGAAGTCGATGATCCCGCCGTCGTAGCGGAAAACAGCGGAGCGCTCGGTAGAGGCCCGCTCGTCCTCGAAGCGGATCTCGAGCCCTGCGTTCAAGAATGCGTAGACCTGCAACCGTTCCTTGACAGTCTGGGCGCGCAGGTCCGTCTCGTCGAAGATACGTCCGTCCGGCCAGAAAGCCACGGTGGTACCGGTGCGACCGCCCGGCGCGGGGCCGGTCACGTCGAGGCCGGTCTGCGCCTTACCGCCATCGGCGAACTCCATGCGGTGGCGCTTCCCGTCACGGTCGACCTCCACAACGAGACGCCTCGACAGGGCGTTGACCACCGAGACGCCCACCCCGTGGAGCCCTCCGGAGACCTTGTAGCCGTCACCGCCGAACTTTCCGCCACCGTGCAGCTTGGTAAGAGCTATCTCGACGCCCGTGAGCTTCTGTTGAGAGTTGAAGTCCGTGGGTATGCCCCGGCCGTCGTCTACGACCACGCATCCCCCGTCAGCGGTCAACGTGACGTCGATGCGCGAACAGTACCCGGCCATCGCCTCGTCAACCGAATTGTCCACGACCTCCCATACGAGGTGGTGCAGCCCTTCGGGACCGGTCGAGCCGATGTACATGCCCGGACGCTTGCGTACCGGATCGAGCCCTTCGAGGACCGTCATGTCCCTCGCGGAATAGCTCCCGGATCTGGAACGCCCGGGATTCTGTTGCACCGTCAACTGCATCGCCATGGACGCGACCTTTCGAATTCTCTGATTGGGCCATCCCGTGAGGAAGGAAACCGCAGGTCAGCAGCCCTGAATACT
>JAKCEB010000108.1 GCA_021838305.1 Actinomycetes bacterium | reverse complement strand
CCATGGAGGTCATCGCTAGAGTTCATCTGCCAATGTTCTAGCCGCGCAGCAAGCAGTGTGCGGCGATCCGATATCGGAGGTTCGAATGGAGTCTCAGCATCGCGTGCTCGTCGAGGTTTCCGCTGGAGTCGCCGACGTCAGGTTGAACCGTCCCGAGAAGCTGAACGCGCTCGACTCGGCGATGTTCGACGGTATCGCCGCTGCCATCGAGCGCATCGCGGAGGACGCGACTGTCAGGGCGGTCGTCTTGTCGGGGGAGGGCCGCGCTTTCTGCGCGGGCCTCGACATGGGTTCCCTCGCCGCCATGGCGGACTCGGCGCCGCAGGGCGCGTCCTCCGACCTCGGGCGCCGTGCGCCGGGCCAAATTGCGAACAGGGCGCAGCTCGCCGCCTACGGGTGGTCCCAGCTGCCGGTTCCCGTTATCGCCGCTGTCCATGGAGTCGCCCTAGGAGGAGGAGCCCAGATAGCCCTCGGGGCGGACCTGAGAATTGTGGCGCCCGCCTCCCAAATCTCCATCTTCGAAATCTCTTGGGGTCTCGTACCGGACATGAGCGCGACAGTCACACTGCCCAGGCTTGTCGGTGCTGACGTCGCGAAGGAGCTTGCGTGGACGGCCCGTCTCGTCTCTGGAACCGAAGCCGTCTCCATAGGCCTGGCGACGCGTGTCGCCGAAGATCCACGAAGCGAAGCTCTGCGACTCGCCCACGAGATAGCGTCCAGGAACCCTCATGCGGTAAGGGCGGCCAAGAGGATGTTCGCCTCACGGCCGACAGCCACCGATGCGGAGCGTCTTGCTACGGAATCGGCAGAGATGGCCGCTCTGATAGGCAGCCCCAACCAGGCGGAGGCGGTGCGCGCTCGCATGGAAAAGCGGGAGCCACTTTTCGCTGATCCTGATCTAGGCTGATCGGCGTGACCGAAGCACCGCCAGTCGAACTCATACCCTCCGGAAACCCCGCCGACGACGATCAGATCGAAAGCGCTGTGGCTGCTTTCCGTCGCCAGATGGACGGGCAGGTTTCCGTATCTGCGACCGTTGTCCAAGACGGTCTCCTCGAGATCTGGGGGGCCCTACCGGACGGCTCTGCCCGCATCGAAGTTGAGCGCTGGTTGACCGAGACGCTCAACCGGCACCTTTACTCGGTGAGCGACATCGACAGCCGGCTCGACACCGTCCTAGACGGGCAGGCGTAGACGATGCCCGAAGGACCTCCGAACCCGAGGCAGAACGTCGAGTTTCCCAGCAACGGCGGTAACGCACACGGCTATCTCGCTCTCCCCGAAGCCGGGAGCGGACCTGGTGTCGTGGTGATCCAAGAATGGTGGGGCCTCACGTCGCATATCGCAGACATCACGGACCGCTTCGCCCGGGCGGGTTTCGTAGCGTTGGCCCCTGACCTCTATGGCGGCGCGACGACCCACGATGCAAGTGAAGCCGGTGAAATGATGTCGAAGCTGCCGGTCGAGCGCGCCACGCGTGACCTAGCAGGGGCGATCGACTTCCTCCTCGGGCGCGACGAGGTGCTCGGCGGCTCAGTGGGTGTGGTCGGGTTCTGTATGGGCGGCGCGTTCGTACTACGCATGGCGGCCGAGCAGGGTGCCAAAGTCGCCGCGGCTGTCCCGTTCTACCCTGTCGGTCCGCTGCCCGAGGACTATGCAGGGCTACGCGCTGCGGTGCTCGCGCACTTCGGCGACCAAGATGCGTTCATGGACCCGAATGCGGCGGCGGCTCTCGAAGCCTCGTTGCGGACCGGTACTCCGGCTGAGGTCAAGATCGTCCGCTATCCGGCGGGCCACGCGTTCCTCAACGACGAGAATCTTCTCGGAACATACGATCCCGAAGCCGCCGCTGCCGCATGGGACGCGACGGTCTCGTTCCTAAAGGACCACCTCTCCTAGGCATCCAAGCCGGCCCGACGGCGCACTCCACCATGCTATCATTGCTAGCAGGAGGTGGTAGAGCGTGGCTGCGATAAGCGTGCGAGACCTGGATGAGTCAGTTGCCACCCGGTTGAAGTTGCGGGCGGCTCGCCACGGTCTGTCGATGGAGGCCGAAGTGCGGGCGATCCTCACGGATGCAGTCGGAGACGGACTAGACGAGCGATCGAACCTCGCCGATGCGATACGGGTACGCTTTGCAGCGATCGGAGGGGTGGAGATCGACAATCCTGCTCGCGAGGACCTGCCCCGGGGGGCCGATCTTCCGAAACTGCCGTGATCGTCATCGACACGAACGTCGTCTTTGAGTTGATGCGCAGCGAACCTGACCCCAACGTCGTCGCGTGGACCGCCTCGGCAGGACGGTTGCACACAACCGCCGTAACCCTCGCCGAAGTCGACTACGGCATCGCTCGACTACCGGAAGGACGCCGCAAATACCAGTTGACGGCCATAGCCGCAGGCGTGTTCGCAGACTTCGACGACGTAGTTCTGCCCTTCGATTCTCCGGCTGCTCGCCGATATGGGACGATCGTGGCTCGCCGAGAGAAGTTAGGTCGCCCGATCGCGAACGCCGACGCGCAGATAGCTGCGATATGTGCTTCTCGGGAAGCGATGCTGGCTACGCGCAACACCGCGGACTTCGACGAAACCGGCATCACCGTGATCAACCCGTGGCAGGCAACCTAACCGATCGGGCACCGGACTAGAACCGGACTAGACAGCAGTCGCGGCCCACCTGAAGTTTCTCACCGTGACCGCGACGCGGATCCCGAATGTCTCGGAGAGCGCGTCCCCGGTGATCACCTGTTCGAGAGGACCGGCCGCGACGACACGGCCGCCGCGAAGAAGAAGCGCGTGCGTGAACCCACGCGGGATCTCCTCAACGTGGTGGGTGACCATTACTGTCGTCGGAGACGTAGCGTCTCCTGCGACGCCACCGAGATAGCTGAGCAGCCGCTCCCTGGCGCCCATGTCGAGGCCGGCGGCGGGCTCGTCGAGGAGGAGCAGCTCCGGTTGCGACATGAGCGCTCGGGCGAGCAGCACCCGTTGTCGTTCCCCCTCCGACAGCGCCCCGAAGGGTCGTGCGGCGACCTCGGCGATGCCTGCGCCCGCCAGGAGCTCCCCGGCGCGGAGGCGATCGGAGCTGCCGTAGGTGCCCCACCACGGTTCGAGGGCACCGTCACGTCCCGAAATCACTACTTCAGATGCGCTGACGGACGGGATGATCTTCTTCGACAGCGAGCTCGAGACCACACCGAGGCGCCGGCGAAGGACCCGTACGTCGACGCGGCCCAACCTCGACCCGAGGATGTCGACCGTGCCCCGCGTCGGGTGGAGGTATCCTGACGCGAGCTCGAAAAGGGTCGTCTTACCCGAGCCGTTCGGGCCGAGAACGACCCACCGCTGGTCGCCGAAGACTTCCCAGTCGACGGAGTCGAGCACGCTGAGGGCCGGCCGGTCGAGGTCGACGGATTCGAATGCGAGAGCAAGTTTCTTAGCAGCAACCATCGCCGGAAAAGCTACCGTCTGGCGCGAGACCCGAACTTTTTTCAAGGATGTCCTATGGCCTCACCCGCACAGACCATCACAACACTTCTCGAACCGGCGTTCGCCGCGCTAAGCGAAGGTTCGGACCCGATGCTGCGACCGTCGAGCCGGCCGGGCTTCGATTTTCAGGTGAACGGGTCCATTGCGTTAGCCAAGAAGCTCGGACGCCGACCGCAGGAGATAGCGACCCTAGTGACGTCGGGGGTGGAGCTCAAGGAAGTTTGCGACTCCGTCGAGGTCACCCCCCAGGGTTTCGTCAACCTGCGAATGGACGACAATTTCCTCGCTTCGTGCGTGTCCGAGGTCGCGGCGGACCCCCGCCTCGGAGTCGAGACGGCCGCCAACCCTCTCACCGTCGTGGTCGACTACTCGTCACCCAACGTCGCGAAAGAGATGCACGCAGGAATCCTGCGGACGACCGTGATCGGCGACTGCCTGTGCCTGCTGCTCGAACACGTCGGGCACCGGGTTATACGGGAGAACCACGTCGGGGACTGGGGCACTCAGTTCGGGATGCTGATCGAGTACCTGCTCGACCTAGGCGAGGCGGAGGGAGCCCACGAGCTGTCCGTCGGGGACCTCGACGGTTTCTACCGGCGTGCCCGAGCGGCCTTCGATGCGTCCCCCGATATGCAGGAACGATCCCGACGGCGCGTCGTGGCGCTCCAGTCCGGCGACCCAGAGACGCTGCGCCTTTGGGGGATCCTCGTCGACGAGAGCGTCGTCTACTTCGAGGACGTCTACGCGAAGCTCGGCGTCAAGCTCACCCGGGCCGACATAGTGGGGGAGAGCTTCTACAACCCGACGCTCGCGCAGGTGGTAGCCGAACTGGACGAAAAAGGACTCCTCGTGGAAAGCGACGGCGCGAAGTGCGTGTTCGTGGACGGATGGACGAGCCGAGAAGGCGAGCCGTTGCCGTTGATCGTCCAGAAGTCCGACGGCGGCTACGGCTATGCGACAACTGACCTCGCCACGCTACGTGATCGCTTCGGCCGCCTCGGCGCCGACCTGGCCGTCTACGTTGTCGGAGCCCCGCAGGCGCAGCATTTCGCGATGTGTTTCGCGGTGGCCGCAGAAGCGGGATGGTTGCCGTCGCTCGAGCGTGCCGTGCACGTGGCTTTCGGGAGCGTCCTCGGGGCGGACCGCAAGATGTTCAAGTCCCGGGCCGGGGCCACGTTCAAGCTTGTCGACCTGCTCGACGAAGCCGTGCAGCGCGCCGGCGACGCCGTGTCCGCAAGGTCGCTTGAGCTGGGCGAGGCGGAACGCGCGAGCGTCGCTCGGATGGTCGGCATCGGCGCCGTCAAGTACGCGGACCTCTCCACGGACCGCCTGCGTGACTACGTCTTCGACCTGGATCGCATGGTCAGCTTCGACGGCAACACCGGCCCGTACCTGCAGTACGCCCGTGTCCGTTGCCTTTCCATCTTCCGAAGGGCGGGCCTCGACCCGGCCGACTATCTGGGCGGCGAACTCACAATCCAAGTCGGCCACCCGGCTGAACGCGACCTTGCGTTGGCGCTGACAGGCTTCGGGGCCGCGACGTCGGCCGCAGTTGAGTCCTGGAGCCCGCACAAGCTGTGCGCCTACCTCTACGACCTAGCCGGCCTTTACACGACGTTCTTCGAGAACTGTCCGGTGCTCAAAGCACCCGACGAGGAGACGAAGAGCAGCCGGCTCGCCTTGTGCGCGCTGAGCGCCGCTGTCCTTGGCCAGGGACTGTCGCTTCTCGGCATCGAGTCACCGGAGCGGATGTGACAGCGCCCGGAGCACCCCGGATTGGTCTCGGACCATCGGAAACAGCGTTCGCCGTTGATGCGGTACGAGCCGGAGGCGGGGAAGTCGTCGCACTCGGCGACGAGCCGGAGGCGCTCGTATGGACCTCGCCGCGCCACGTCGACGAGCTCAAAGGGGTCATCGCTTCGACACCGACGCTGCGATGGGTGCAGCTGCCCTTCGCCGGTGTGGAACGCCACGTGGCCGCGGGGCTGATCGACTCCTCCCTGGTGTGGACCTGCGCCAAGGGCAGCTACGCGAAGCCCGTCGCTGAGCACGCCCTGGCGCTAGCTCTCGCGGGTCTTCGTCGCCTACACGAACGGATCGTCGCCACGTCGTGGGGCAAGGAGGCCGGCACGTCGCTTTACGGCGCCGAGGTAGCGATCCTCGGCGGCGGGGGCATAACCGTCGAACTGCTTCGCCTGCTCGAACCTTTCGGCGTCCACGCGACCGTCGTCAGGCGCAACCCCGAGCCGGTAACAGGAGCGGCGCGCACCGTCGGGCCGGAGTCGAAGATCGAAGCGGTGCGCTCGAAGCTCGTAGTCTTCGTGGCACTCGCTTTGACAGAACAAACCCGCGGTATCGTCGACGCCGCGACCATGGAGGCGATCGGGCCGCGAGGCTGGCTGGTCAACGTCGCCCGCGGAGCCCACGTCGACACGGCCGCGCTGCTCGACGCCCTCGACTCCGGGACGCTCGGCGGGGCGGCTCTCGATGTGACCGACCCCGAGCCGCTACCCGACGGGCACCCGCTTTGGTCCGCCCCGAACTGCATCATCACGCCCCACAGCGCGGATACCTGGGAGATGATCATGCCGCTTTTGGCCGAGCGGATCCGGACCAACGTCGAGCGTTTCGCCGCGGGTCTCGCACTCGTCGGTGTCGTCGATCCGGAGGCCGGCTACTGAGCCGCTAACCCACGCCGAATAGCCGACCGGCGGATGGGTATAGACGGTGTCATGAGCAGCGAAGGGCTACACGAAAGCGAATCGGTTCTACGACCTGAGACGATCGACCGCCACCGGGCGAACTCGTCGCTTCGAGAGGAGCTGGAGGCTGTCGACTGGTACGACCAGCGCATCGACGCCGCGACCGACCCAGAGCTCGCGGCGATCCTGGCGCACAACCGTGACGAGGAAAAAGAGCACGCTGCGATGGTCCTCGAATGGCTCCGCAGGAGGGATCCAGCGCTCGACAAGCACCTTCGGACCTACCTTTTCAGCGAGGGTTCCATCCTCGCGATCGAGGCTGCTGGTGAGGACACCCCCGACCAGGGCAGTTCACGGCAAGGCGACCTCGGCGTCGGCGGTCTGAGAGACAAGGACGACCTGTGAACGAGACGAACCCGACTGACAGGAGGCGACGGCTGTGACTGACCGGTTGAACCGAAGCCTCGCTCCGATCTCCGAGGAATCGTGGTCGTTGATCGACGCGGAAGCGAAAAGGTCCCTCGCTCATTATCTCGCCGGGCGGAGCGTCGTGGACTTTACAGGGCCGCTCGGCTGGGACTTCTCAGCGCAGCCGACCGGGCGGACCGACCCTTCGACCTGGCCCGTCGAGGGCGTCGAGGTCCGCACCCGACGCGTCGCGGCGTTGAGCGAGGTTCGGGTGCCGTTCACCCTCGATCGCGACGAGATCGACGCGGTCGAGAGAGGATCGACGAGCCCGGACCTCGACGCCGTGACGATCGCAGCTCGAAAGGCAGCCGAGGTGGAGGACAACGCCGTCTTCTCCGGGCTGGCGGGGACGGTAGGGATGTCGTCCGCATCCCCCCACGAACCGGTACGCCTGACCGACAACTACGCCGAGTACCCCCGGCATGTGGCCACGGCAGTGGCGAGGCTGCGCCGCGCCGGCGTCGAGGGCCCCTACGCCATCGCCTTGGGCGACCGCTGCTACACCGGGGTGATAGAGACCACCGAACACGGTGGTTACCCGGTGCTCGAACACCTGCGGGCGATACTCGGCGGCAGGGTCGTGTGGGCCCCGTCGCTCGACGGGGCGGCAGTCGTCAGCATCAGAGGAGGCGACTTCGAGATGATTTGCGGCGGCGACTTCGCAGTGGGTTTCGCCGCCGCTACAGCCAGCTCGGTCGAGTTGTACCTAGAAGAGTCTTTCGCGTTCGTGGTCCACGAGGCGAAGGCGGCAGTGGCACTCGTCTACCCCTGAGCTGCCCCAGCTGTACCCCTGAGCCGTCCGAGCACGGGGCTGACGCCGGCGGCCGTCATCGTTTCCGTTGCCACTCCGGGGGGTAGCGAGCAGTCAGCAGCGCTGTGTTCGACGTACGACTCGACTCGAGGAGCGGCCATGACAACCATCCAAGAAGGAACGGCAACCGGGGCTAGCGGTACGACAAGCCTCGTACCGGCTCGAATCGACCGGCTCGGCTGGTCCAGCTTTCACACGCGCCTCCTCGTGGCACTAGGCGTCGCCTGGATACTCGACGGTCTCGAGATCACCATCGCCAGCAACTCGACGAGCCTCATCTCGAGCAAGGCTGCTCTGCATCTGTCCTCGTCGTCGGTGTCGTTCTCGGTCGGTACGGTGTACCTGCTCGGCGAGGTATTCGGAGCGCTGCTGTTCGGTCGCCTCTCGGACAAGTGGGGCAGAAGGAACCTTTTCATGATCACCCTCGGCGTGTACCTGCTCGGCGGCGCCCTGACCGCCGCGACGTTCGGGCACACGCAGGGCTGGGTGTACTGGCTGGACGCGACGAGGTTCATAGCCGGCATGGGGATCGGCGGCGAGTACGCGGCGATCAACTCAGCCATCGACGAACTGATCCCCGCCCGATACCGGGGCCGGGTGGATATCGCCGTCAACGGCACCTACTGGGGTGGGGCGCTGATCGCCTCGGTGCTCTTCCTGGTGGTCGTCAAACAGCTGCCCGCATCGTACTCCTGGAGGGTCGCTTTCCTGTTCGGGCCCGCTCTCGCCTTCGTCGTGCTGTTCGTGCGACGGAACCTTCCGGAGAGCCCACGCTGGCTTTTGATGCACGGCCGGGTCGAGGAAGCCGAGCGGGCGGTCGCCGAGATCGAACGCCACGTCGAGGAGACGGGCGGCCACTTGGACCCCGTCGACGAATCGAAGGCGCTGGAGATCAAACCGGCCTCCGATATCGGGTTCGTCGTGTTGACCAAGACGCTGTTTGCCACCTACCCGAGGAGGGCGATTCTCGGGGCGTCGCTCATGATCACGCAGTCGTTCCTCTACAACGCGATCTTCTTTACCTACGCCCTGGTACTGACCAAGGTCTACGGTGTCAGCTCCGGGTCGACGCCCTACTACTTCATGTTCTTCGCCGCCGGGAACCTCCTCGGTCCGCTGACCCTCGGGCACCTCTTCGACAGCGTCGGGCGCAAGAAGATGATCGCCGGCAGCTACTTCGTCTCCGGGAGTCTTTTGGCGCTGAGCGCAGTCCTTTTCGAAGCGGGTGCCTTGAACGCCGTGACACAGACGGTGTGTTGGTGCGTCATCTTCTTCTTCGCATCGGCCGGAGCGAGCGCCGCCTATCTGACCGTGAGCGAGATCTTCCCGCTCGAGGTGCGCGCGAAGTCGATCGCCGTCTTCTTTGCGGTTGCGCAGAGCTTCGGGGCGCTAGGGCCGTGGCTTTACGGGAAGCTGATCGGCAACGGCACCAATCACACGGCTCTCTTCGTCGGGTACCTTCTTGGAGCGGGAGTCATGATCGTCGGTGCGCTCGTGGAAGTCGCCCTCGGCGTCGCAGCGGAGGGTCAGTCCCTCGAAGACGTGGCCCTTCCACTCGGCGCGAACTCCGGCCGGCCGTCGCGGCTGTCGAATGTGACCGGGGCACCCCGCCCGCCCGCCGCAAGGAGCGTCGTCGACCTGCGACCTCGAAGTGACGACCCCGGCAGCGCTGACGCGTCTCAGCCGTAGAAGCTCTGCCAGTTCGCGCTCGACGGGTAAGTCTTTCCGACGGGGCCCGCCCCGAAGACCCGCATGACGTTGAGCGTCAACTGGCGCATCGCGGTGGCCGGACACTGCTTCACCGACGGAGCGCAAGCCACGAGGGACGGTATCCAGTTGACCGTGCCGGAGGTGAAGACCCCCGCCTTGCTTGACGGCATCGTGTAGAACACCGTGTCGGCGTAATGGCGTGACGGAT
>JAKCEB010000107.1 GCA_021838305.1 Actinomycetes bacterium | reverse complement strand
ACGACGTCTCGGACCGTTTGGCGCTCGGAAACGCGAGGCGCTTCTCGTCGCTCCAGGAGCTTCTGGCGTGGGCGGACGTGATCAGCCTCCACGTGGACGGCCGCGCGGACAACAGGGACATGTTCGGCGAGGACGAGTTCGCTGCGATGAAAGCCGGGTCGCTTTTCCTCAACTTGAGCCGTGGGTTTCTCGTCGATCATGGGGCGCTGCGCCGCCATATCGAGTCGGGACGTATTGCTGGTGCCGCGGTCGACGTCTTCTACGAGGAGCCGGCCGGCAACGAACGGACTTTCACGTCGAGGCTGCAAGGTCTCGCCAATGTCATCCTGACGCCACACATCGGCGGGAGCACCGAGGAGGCCCAGGTGGACATCGGCCAGTTCGTCTCTAAGAAGTTCGTCGATTTCGTCAAGTGCGGGTCCACTTCGCTGTCGGTGAACATGCCCCACGTGGAGCTGCCGGTGAGGGCAGGCGCGCACGGGCTGGCGATAGTGCACCGCAACACCCCGGGGGTCTTGGCGGCATTCAACGCCCTTTTCGCCCGCCACGGCGTCAACATCGAGGGCCAGGCCTTGGGGACCCGGGGGGAGGTCGGCTACGTGATCACCGACAGCGCTACGGGATGCACCGAGGAGATGCTGGAGCAGCTCAAGTCGATGACCGAGACGATCCGGGTCCTGCACCTCGCCTGAGGGGCTTGTTCGTAGCGGCCGCTCGGTGGTTCAGCCGCTTCGCTGTGCGAGGGCGGCGGCGACGGCTTTGACCAGCGAACCGAGCCGCCACGCTTCGGGCACCGCGACGTCGTCGAAGCCATGACGGAGCGCGGTATCGGCGCACACGGGCCCGATGCATCCGACGACCACACGGTGCTCGCGAAGCGCGCCCGGCAAGTTGACGCCAGGCGCATACTCGGCGGCGATCTTGAGCAGCCCCTCGACCTGCGGTCCAGCGGTGAACGTGATCGCGTCGAGCGTCCCGTCGAGGCATCGCCTCACTAGCTCCTGCGCGGGGGTGGGGTCCCTCGGCGGTCCCCACCGGTATACCGGAAGGGTTGTGACCGTCGCGCCGGCGGTCTCGAGGTCGCTGACGACCTGAGCCGAGTCATCGCCGTGAAGTTGGAAAAAGATGCGTTTGGCGGCCAGGCCTTCCCTCCGCAAATGTTCGACGACTTCCCCGAGCTGCTCCGACGGGCTTCGCCACCACGCCCGCAGGCCAGCCGACGAGAGGGCCCCCGCAGCCTTGGGGCCGCGTGCGGCGATCCTGGTCGAGCGTAGGGCCTCGACCAGCGCGTCGCGGATCCCCCATTCGCCTGCGGCTTCGAGCCACGAGCGTATCCCTATGCCGGTGTCAGCTACGAAGAAGTCGGGCGGGTCTGCTACGAGCGCGAGGGTGCGCTCTCGAAGCGTTTCGGACTCGACGAGCATCGTGGTGGAAATGGTGGGGCCTAGGAGCGCGGTGGCTCCGAGCCGGCGGAACATGACCGCCTGGTCCTCGGCCCTTCGGTCGGCTGTCACCCCGACCGTGATGCCGTCGAGCTCGCTCCTGGTCGTATCCACGCACCCATTGTTATCTCACGCTGCCCACCTGCGAAACGTGACCAGCTGAATGTAATATGGCCATACCAATGAGTGGACTAGTGCGGGAGGGTAAATGACAGACAAGGTGCTGGCCGCAGTGAGGACCGCACCGGGCGTCACCTCGCTGCAGGAGTTTCCGATGCCGGACGTTCCCGCCGACGGGGCGCTCGTGAAAGTGGAAGTGGCGGGGATCTGCGGGACTGACGTCAAGATGTACTCCAAGCCACCGTTCGCCGATCCTGTGATCATGGGCCACGAGAACATCGGGGTCATCGTCAAGGCGGGTAAGGACTTCGTCGTCCGCCAGGGGTTCGATGAGGGCGACCGGGTGTTCATCGAGCACTACGTCCCCTGTCGTCGCTGCGAATGGTGCAACATCGGCCAGTACCGCCACTGCGAGGCCACCGATTGGCGCACGAACCCGGACGCCCGCCGCTACGGCTACACCTCTGCGGCGAACCCCTATCATCTGTGGGGTGGGTTCGCCCAGTACCTCTACGTCCCGTGGAACGCCGTCTTGCACAGGGTCCCCTCCAACGTGTCGCCGGAGCTCGCAGGCGTCGTCACCCCCATGTCGAACGGCGTCGAATGGGCGCTCTTCGATGCGGGCGTCGGATACGACTCGAAGGTACTCATCCAAGGACCCGGCCAGCAAGGGCTCTCGCAGGTCGTCGCGTGCAAGCAGGCGGGCGCTTCGCTTGTCATCGTCACCGGCACGAGCCGTGACGCCGCCCGGTTGGAGCTCGCGCTCAAACTTGGAGCTGACCACGTCGTCGACGTCTCTGTCGACGATCCGAGAGCGGCGGTGAGGGACCTGACCAACGGGATCGGCGTCGACGTGATCCTCGACTGCACAGCCGGCGCCGGCACGACCCCGGTCCTTCTCGGCATCGACGTGCTCAAACGCAGGGGAGGGACGATGGTCCTCCAAGGCGAGATGGCCGCGTTCCCTGACTTCCCGATAAAAACCGTTACCGAGAAGGCAATCACCATCAAAAGCGCTCGGGGCCACAGCTGGAAAGCGTGCGAGCTGGCTCTCGCTCAGCTCGCCTCGAAGCGTTTCCCGCTCGAGCTTCTAAGCACACACAGCTTCGGACTGAACGAAGTCGACCGGGCGATCAAAGCGGTCGGCGGCTCGGCGGACGAGGGCGTCGTGCACGTTTCGCTCCTACCGTGGGGTGGCGAGTGAGCGCCGTCGACTCGCCGGTGGGCTTGGTGGTAAGAAACGTCGAGAGGGTTTCGCCTGAAGTGATCGACGGGCTCTGCGCAGCGGGCGTAGCGACCGTCCATGAAGCGCAGGGCAGAACCGGGCTTTTGTCGCCGAGCCTTCGGCCGATCTACCCGGGGGGACGGGTAGCGGGAAGCGCTCTGACCGTGAGCGTCCCACCCGGAGACAACTGGATGATCCACGTCGCGGTCGAACAGGTGAGAGACGGCGACATTCTGGTTGTCGCCCCCACCTCTGCCTGCAGTGACGGCTACTTCGGGGAGCTTCTCGCCACCGCTTTGCGGGCGCACGGAGCGCGGGGCCTTGTGATAGACGCCGGGTGTCGTGACGTGTCGGCATTGACAGAGATGCACTTCCCGGTGTGGTCACGTTGTGTCAGCGCGCAAGGCACGGTGAAGGAAACGCTCGGCAACGTCAACGTTCCGGTCGTGTGCGCAGGCCAGCTCGTCCGAGCGGGGGATGCCGTCGTTGCAGACGACGACGGTGTAGTAGTCGTCTCACGCGAAAGCGCCGGTAGTGTCCTGGCTGCTTGCGTGGAGCGCGAGAAGCGCGAAGCGTTGAGCAGGGAACGCTACAGAAGCGGCGAGTTGAGCCTCGACGTCTCGTCGATGCGTGAGCGTCTCGAATCGAAGGGTCTGCGCTACGTCGACGAAGCCGAAAGGCCGTAGGCGCCGATGATCATCGACTGCCACGGGCATTACACGACCGAACCGCCGCAGCTCGGTCGCTTTCGCTCGCGCCAACTCGACGAGGTGGCGGACCCTGCGCTCGGGCGGGCTGCCCTCGAGGATATCACCGACGCCGAGATCCGTGACAGTTTGGAAGGCAATCAGCTTCGCGTGATGGCCGACCGGGGTATCGACATGGTGGTCTTCTCGCCTCGGGCTTCAGCGATGGGCCATCACGTCGCCGACCCCGACATAGCCGTCGCGTGGGCTCAGGCGAGCAACGACCTTGTGGCACGCGCGTGCGCACTGTACCCGTCGAGGTTCGCGCCGGTCTGCCAACTCCCCCAGACGCCCGACGGGAGTCTCGCCACTTGCATACGGGAGTTACGCCGCTGCGTTGAGACCCTCGGGTTTGTGGGAGCGAACCTCAACCCGGATCCATCGGGAGGGTACTGGACGTCGAAGCCGCTCACGGACCCGTATTGGTTCGCGCTGTTCGACGCCCTGGTCGAATTGGACGTCCCGGCGATGATCCACGTTTCGGGAACCTGCAACCCGAACTTCCACGCTCTTGGCGCTCATTACTTGAACGCTGATACGACCGCGTTCATGCAGTTGCTCGAAGGCGACCTCTTCGCCCGGTATCCCACGCTGCGTCTTGTCATCCCGCACGGCGGCGGCGCCGTCCCCTACCACTGGGGGCGCTACAAGGGACTCGCAGCGCGCATGGGCCGTCCACCGATCGAAGGCCACCTCATGGGCAACGTCTACTTCGACACCTGCGTCTATCACCAGGCCGGGATGGACCTGCTTTTGAAAGTCGTCGATCACAAGAACCTGATCTTCGGCTCGGAGATGCTCGGCGCGGTCAGGGGCGACAACCCCGAGACGGGATCGGGATGGGACGACACCCGCCGTTACGTCGACGGCGTCAAGTTGAGCGGCGACGTCCGATCCGACGTCTACGAACGCAACGCGCGCAGGGTGTACCCGCGCCTCGACGCGCTGCTGCGCTCCCAGGGCCGCTAAACGCCGACGCCTTCGGAGCCGAGAAACTCCGCCAGGCGCTGCGTCACACGTGAAGGACTCTGCTCGGGAACGGCGACATCCCAATACTGCGCAAGAGGAAGGCACTCCTCGAGGTAGCGCGCTGCCGAAGTGGCATGCGAGTCGTCGTGGCCGGGGACGACAAGCGCCGGGATCGTCAAACCCATCAGGTCTTCGGGCTCGGGACCCGGGACGGTGTCACGGTCGAACATGAGCCGCGCGGTCGCGGCGACGATCCGTTGGTATTCGACAGGGTCGGTCGACGTGAAAAACCGGGCGAAATCGGCGTCCGCAGCGAGCACCGGCCCCCACGGGCCCGCCTTCGGGTCCGACGAGAACGAGCCCCCCGTCGTGGCTGCGACGGCTGCGACTGCGCCGAGTCCCGCCTCGGAGGCAAACGACAGGTGGGTGGAGAATCGCGCCTGCTGGGACAATCGGTAGCGGACGCCGCCCGCCGGAGAGAACAGCACCAAAGATGCTGTCATGGCGGGTCGCATCGCTGCGATCGTGAGGGCTACCGAGCAGCCAGCACAACCGCCCATGACCGTCGCGCGGCCAACGCCGAGATGCTCGAGCAGCGCCGCTCCTTGGGTCGCGTAGCTGTCCCAAGTCAGCCGCTCCAGGCGGCCCCCCGACCGTCCTGCCTCGCGACGGTCGAAGAGTATGCAGGTGTAGTTCTCGCTCAGGTGGCGAACCATCTGCAGGTCCTTGTAGCGACCCATCGAGGACCAGTTGTCGAGCTTGGCGTTGAAACCGCCGGGCGAGCACATGAGGATGGGCGACCCTGAGCCGACAGTCTCGTACCAGGTTGCTATCCCATCGAGTTCCGCGAAGCTCATCTACATCTCGAAGCGGGCGAGACAGGATGAAACTGGCAGCCCTTAGCCATCCATGGTAGATTCATCATACCAAACACTTTATCTACGGAACGCGAACCGAGGAGAACCGAATATGGCGAAAGAAGGCCGGGTCTTTCTGAGAGGGATCTCCTCGGAGAACTACGGGCTGAAGGAGTTCCGTACGCAACAACTCGAGGCGCCTCGCGTACGAAACGACAGCGTGGTCGTCGACGACGCGAAGGTCGGGCACTCCGGCGACTCGGACCAGTCCAGAACCTGGTGGCGTCTCGGTCCGGGCGACGACCCGTTCCTCACCCAGACGGTCCAGGTTCACTTCGTCTCGCTGCCCCCGAAAAGCTCGAACCACGGCCACGGCCACCAGAACGAGGCGGCTTTTTACATCCTCGAAGGGGCCGGCTACGAGATCCACGACGACCGCCGCTACAACTGGGCGAAAGACGACCTGGTCCTCGTTCACACAGATTCGGTGCACCGCCACTACAACCCCTACGACGAGCCGGCGCTGGCATTGGTCGTCAAGGCCAAGTCGATGTGGATGTACTTGGGTCTGATCCAACAGGGCCGCAGCGGCCCGGTCGAGAACGAATCCCGGTTCTCCGAGCGCGTCGACTGGTCGGAGATCTGGACGCCTGGCGTCACGGAGCGCCGCAAGGTAATCAAACCGTCGGAGACTGCATGGGAGGATACGCCTCTCGGGCGTGTCCGCACTTTGACCTCGCCGTCAGTCACCGACGCCCGAACATTCTCCATGGACGTGTTCGAGTTGGAAGTGCAGGCCGGCGGCCAGTCGGGTAGGCGCTGGCAGATGGCCGACGAAGTGCTTTATGTGCTCGAAGGATCGGGCTACAGCTTGCATTGGGAGGTTCAGGCGGAGATAGCGGAAAAATACTACGCCCGCATCGCAAACGAACCTACCCGCCACGAGTGGAGCGCAGGTGACACGATCTACGTCCCACAGAATACTGTCGCACAACATTTCGCGAGCCCCGGTTCTAAGGTGCGGCTCCTGTCGGCGCAGAACAGGGTGTTCAGGCTGCTCGGATATGACCGCGTCGCGTACCTCGACGACCAGGCCCTTGCTGCGGGTGTGGCGACCGGGGGAGCAAGCGCAAACCAAACGGCGCTTTGACGCTCGCGGGTTGAGCGTCAGCAGTGGCACTGTCAGAGCAAAGCGCGATTGATGGGGAACGCGAGCAGGTAGCACTCGCCTGCCGGATCCTCGCCATGGAAGGCCTAGTGGAGGGGATCCTTGGCCACGTAAGCAAACGCGTCGACGCGCGAACGATGCTGATCCGCTGCAGGGGGCCGCAAGAAAGCGGTTTGGCGTTTAGCGAGGCTTCAGATGTGCGCCTGGTCGACCTCGACGGCGACAGCTCCGATCTGCCTCCAGGCTACGCCGTGCCGAGCGAGCTGCCGATCCACGCGGAGCTGCTCCGGGCCCGACCGGATGCGGGGGCGGTGGTCCACGCCCATCCGCCTGCGGTCCTATTGGTGGGCCTGGCAGGTATCGAGATGCGCCCAGTGTTCGGCTCCTACAACATTCCCGCGATGTGTGTAGCGCTTCGCGGTGTCCCCATCTACGGCCGTTCGGTGCTGATCAGACGCAAGGAGCTGGCGCTCGAAATGCTCGCCGCTATGGGAGACAGCGACGTGTGCATCCTCAAAGGGCACGGGATCACGGTCGCAGCGCCGAGCGTCGAGAAGGCAGTCGTCGCGGCGATCAACTTGAACACCCTCGCCGCTGTCAACGTCGAGCTCGCCCGGTTGGGTGCCCGACCTCCGGAAATCCCCCCAGCCGACATAGCCGAGCTTCCCGACCTTGGAAGCGGGTTCAACGACATGGCGACTTGGCGTTACTACGCCGCCAAGTGCCGATCCCGATCATCTACAAACACACAAGGAGAATCCCGTGAGCAGCCAAGGAGCTGAGGCAACCAGACAATGGCAGGACAGGGAGTTTGCCGAGGGCTGGGTTGCATCGGACCACTTCGAGGGGCTGCTCGGTCTTCCGCGACGTATAGCCGCTGCCGTCGTGAGTGCGGACCGACCCGGCTCGACGCTTGTGCTCGATGTTGCGAGCGGTCCCGGCGCGTTCCTCTCTGCGATGCTCGACGAGCTCCCGGAAGCGAGGGGCATATGGTCCGACACGTCCAGCGCGATGGCCGACGAGGCCCGAGTGAGATTGGAGGGTTTCGCGGGTCGCGTCGAGTTCAAGGAGGTGGACATGACCGACCTGCTCGCCGCTGGTCTCCCGTCGGGCCTGGACGCGATAGTCACCTCCCGGGCCGCGCACCATCTCGACCGGGCGGAGCTTGGACGCTTCTACGCGCAGGCAAAGGAGATCCTCGCTCCGGGAGGCTGGCTTGTCAACCTCGACCACATCGGACCGGTAGAGGTCTGGGACCGCCGCCTGCGAGCTGTCCGCTCGCGATTCGTACCGTCCGGCGCCGAGGGCCCCAAGCACCACCACAACTACCCGCTCACCAGCGTTTCGGATCATCTCGACGCCTACCGGGAAGCCGGTATCACGGACGTGGAGGTCGTGTGGCGGGGGTTCTATACGTGCCTTTTCATGGGGCGCAAAGCGGGTTAGACGGCCCGAGCGGGCTTTATGCACGCTTGCAACGCCCGCTTCGTCCACACCGATACCATCGCCTGCTTGTAGTGTGCCGACCCGAGCCGGTCGTCGACCGGCTCGCTGCTGAGCGCGGCTAGCCGGGCGACCTCGCCTACCGTGTCGCCGATGCCGCTGCCGTCGAGGGCGGAGCCGACCAGAAGGCGGGCGGCGTCAACCTCCATCGCGCTCGAGGCAGCACCGGCGACAGCCACCTTCGCTTCGGTGACGACACCGCTGTCGTCGCAGGTGACACACGCGGCCACTGCGACGCTCGGGTAGTCGGCGATGCTCTGCGGGGTGAAGCGGGAGTAGTGCGCCTGCTGGCCGCTGACCAGCGGCACGACGATACCGGTGATCAGTTCGTCGGATTCGAGCTTGGTCTCCATGAACCCTGTAGCGAAGCCGGACAGCGGAACCTGTCGAGTGCCTCTCGGACCGGCGAGGGACACGGTCGCGCCCAGGCTGAGAAGCACAGGCGGTAGGTCCTGGCGGGGATCGGAATGCGCGACGGCGCCGCCGACTGTTGCAGCTGAGCGGACGCGGGGGTTGCCGACTTCTCCTGCGGCGAAAACCAGTGAAGGCAGGAGGCTCGTCAGCTGCGGATGGGTTTGCAGATCCCTGAGAGTGACGGCGGCTCCAAGTCGCACCACCCGGGCGGAAGGGTCTACGTCGATTGAACGAAGCTCGGGGATGCGCGTCACGCAGACGAGCTTCGAGGGACATAGGAGGTTCTGGCCGATGAGCAATGCCACCGACGTGCCTCCACCCAGAACCATCGCGGTCCCTGAGGATATTTCGGCGACGGCGTCGTCAACCGTTGTCGGGATGACGAAGTCGGTTCGCTCAGCGCTCAAGGTAACTCCTGACCGCGGCGACGATCGTCTCGTAGCCTGTGCAGCGGCATAGGTTACCGGCGAGCCATTTGCGTATCTCTTCGTCGACGACTCCGCTGGCGTCGCCCGAGCCGATGCCAGCACGACGTGCCGCAGCCGCTGCCATGACATGTCCGGGTGTGCAGATGCCGCATTGCATCGCTTCGCAATCGACGAACGCTTCAACAAGTCCAGGGTCGGTTTCGGATACCCCTTCCACGGTGACAACCTTGCAGCCGTCGAGCGCGCCGAGCATGGTAAGGCACGCGCTGACAGGCAGGTCGTCGGCCAGAACCGTGCAAGCCCCACAAACCCCGATCCCGCAGCCCTCCTTCGTCCCCGTGAGGCCGAGTGAGCGTAGCCAGTCGAGAAGGCTGGTAGTGGCGTCGACGTCCACCTCGATCGCCGTTTTGTTGACTTCGATTTTCAACTTCACGAGCTGGAAGTCCTCTCGCCTTGAAGCGCTTGGATCCCCCGCCACACCCGCTCCGCGTTGATCGGCAGACTGCGCACACGGACACCGACGGCTTCGGCGACGGCGTTGGCTATAGCTGCCGGAACAGCCACGTTGGTCAGTTCCCCAACAGATTTCACGTTCGCCTCTCCGA
>JAKCEB010000006.1 GCA_021838305.1 Actinomycetes bacterium | reverse complement strand
CGAGCAGTGCCGGGATCGCCAGGCTCGTAGTCTTGCCCGACTGAGTCGGACCGACCACCAGTACCGAATGGCGCTCCTCGGTTGCCACCAACCCGCCGCCGAAACCGGATCGACGTCCGAGAACGAGCCGCCGACCGGCGCCTCCTCGAGGCAACGCCAAAGCTTTCAAGTCGATCGACGAAGCCCAACGAGCGCCACCTTTCGCGCCGGTGGCCATCCTCCATTGCTGCGCTCGCTTCCGCTTCCTCGGGCGGCGACCGGCCGCCAATGCGGAACAAGAAAGCGAGGCGCCCGCAGAGACGACGGCGCCGAGCGCCAGGTAGAGCGCTGCCGATTCCAGCCAGTTCAAAGTGTCCCACCGTTCATCTGAGCGCTGCGTCCGTATCTACCATCGCCCGCTCCGAGGAGGACACGAGGTGTTCCACAAGGAAAGATCGATCTCCGACCTTCCACAAAGCGACCCCCCTCGGCAGATGTGCCAAGGCCTCGGATTCAGTTGAGTTGAGGCCCACGAGCGAAGCCGTCGCCGTCACCTCCGACGCCGATTGAGCGAAACACACTCTCGTCTCCGAATCGGCCAGAAGACCGTCCGCTATCTTGCGCTGCTTGGATCCGTCATCGCCAAGGGCTCGAAGGTCGGAGAGACGGTGCACGACGACGAGATTTGAGACTCCGAGCGCTCGCGACAGTTTGAATGTCGCCTGGGTCCACCGGGCCGTCTCGAAGTCGGAGAGTATCGCCCACGCCTCATCGAGAACCACAAGCCGCTTCTCCGGCCGCTCTACTGACAGCGATGCCTGCAGCCAGGCTGTCGCGCACGCCATGATCAAAGGCAGCGCAGCCGATGCGAACGTGGCCGAAAGGTCGATGACTACCAGCTGCCCGTCCATGCCGATACCCTCGGTTGTCGGCCCGTCGAACATTCCCGCAAGGTCGCCACGGACCATTCGCCGCATCTCAGCCGCGACTGTCATCGAGTTCGCAGCCAACGCCCTGGCTTCGAATCCGATCGTGCCTGCCGCTGCAGGATCAGGCGCCATCATCGCCTCCACCAGTTGCGGGAGCGTCGGTCGAAGGAAATCCTTCGATACCTGGCGAACGGCGACTTCAAGCGCAGCGCGTTCCTCCGGGCTGACGGGTCTAGCGAGCGAAGATGCGAGCAGGCTCGCAGCGAGCTCGAGCCTGGGCCGGACGCTCGCCTCGCACGTGGAATTGCGCCCGTCAAAGTCGAAACTTTTCGCTGGGACGTCGAGCGGGTTGAGCCGGGTCGCGCCACCCGGAACGAGCGCTACCGGCCGGCACCCGAACGCTTCTGCCAGCGGTCCGTACTCCCCTTTCGGGTCCACGATCCACGCCTGGCGACCGAACGCCAGCTGACGCGAGACGAATGTCTTCACAAACGTCGACTTACCCCTGCCGATCTGTCCCATGACCACGATGTTCGGGTTGGTGATCACCCCTTGGCGGTAAAGCTCCCACGGATCGAACCGGAACGGTCCCCCAAGCAGATCCCGTCCGAGCAAAGGGCCGCCTACGTCAAGTCCGCCGCTTGAGACGAACGGGTAGACAGACTGGAGATGGGCAGTAGTCGAACGGTGCGCCGGCGGTGGCTTCATCTCGTCGCCTACCGCAAACCCCGGCACAGGGGCATCGTCCACGAGTACGCCTCCGCCTGGCGACCGTAAAGGCAGCGCAATTCCACCCTGGCGGCCTGAGCGGCTTGCTCAAGGGCTGCGCATGCCGCTTCGAGCGCCTCGAGGGACTCTGCGCTTTCTGTGACATAACCGCTGAAACGGTAATCGCAGTGACCGTCGGCGAGTTCGAGCTCGCGACGCAACGCTCCTTCCGCTTCTTTCTCCCGGCGCGCATTCGGCAGAAACCCCGCTTTCATCCGGAGCTGGCTGTCTGCCACATCGGCCGTGCGCGCCGATCGGGCCTGGCGGACAGCACTCCGGGGCGGGACTGCTGCCATGACGACAGACACTCGGCGGTTCGCCTTCGCCACGAGCAGCGGAGCCAGGAAGTTGGGCCCGACATCCAATCGGGGCCAGTCGCTCACCCAGTAGGTCCGATGCCACGAATCGTCGGCTTGGATCTCCGACCAGCCTTCGCGAAGCGCAAGCGGCCAAGGTTGTCCGGGCTTGCCGGCCAGCAAGTCGGCCAGCGCGGTCAGTTCGAGCGGTCCTGTCGGTCGAAGGTCAACCGACCGCAGTTGGCCGTCCACGAAACGTAGCTCGCGGCCGAGGACGTCCACGGAGCGTTGCCCTAATGCAAGTCGTCGTCGGGGTGAGCGTGCGGATCCTACGGAAAGCGCGATCCAGGCGTCGTGGCGTTCGATGAGCGGCGTGGCCTCCGCGACGAAGTTGCGGTAGGCGTCCTGGCTGACGGTACCGACCGGCGATGGCACCCCGACCTGTGTCGATGGAGATTCCGGCGTGCTGCGCTGCAGCCATTGGATCCGGGCGACGGGGCTACCTGCGCGTCCGAGCGCCGCAAGCACGCTGCGCCATCCTTCGAGGCAGCTCGACTGATCCTCGGGGTCCAATAGGGAAAAAGGTGGTCCCTGAACCGCTAATACAGCAGTCAAGGTGCCGCTTCTTTGATCTCGCACGACCCCGACTGGCGGCCCTCCCGAACTTACCGGTCGCTCGATGAGTGATATGCCTGCGGGAGCGGTTCGGCTGGTCTTCGATCTGGAGGACGTCGAGGATCGGTCCGGTTCGTCGGGGTGGAGATTCCGGCCTTTGGTAGGAACGTCGCTCAACTTCGTACGGCTCGCTTTACGCAGAAGCCAGGCGCACCCAACTTGTGCTCGCTCAATTGCGGTGGCTTCGCCAATCGGTATCAGCGACAGTGCCAATCCAACCAAGACGATTGCAGCGCCTGCCGGCGTCCCGACACGAGCACCGAGCGCGGCCCTGACAAACAGTGCCACTACGCCCGTCGCGCACCCCGAAGCCAGCTGCCCGGGAGTGATGCCGAGAAAGATCCCTCGGCGTTCGAGCGGATTGAAGTGGTAGCGCGAATCTGGAACGCTCAACGCGAGGTGCCTCGTGTCGGCGGGGTGTTAGGGAAGTCGGCCGGATGCTCGGCAATAGGTTGAGCGGTGACCGGCTTGGCGACTACCGCGGGCGTCGAGGCGGACGAGTTGCGGGCCGCCATGATCAGCTGTGTCACGGGGTGAAACGGCGCACCGGCGATGGAAGTCGTCGCCCTTGCAGCAGCCCGGAAAGGCCGGTGGGACATGCCCTCCAAATGCGAGATCGCAGATGCCTCCACGACGGGCGCAAGACGGTGCAAGGCGAAAGGAGCGAATCCGGCGAGCAGCAGTATTGCAGCCCCCGACAGCTGGGCGTCTGTAGTCGACTGGACAAAGGCCTCCATACCAAGCACCACCGACACCACGATCACGAACTTTGACATGACCAATGCCACAAGAATCTCTACCATTCTCCTGGCAACGCTGAGCGTCGCCGGCCATATGAAACCGGTGAGCGCCAACGGTGTGAAGATCGTCGCTACGTAGACTGCTGCGGAGCGCACGACGAGTTCCAACCAAACCAGTACTGTCCCGATGATCGTCAATAGAGAAAACAGGCCTTGGGCGAACAGCGGGATCCCGCCGAGCTCGCCTTGCGCTATCGCGGCGATGAAGCGCTTCGCCCGCTCGTTCGCTCCGGCGTCGAGAAATACGCGGCAGAGTTCGTCTACCACTTGAATGCCAAGGTCGACGACTTGTGACGCTGCGAAACCGGCGAGCACGGCGACAGGGAGGCCGACGAACCACACGCGGGTGAGGCGACGTGCGTCCTGTCGAAGGACCGGTCCAATGCTAGCGGCAAGCAGAATGGGCAGAACCACGACTAGCGATACCTGCTCCATTACAGCCAGTTCCTTTCGGAACCATGCCTTTCCGAGGGTGGGTGTGGTCGTGATATCGATCCGGTTCCACACCTGTGATACGAGCCAGCCGGAGGCGTGACCGAGCGACGTCGAGACGGCCGCCAGCAGTGAGTGCGCCGCGACGTCCGCGATAGCTCCTCCGGCGTTGCTCGCTTCACATGCCAGCGGGAAGGCGCACGCGAGGGTCCCGACGACTGAGCTCATATCTTGGCTCCCTGGCCGACCAGAAAGTCGACGATCCGAGGGGCGCCGCTAATGAGTATCGCCGCCAAACCGGAGACGAGCACACCTTTGCGCCCGTTGTAGGCCTGCTGGTAGTTCTGGGAGAAGTGCCCGAAAGCCCACATAACGGCCCCTATAAGGACACCTGCCATCGCCGCCATCAGCGCCCAACCTCCGAGGCCGTTGGTCAAGTTCTGCAAAACCGTCGCACCTGGAAGGTCCGAGATGTTGGGGGCGAGCGTCAAGCCGGGTGTGCCCGAAGCCGCCATTGAGAGCGATGAAGCTAGGAACATTATTGACCTCCAACCGTCGTTAGCCTGACGTCATAGACTATTTCAGAGTCTTTTACGATTTTCAAGCTATTTTTTGAGTCGTTTTAGTGTTACTTGCTGAGTCAAAGGTTTTCAGCAAGTCTCTTGAATTATCATGGAAAATACTGAACACTGTAAAAGTGCTCGTAGTGCGATCAGCCAGTTCTCGGTCCGTCCAGTACTTCTTCGACGGTCGAGATCCGGGACGCTGGAGCCACGGAGCCGGTGAATTGCTCGGGCTTCGAGGGCCTGTCGATCCAGGCGATCTGCGCATGGTCCTAGGCGGCCGGGATCCCCGCACGTCGCAGTTCTTGCCGCACCGAACCACCGTCCGTCGGCGCGACGGGTGGGACCTGATCTGGAGCGCGCCGAAATCGTTCTCCCTGCTCGCCGCTGCCGGACCCGCTGAGGGAAACGTCGCTCTCGCCGCTCACGACAGCGCCGTGAAGTCGGTATGCCACCACATCGAGCAGGAGCTCACGACCTGGCGTAGCAACGTATCCGGCGGACAATCGTACTGCGACGGGCTGATCAGCGCCGCCTTCACGCACCGTTTCAATGCGGCAGGCGAGCCCCATCTCCACACCCACCTTCTTGTCGCCAACCTGTCGATGTCCGACGGTCGTTGGTCGGCTGTCCGCCCTGACAGCTGGTTCATCGACCGACGATCGCTTTCGGCGCTGTACCACCTTGAACTTCGCCACCAAACGGCAGACCGCGGCTGGAATGTCGCGTGGCGTCTGCGCGCCGATGGTCTGGCCGACCTCGCCGACATTCCCCGTGAGGCAGTTCGAAACGCAAGCACGCAGAGCAGGGCGGTCGCCGCGCTAGGCCCCTACGAAGCGAGGAGGCAGGCGGTCGCGAGCGGATGGACCGCAGGAAACACGCCCGGGCGCGCACAAGCCGCAGCCGTCACGAAAGCGGCGTCGCTGTCAGGGGCGGCGATCCCACGCGCGGGGGATTTCGCCGCTACCGACGGCCGCGGTCGACCTGGGGGCACCAACGCAGTCGGCAACCTCGACAGCGACCGCCTGGTCAAGGCGGTCGAAACCAGGCTCGCCACCAAACGATCCGACTTCCGTCGCAGCGATGTGGTCGTGTGCCTAGCGGAGTGCCATCCGGGAGGGGCGAGCGTCGAGGAAGCCCTCGCTTGGACTGAGCGGTTCTGCGACGCCAGCCATAAGGTGCGGTCCCCGACGTCGCGACCGCGATGGTCGACTTCGCTGTCAGTCGCCGCCGACAAGCGGCTCGTACACGCGATCGATGCGGGCTGGGACATCTACTCCCAAACCGGCATTGGCGACCCCGTCGTCCGACTAGTCTGCCCTCCAGGTCAAAGTCGCCTCATCGACCATGCCGATCTGATCGACGGGTGCCGCGAGAGAGTCGAGGCCGACGGTCGGCGACTCGTTGTCAGAACGACCTCTTCTTTGGCGGCACAACGCTGGGAGGTTCTGACATCGGTGGCGCCGACGAAGCCGGGAACCCACTTCGATGTTCTGGTCGTCGACCAGGCCGATCGGCGTAGTACAGCCGAACTTCTCGTCCTCGCCGGGGAGGCTCGCAGTCGTCGGGCTCAGCTGATTCTCGTCGAGGGAGGTACGCTTCCGAGGTTGAGCAGTCCCGCGTCGCGCGGCCTCGACGAGTCCGCAGCCCTGCGCCTCGACGTCCCCCGAGGAGCGCCGTGGGGCAGCGCCGCTTTCGACAAGACGGACCTTGCTTGCGCTTCGCCACGAAACGGCGCGCGAACCGGACGAGACTGCGCTGAGGAAATCCTCGACCACTGGAAGCGACTGTCGGACCTAGGAGTAAACCCGCTCATGGTCGGGCTCGGCTTAGAAGAAACCGAGGCCCTGAACCGGGCTGCCCGGAACCTCTTGTCGTATGCGTCTGGCCGGGAAGCGGAGCCACCCGGTGGGAGTCGCAGCGCTCCGACGTTCCAGTTCCCCGAGGATCTTCGAGTCGTGATGCTTTCCAGCCGGTTACGTGAAGTTCCCTACGGCACCCGAGGCACGGTCGTGTCGGGCCCTGGCGGCGACGAACGGACATGGGTTCTCTGGGACGGCTTCAACACTGCACTGCAGCTAGACACAGCCGACCGGTCCCGCCTCGGCTGCGGTTACGCAGTCACGCCCGGTGTCGCCTCACGAACGACCGGGACGCTGGTGATGCTCGGACCCCGTGACGCAGTGCCCGGTCTCAGAGATCGGGTTCTAGAATGGGTGAGGCCCCGAGGCGATATAGCGTTGGGCCATGAGATCAATCGAGGCATGATCCATGAAGCGAGGGGTGGGATCGGTTTCGATCAGGATGCCCGTGCACTCGGACGCTGACGGGTAGATCGGTGGGCAGGCGACCGCGATGGGCGTGGCCCGCTCTTCGTGCGGCCATCGGACTCGTCGCACTGGGTGTCGGAGCGTGGGCGATATCGGGCAAGACGGGTGAGCTCGCCGGCATTTCCGGCTATCTGAGTCACTTCAGGTGGTGGTGGATGCTTCTTGCGGTGGCGGGAGAGATCGGATCCTTCGCCGCCCTCTCCTCCCTGCAACGCCGCCTGCTTCGGGCCGGAAAGATTGAGATCGGGGCAGGCACGATGATGGGAATTACCCTCGCCGGCTCATCGATCCAATCGTCGTTCCCCGGGGGCACCGTCATCTACCTGGCCTACCTGTTCCGCCAGTTTCGCAGGCATGGCGCAACCGACGTCCTGTCAGGCTGGGTCCTCGTCGCATTCAACATGCTCACGTTTCTCGCGTTGACCACGTTGTCGCTCGTAGGGCTGGCCGTCGCTGCTTCGAGCGGGAGCTCTTACGACCTCGTCGAGGCGATCCTCGGGATCATCGTCGTCGCCATAGTCCTGGTCGTGGCTTTCGTCGAGCGACGCAGGTTGCTGCGCCATCTTGTGAGCCTCGTCGCGCTCTCGCAGAGAGCTCTCCGCCGGCGCCGATCCGCCAAGTCCCCCGACGATGTCGTGAACGGGTGGATCGCGGAGCTTTCCGCAGTCAACCCCTCGCGCAAGCAATGGATCCGCGCGGCGGTCATGGCCGCGTGCAATTGGCTGGCCGACCTGTCATGTCTCGTGCTGTCGTTCTACGCTGTCGGAGTTGGTGTCCCGTGGAGAGGGCTCCTCCTCGCCTATGCGGCCGGCCAGCTCGCATCCAACTTGCCGGTAACCCCCGGCGGCCTCGGTGCCGTCGAGGGAAGCCTTACCGTGGCCCTGGTCACTTTCGGGGGAGCTGAGGTATCCACCGTCGCTGCCGTCCTGCTTTACAGGCTCGTTTCTTATTGGCTCATGCTCGCCGTGGGTTGGGTCGCCTGGGCCACTTTGGCGGTCGCTTCGAGGAGAGCGCCTTCAGAGTTGCAGGACCGCCCGGGCGCCCCCGGCCCGAACCCCCCGGGCGGATCCGAGGCGGGAGGCCTGGCATTGGACGAACTTGAGTCGTCGCCATGAAAGTCGTCTTCGCCTTCGTCAAGCCTCGCGTCGCTTTAGCGGCGGTGCTCGTCCTAATGGTCATGGGTCTCGCTGGATGTTCCTCGACCCCGAAACTGTCGAATGCCTCGGTGTCGGTCTGCTTCCGGGCGATACCGGTCGGTCGCTCCTCCCTCCACAGTAACGACGTCAGGCTCGTCGGGGTGCACGAGCTTCCTCTCGGTTCGGTCCGGCTGCCACTGTCGTCGACGGAAAAGGGTGCCCTCACCGCTGAGAAGGACACCGAGATCTGCGCCATGGCGTTCCAGGGGGACTTCAAGGCCGGCCAAGTCGAGCTTGCACCGCAGACGCAGGCAGGAAGGTTCGCCGTCGTCCTGGTCTCAGCAAAGAGCCTCCACGTAGTCGCGTCGGTCGTTCTTTCGCACATCCCGAGAGGCTTTGGCGGCCGGGGACTCTGACTGGAGTGAAAGGACTCGAAGGGCCGTCAGCCCGTCAGGAGCTCCCGCGCTCCGCGATCCGTCGATGGGTGTCGCAATTTCGACATCGCGCGCGCCTCGATCTGGCGGATCCGCTCCCTCGTGAGACTGAAGTGCTCACCAACCTCGTCGAGGGTCCGCGGCTCGCCGCGATCAAGACCGAACCGAAGCCGCAGGATTTCCCGCTCGCGCTCATCGAGCGCCACAAGCATCTTATTGACCTCGCCCGAAAGCAACGCAGCCGCTGCTGCGTCGAAAGGCGAAACAGCTCCGCGGTCTTCCACCACGTCACCCAACTCGGCGTCGCCGTCCTCGCGGAGCGGCTCGGAGAGCGACAGGGGCTCCGCCGCGTGGCGCAAGATCTCGATGACTTTCTCCTCGTCGAGCTCCAGGTCGGTAGCCAACTCCGCGACGGTTGGGCGCCTACCAAGCTGTCCCTCGAGTCGCCCCCGGGCCTTCGTCACTCTCGTAAGCAGGTCCCCTGCGTGAACGGGCAGCCTCACCGTACGGCCCGTGTTGGCGATGCCGCGGGTGATCGCCTGGCGAATCCACCACGTTGCGTACGTGGAGAACTTGAACCCCTTACGCCAGTCGAACTTCTCAACGGCGTGGATCAGCCCGAGGTTACCTTCCTGGACGAGGTCGAGGAGAGGCAACTCGGCCGCCTGGTACTTCTTCGCGATCGACACCACGAGACGGAGATTCGCCTTGACGAATGTCTCGGACGCGTCATCTCCGGACCGGATGAGCCGGCGCAGCTCCCGCTTGCGCGCCGGACTGACCGTCTTTCCCGACGCCATCTCGCAGCGAGCCTCCCTGCCCGCTTCTATCGCCTGGGCAAGATGAGCCTCGTCGTCCTTTGTAAGCAGCGCATGCTTCCCAATATCGTTGAGGTACAGGCGTACTAGGTCCTCTTCGGGTTGAGCAGCGTGGTTGTTGGGCAATCGTCCTCGTCTTTCCCGAGTACCCTGGGCGGGTGCACAAGGCCAGCTTCTAAGCCTGCCAGGGAATGAATTCTACCTGACAGATGTCTCCAAGTGAAGTGGTCTCTTCTAGTTGCGTCAGCCGCGCCCCGACCGACGACAATTCGTCAGAGCTGACAGCACCCTACCTGACTGCCGGAGCAGCGACCGGTCAAGCTGCGCTCGGGACCCGCTGGCTCTCCGACGAGGAGCAAGTCATATGGAGGCGGCTCCTCCGCGCGGAATCGGAGATCCACTACCTTCTCGATCGAGATTTGAGGGAATCCCACCAGCTCACTCTCGGCGGGTACGCCGTGCTTGTGCACCTCGGAGATGCCGGCCCCGACGGATTGCGCATGTCTGACCTTGCCGACCTTCTCCGGCTTTCCCGGAGCGGTCTGACCAGGCGCGTGACCGCGCTCGTAAGGAGCGGACTGGTCGCAAGACGGTCGTGCCCGGTCGACCGGCGCGGGACGTTCGCATCGCTCACGCCATCTGGGAGGGCCTTGCTGACCGAGGCCGCTCCCACCCACGTGGAAGGTGTCCGCCACTACCTGATAGACCCTCTCGGCGACCTGAACCTCCTCGACGACGGGTTGAGCCGGGTGGAGTCTGCCCTCCGCTACGGCTCAGAGCGGATCGATCTGTAGATCCTTCCAGGTGAGCAGGGGCTCCCAGCGTATACCGGCCTCTCGGAAAGTCTCCGCGACTCTCGGGCTGCGATCGACCAGCGCAGTCGCAGCGACGATCATCGCGCCGAGGTCGCGTACGTGATCCGCCGCACGAAGAAGCGATGCGCCGGTCGAGACCACGTCCTCTACCATCAGGACCGACGCGGAGTCGTCCAGGCGCGCACCTTCGACCCAGGACCGGCGGCCGTGACCTTTGGCCTCCTTGCGCACCGAGAACCACGAGCAGCCCGAGATGAGGCACACGGCGTGGGCAAGAGCGTCAGCGCCCATCGTCGGGCCTCCGACGGCGGTGAACCCACCCCCAACCGCGTCGCAAACGCCCTCGGCCGCCCGACGAAGCGCCGAGCCCCTGGAAAGGGCGTATTTCCCGTCCACGTAGTCGTGGCTCCAGCCTCCTGACGTCAGCTGGAACGGTTCGCTTCGACGCTCGAATCCCTGCTCACGAACCAGCTTGACGAGTTCAGCTTTCAGGTCGGGCCCGATTCCCATGAGCGGCGACACTACCAACCCGTGACGCGGACACCTAACGAAAGTCGAGGTGTACCGGCAACTCGTCGCTGTAGACAACCGCGAGGCTCTGCGTCGCCCGAGTGAACGCCACGTACAGGCCGCGCAGTCCCTGAAGGCTCTCCGCTGCCACTTTCGCCGGTTCGACGACTAGGACCGAATCGAACTCGAGTCCCTTCGCGTCATCCACGGAAAGCACCGTGATCGAACGGTCGAGCGCCTCTCTGCCCGCCACGCCGAAAACGATACCGGCGTCGCTCATTGCGCCGGATACAGCCGCAATGATGCTGGGTGCGGTTATCACTGCGAGGGTCCCCTCCCACGACCCCGGGGTCGCCACGACGCCACCGCCGAGAGGCGGCGCATCGCCCGGTAAGCGACCCGCTCGGCCTGCCGCCGTCCGGGCCACGAGCTCGGCGATCTCGTCGCCGAGCGCGCCGACGAAACGTTCGAGAAGCTCCCCGCTCCCGCCTGCGGGGTTCGCTCGGAGCACCCTCGGGGGGCGCCCCGACGAGCGGACCGATTCAGGCGGCCTCATCGACGGGTCGACCGCCCGGAGAACCTGGGCGGCGACGTCCATTATTTCGCTCGGCGTCCGGTAGTTGACCGACAGCTCGAGGAGCTTCCAGTCCCGGCGCGGCGCGAGATTGGCCACGACTTCACCCCACGACGCCGGGACCACCGCGCCCGTCGCCTGGGCGATATCGCCGACCAACGTCATCGATGCGGACAGAGATCGCCTTGCGATCATCCGAAGCTGCATAGGTGAAAGGTCCTGCGCTTCGTCGACTACGACATGCCCGTAGGAGCGCTGCGATCCTGCCGGGTCGGCCGCTCCCTTGTGGCGTGCACCGAGGAGGGCCAACGCTTCGTCGAGGAGGGCGACATCCGACTCGGTCCAACGAGCCGCTTCCAGGGACTCGCCGCGGTCTCGCAGAAGCAGCGCCTTTTCATCCTCGCCGAGAATGCTTCCAGCCGCGAGGTCCAGTAGGGCTTTGGCCCCGTACAGGTCGCGCAGGAACTGCTCGGGGCTGAGGAGGGGCCAGATCCGTTCGAGCGCTTCGGCTACCTCGGGGATGCGCCTGAGGGCGCGTCCGAGCTCTGTCGGATCCACCGTAGGAGAGTCGGCTGGGGAATCGCGGTCGTCGACGAGTTGGGTCGCCAGGTAGCGCCACAGGTAAGCCTCCACAATTCGTCGACGGGCGTTGTGGGTGCCCGGCCTGCGTCTGGCCGCCGCAACGATCTGCTCCGAGACGGCCACGCTTAGGCGGAGCGTCCTCCCCCCGTAAGGGATGCGGACGTCGTGGCGAAGGGGCCTCTCCCGTCCGGCTACAGCGCGCGCCAGAACCTTCGCCATTCGGCCGTCGCCTTTCAGCTTTGCGACCACGACGTTCTCCTTCACGCCTGTCGCAGCCACGGCCGTCGACGGGTACAAACCGTTGACCGTGGACATCTCGACGCCTGTCTCGTCGAGCGACGGAAGTACGTGCTCGATGTACCTGAGAAAGGTCCGGTTGGGGCCGACCACCAGAACGCCCTGCTTCTCGAGGGGAAACCTGTGCGTGTAGAGGAGGTATGCGGCCCTGTGGAGGGCGACAGCCGTCTTACCTGTTCCGGGACCCCCCTGAACCACGATCACACCCGGCAACGGCGCCCTGATGATCTCGTCCTGCTCGCCTTGGACCGTCGCGACGATGTCACGCATCCGTCCCGAGCGGGACCGGTCCAGGCTCGCAAAGAGCACCTGGCGGCCTTCCAGGCCCAACGAGCGACCGACGGCGTCGCCTTCGCTGTCGAACAGCTCGTCTTCGAGGTCGAGCACGCGCGAACCGTTGCAAAGCAGATGGCGACGCCTCGACAGGCCCATCGGATGCGCACCGGTAGCCCGGTAGAAAGGCTCCGCGACAGGGGCGCGCCAGTCGACGACGAGCGGTTCCTGGTCGGCGCCCGATACACCAAGGCGGCCTATATGGAACGACTCGAGACCGTGATAGCTCGGCCCGCTGCCCGCGTTGTCGATACGCCCGAACACGAGAGATTCCGTCCCGATAAAAAGGTGCTCCAAGCGGCTCAGTCCGCTTCGAACCCGGACATCACGTTCGGTTACCGCCTGAAACCCGCTGCTCTTGTCCGAGAAGGCTTCGCGTAGCATCGACTGGGTCGCATCACGCATCGCCGAAAGCCTGGCGTATGCCAGGTCCACGTACTCCTGCTCTGAATGGACGTCGGGGTGCGCCATAAGGGAACAACCACTTTGCGTGGTGACGGCCGCCTTTGCAAGCCACGCATCCATCCGAGGCGGGTAGCGTCACTACCGTGACAGCGCCGCCCGAACATTTCTTCCTAGCTTCGTGCCGCCGTGAGCCCGTCCCGACGACACCTGTATGGTTCATGCGCCAAGCCGGACGCGCTCTCCCGGAGTACCGCAGGGTTCGAGGCGACGAGGGGCTCCTCGAATCCCTGATGCGCCCAGACCTCGCAGTCGAAGTAACTCTGCAGCCAGTGCGGCGCTACGGCGTTGACGCCGCCATCGTCTTCTCGGACATCGTAGTACCGCCGGCGGCGACGGGATTCGGCGTCGACATCAAGTCCGGTGTAGGCCCCGTCGTCGAGAAGCCTTTCAGATCAGCCGCCGACCTCGAGCGCGTGCGACCTTTCGACGTCGAAGCTGATGCTCCGTGGCTAATCGAAACCGTCCGGATCCTGGCGAGGGAGCTGACGATACCGCTAATAGGTTTCGCGGGTGCACCCTTCACCGTCGCCAGCTATCTGATCGAGGGGCGACCCTCGCGTGACTATGTGCAGACGAAGACCCTGATGCTCGCCGATACAGCCCTTTGGTTGGCTCTCCTCGATCGACTGGCCGACCAGGCTATTGCCAGCGCCGAAGCCCAGATAGCCGCCGGGGCGCAAGCTGTGCAGCTCTTCGACAGTTGGGCGGGCGCCCTCGACCCGGCCACTTACGAGCGCTTCGTGCTTCCGGCGACCACGAAGGTCCTGGCAGCCTTGGCCTCCAGCGGAGTCCCGTTGATCTACTTCGGTGTCGGAACCGGCGAACTGATCGGAATGATCCCCGGGGCTGGAGCGACGGTCGTCGGGGTCGACTGGCGAGTCCCGCTCGGCGTGGCCCGTGAGCGCACCGGCGGCTCCGTCGCCCTCCAGGGAAACCTCGATCCTGCCTTTTGCGTTGCGGGCTGGGAAGCTGCTGCGCCCGCCGCCCTGCGGATACTTCACGAGGCGCGAGACTCGGGCGTCGACGGCCACATCTTCAACCTCGGTCACGGCGTCATGCCGGAGACCGATCCCGATGTGCTGGCAAGGATCGTCGACCTGGTCCACTCTTTCGAGCGCAGCCGTTGACAAGTTCGGCGCTTCGATGAGGGTGGCGGTGATCGGAGGGGGGATTACCGGCCTCGCCGCCGCGTTCGAGTTGTGCGAGCGCGCAGACGTCACTGTCTACGAACCCGACCGTTTGGGCGGGAAGATCAGAACATCCTTGTTCGCCGGGGTGCCTGTCGACGAAGGTCCCGACGCCTTCCTGACCCGTAGCGAAGCGGCGGTCGGACTTGCAGAGTCGCTCGGACTTACCTCGCAGCTCGTCGCGCCGCAGGCAGGGGCAACCCTCGTATACGTCGATCGGCACCTCCACCGGCTTCCGAGCGGACTAGTCCTCGGGGTGCCGACGGATCTTCGAGCACTCGCTACGAGCAGGCTCCTCGGTCCGCTAGGAGCGGCGAGGGCGGCGTGGGACCTGGTGGCGCCGAGCAGGCCGCTCGGCGACGATGCCAGCGTGGACGACGTAGTCGCAGGGCGCTTCGGAACCAAAGTAGCGAAGCGCCTCGTAGAGCCGCTCCTCGGAAGCATTCACGCGGCGTCGACCGCCGACCTGAGCGCCGCAGCCACAGCCCCTAACCTCCTGGAGGCTGCTCGCTCGTCTCGCAGCCTTCTCATCGGACTACGAAAGCAGCTACCCCCGCCCGGCGCACCCCGCCCGCCGATATTCCTGAGCCCACGTGGCGGTATGTCCGTCCTCGTCGAACGCCTCGTCGAACGCCTCGACGCCGCCGGGGTACGTTTCGTTACCCGAGCTGCCGCCTCGGTGAGCGCCGCCCGCGAACCTGCCGGCGCGCTTCGAATCGACGACGACGTCTACGACGCGGCGGTCCTTGCGGTGGGCTCGACGGACGCTGCGGCGATCCTCGGCGAACTTGCACCCTCCGGGCTCGGATCGTTGCGGACAACCGACGTCGCCGTCGCCACAGTTTCTGTCGATCGCGCCGATCTGCACGTAGCGCGAGACGTCAACGGTGTCCTCGTCGCCCCTTCGGCGGCAATGTTGATGACCGCCTGTTCCTTCGGCTCCAACAAGTGGCCTCACTGGACGTCTAACACTGACCGGATGGTGCTACGGATATCGACCGGCCGCCATGGTGATTCGCGACCATCGCTTCACTCCGACACCGACCTGGTGGACATCCTTTTGGGCGAACTCGCAACCGTCATGGGGACGAACCTATCGGCCGGCGATTGGCGGGTGAGCAGATGGCCAGGCGCCTTCCCGCTCTACCGCGTTGGGCATTTGAGCTGGGTGCGAGACGTTCGTCGCGAGCTCGCAAAGGCTACGCTTCGGGTAGCCCTCGCCGGTTCGAGCTACGACGGTGCCGGCGTCCCGGCCTGTATAGCGTCGGGCCGAAGCGCCGCCCGTCAGGTGTCGGCTACAGTCTCAGCCACGTCGACGAACTCGTAAGGCTCGGCGAACGTCTCGCCACGAAAGACGCCCGACGCCGGCCCTCGCCCGTACAGGCAGTGCTCGGCGATGATGACCGCCGCAGCAGTGTACGACGACCTCTCGCCGCCTGGAAAACGAACACATTCAGGATGCACACATCCGGTCCAGTACGAACCGTCCTCCTCGCGCATGTGCCCGGTAGCTCGCAGCAAGTCGGCCGCCTCAGATTTGAGGCCTACCGCGTCGAGTGCTATCGAGCATTCTGCGGTTTCGGCTGCGGTGAACCACGGCTGGTCCGAAACACACCGCACGCCGACGCCTTCTGTCACGAACTCCTCCCATCGTTCGCTCACCCGTGCTCTCGCGGCGTCTGTGCCCAAAGCCCCGGACAGAACCGGGTAGTACCAGTCCATCGCCCAGCGATCCTTTGGAGCAAAAGACTCCGGTCGTTTGACAATCGCCTCGGCCATCCGCGGGGCGGCGAGCTCCCACTCCGGACGGTCGTACCCCAAACAACCGGCGATAGCGAGAGCCGCTCGCAAGCTGTGATAGATCGACGAAGTAGAGGTAAGGAGTGCATAGGAAGCGTGACGTCCATCTGGATCCGCCGACCACGCTACTTCTCCTCCTGGACGTTGCAGTCCTAGTGAGAAGCCGATCGCACGGTCCACCACTGCCCACATGTGCTCGAGGAAGTCGGCATCCCCAGTGACAAGGAAATGCCACCATGCGCCGGTTGCTACGTAAGCCGACACGTTCGGATCCCGGCGGGGATCCTCCACCCCGTCAGCAAGGTAGTAGCGACACCATGACCCGTCGTCGTGTTGCTTGGACTCCAGCCACTCGAAGGCACGGACAGCTTCGTCGGTCCAACCAGCGACCGACAGCGCCATCGCCGCTTCAACGTGGTTCCACGGGTCGCAGTGTCCGGCGCCGAACCATGGGATCATTCCCGACGGCAACTGCAGGGACGCGATCCACGCTGCCGTCGTCTGAACCTCGACCGGCGAAAGTGCATCGGGCGACGGGTCTCGAGCTTCGGACTCGACATATCCCAATGAGTCGACGGCCTCGAAGGAGCTCATGGCTGCTTAGTCAGATAGAACACAGCACTCTTGCCCATCACCGGGTTCAGTAGGCGCTCCGCAAGGCGCGTCACGCGCGGGCCCGAGGTGATGTCCCACACAAGGAACCTATAGTAAGCACGCACCGCCGGATGTTTATCGTCATCGACACCGACAAAAGCCTTCAACCACCAGTAGGGTGAATGCAACGCGTGGGCATGATGACAACTCGAAAGCCTTAGGCCGGCCTCCTCCAGCCTGGAGACGAGCGTCGCATGCCGGTATATGCGTATATGGCCGCCTGGCTTGGAGTGGTACTCGTCGGACAGCGCCCACGTGAGCAGCTCCGGCCACCATCTAGGCACCGTTACGGCCATCGTCCCGCCCGGGCGCAACACTCGCGCCAGCTCTGCAATGGCAGCTGTGTCGTCAGGGATGTGCTCGAGTACTTCTGCAGCGATGACCCGGTCGAATGCCCCCGCCGGGAACGGCAAAGCAAGAGCATTTGACACAGCAGCTGCCCCGACCCCTTTACTTCGCGTCACCGCCGCGTCGTCGCTCGACAGAGCCCTCATCATCGCGAACGCCTTAACCATCTCCGAGTGGTCGTAGTCCACCGCCGTTACTACCGCACCTCGACGCATCGCCTCGTACGCGTGTCGACCTCCACCTGCCCCCAAGTCGAGCAGGTGGTCTCCGGGCACGACGCCCAGCGTCTCGTAGCGCACGGTAAGCATCAGCCGCCACCTGCGCCCGTCGAACTCATCCTGGCGAAATGCTCTACCGTCCAACGGTAGTGATCGGCGGTGAGGCGTGCGCAGGTACCCCAAGTGAAACGTTCGAGGACCCTGCGTCTCCCGTTGGCCCCGAGCCGAGCGGCCAGCAGCGGATCCTGTAAGACCTTGAGTGTCGCTGCGGCGAGCGCGGCAGGATCGCCCGGGGGGACGAGAAGCCCGCTTCCGCCGCTGTCACCTACGACTTCGGGGAGTGCGCCTCCGGTGGTAGCCACCAGGGCAGTGGCGCAAGCCTGGGCCTCCACGGCAGGAAGGGAGAAGCCCTCGTAGAGCGAGGGCACGACTGCCACCTGGGCTTGCGCGTAGAGCTCGACCATCCTGTCGTCGCTGATGGCGGACTCGAAGCGAACAGCACCGGAGAGGTCGAGCCGCCGTATAGCCGCGGCAACGGGGCTCTCGGCGCGAAGCTTGCCCACCACAACCAGGTGCGCGTCGGGTACCTCCGTGCGTAGCTTTGCGAGGGCTTCGACCAACGGCAACAGGCCCTTGAAAGGTACGTCGGCGCTCGCTGTAGTCATAATGCGACCAGGGACCCGAACAACGTCGGGACGAGGACGGAAGTGATTGTGATTCACGCCGATAGGAACGATCTCGAGCTGGCCTGCATCGACACCGAACTGCTCGACGATGTCACGCTTGGACGACGACGACACAGTGAGAATCCGCGGGATTCGCCGAGCAACCTTCTTCTGCATCTTGATGAACCCATACCACCGCCGCAACGCAAGACGGCGCCGTAGGTTCTCGGCGTGCTCCAAGTCGAGCGCCCTGTCCACCGTGACAGGGTGGTGGCACGTGCCGAGGAGCGGAAGGCCGTCGGCCATGACACCGAGCAGACCGGTCCCGAAAGTCTGGTTGTCCTGGACGATATCAAAGTCCGCCTTGCGTGCGGCGAGAAGCTTGCGCACCCGCCGGCTGAAGGTCCGGGGCTCGGGGAATCCTGCGCTGCACATGATCGCGAACTCGGCGACGTCTGTCGGGGTCCGGAACTCCCTCGGGCGGGGAATCCTGAACGGGTCCGGCTCGCGATACAGGTCCAAACTCGGCACGGCGACGAACTCGACGCCGTCGTCGAGGACCGGCCACGGCTGGCCAGCGAAGACGGTCACCCTATGCCCAAGCTCGACGAGCTCGCGGGCGAGGTAACGGGTATAGACGCCCTGACCACCTGAGTGCGGGTTGCCGCGATAGACGAGAAGGGCTACGCGCATTGAGGAGGCCGGCGACATGACTTGAGGAATCTTGCCGCCAGGTCTTGTGCGGTCAAGCCGGACAGATCATACACGACGGTTTCGCCAACTCGATACACCGGCGGCGCCACAAACGGCCACCGCCAGCCAAAGCGCGAGAGCCCCGAGCACGAACGGCTTGTCTCCGAGCTCCACGAAGACAGTCCTGCCTGTGCGCCTTCCCACCGTCGCTTCCAGCACTGTCGCGACGCTGAGGGAACTGCGCTTGTCGACGACTCCGTCAGGCCGGACGACCTCCGAGTACCCGGTCGGTGAGACGAGGACGAGCCAGCGGCCCGTCTCAACCGCGCGAAGCCTCGCGGCGGCGAGTTCCTGGCCGACCACTTGCGTGCCCCTGTACGACGCGTCGTCGGTCGGGACGACTAGCAGCTGGCCACCGGCGCGCACCCCGCTCCTCGCGCGGGCGCCGAAGAAGACTTCGTAGGAGATGAGAACGCCGAGGGGTGCAGCCGGTGTGGACATGAATGCAGGGCTGTGACCTGGGATGGCGTCGCGCGGTACATCCGCCACGTTGAAGTACTTCGAAAGTAGAGGTCTATCCGGGATGTACTCCCCGAAGGGTACAAGGTGGTTCTTCACGTACGTCGCAACGACGGAACCCGCCGGTGACCACGCAGCAGCCTCGTTCAGGTACTTCGCAGAGCTCAAGTTCTGTACGACTCCGGCGACGACGGTCGCCGACAACCTTCGAGCGAGCGCCGCAACCTGGCCGGCTTGGGCGCTGTACTGGAACGGTGTATCAGCTTGGAGCATCCCTTCGGGCCACACGACGAGGTTGAGAGGTGGCTTCAACCCAGCCGACTCGGAAAGCTGGCGGTTGAAGACGACTGCCGGATCGGTGTTGATCGCCCGCGTCCCTAGCGGACCTCCCCCTTGGACCAGCGCCACGCGAAGTGGCGAAAGTCTGCGACCGGCGCCGCTTGGCGATAGCCAACCTGCCAGCGGAAGCGCACAGGCGACCGAAACCGCCAACGCAGGCAGCCTGAGGCTTTGCCTGGAGTTACCCTTCGCGTGACGGTAGACGGCCTTCGCTACGAGCGCGATTGCCACGCCCACAAGGGCGGTCTCCCCGCTCAGCAGGAGCCCACCGCCGAGTTTGACCGCCCACTCGAGCGGACCGGACGCCTGGCCGAGCTCAGTGCCGGCAAGGGGGAAGCCGTGAAGCGGGAACCGGTCGCGCGTCCACGTGACGACCATCACGGACGCAGGCAATCCGACGGTTACCGTCCAGTCGCGCCCGGTCGGGACGATCGCCGCCGAAAGGCACGTGAAAGCGGCGCAAACGACGAGCAGCACGACGAACCCGTATGCGCTGAATTGCTCGGTCCAAGCGATTCCGATCGCGAACTGCGCGAGCCCCCAGCCTGCTCCGAGCACCAGCCTGCGTGCCAGACCGAGTCCTGGCAGCGCTGCTGCGACCGAGGCCAGACCGAAGCATCCGAGTGGCCACCACCCGAAAGGCGGGAGCGAGAGCGCGACGAGTACGCCGGCCGCGATCCCGATCACCGCTTCTCGCGCCGGACCCGTCAGCGCGGGGGTGGCCTTCTTCATGGCGCCCCGAATACTTCTAGGTATCCGGTCCCGCCACCAATCGGCCGCAGAACCTCACGTCGCCACGTAGCATCGTGGGTTCATGCTCAGCGTCGTCATGCCTTCGCACAACGAGGAGAGTTACCTCGACGCTGCCGTCGGCGCAGTCGTAGAAGGGCTGCGAAGCCGTGGCGTCATGTTTGAGGTGATCCTGGTCGAGAACGGCTCGCGCGATGAAACGCTTGCGATCGCGAGACGCCTCGAAGCTACCTACCCGGAGGTCCGCTCGACGACGCGTCCGGCCGCGGATTACGGCGCTGCACTGAAAGCCGGCTTCGAGATGGCGCAAGGCGAAGTCGTCGCCAATTTCGACGTGGACCTGGTCGATTTGGATTTTCTCGATCGCGCCCTCGCTGTTATGTCCGACAGCTCTGTCGCCGCCGTAGTCGGTTCCAAGCGCGCGCACGGTGCTTCCGACCGGCGCTCGCCGGGTAGACGACTCGTGACCGGGGTCTTCTCCGCGACGCTGCGTTACGGGTTCGGGTTGTCGGCATCCGACACGCACGGCCTGAAGACACTCAGGCGCTCGGCGCTCGCCCCTGCGGTAGCGGCAAGCCGCTTCGGCAAGGACATTTTTGACACGGAGGTTTTAATCAGGGCCGAGCGTGCAGACCTGCGCATCGCGGAGATCCCGGTATCGGTGGACGAGCTCAGACCGCCACGTTCGTCGATAGTACGGCGGATCCCCCGCACGCTCGGAGGCCTGGCCGCTCTTCGCTTCGCGCTGTGGCGCGAAGCCTGGTCGAAGGGCGGCATCGGGCGCCCCGGCCGGCCGTCCGCCTAAGCGGACTGCAACCCGGGTGGGACCCGTTCGAGCACTCTGAGCGAGCCGAACCCGAGATCAGTCCGTTCGGACCACCGACCGCAGGCAAGCGCCTCGCAGAAGATCTCGTACGGCGGCCGTCCCCCATCCGCCGGGTCGGGGAACACGTCGTGGATCGCCATGAACCCGCCGACAGCCACCAGCGGCGACCACCCGCGGTAGTCGGCCCAGGCGACTGAGCCACCGTGGCCGCCGTCTATGAACAGCATCGAAATCGGTGTCGACCAGGCCGTCGCCACTACCTCGGAGCGACCGACGATCAGCACGACCGTGTCCTCCAACGCTGCGCCCTCGATGGCCGCGCGCGCGGAGGGCAGCGTGTCCATCCTTCCTGTCGCCGGGTCCACGAGGGAGGGGTCGTGGTGCTCCCAGCCGGCCTGATTTTCCTCTGATCCGCGATGATGATCGACGCTGTAGACGACGCAAGTCTCGAGACGAGCGGCGAAGCCAAGGTACAGAGCCGATTTCGCGCAGTAGGTGCCGATCTCGACGATAGGGCCAAGGCCGCTTTTGGCGGCGAGCGCGGCGACCAGGTGGAGCGCTTCGCCCTCTTCGTCGGGCATGAAACCCCTCTGGGCGCGAGCGACGCTCAACTCCTGCTCGCTCAGCATCGCCTCAGCCAGGGTCTGTCAGGCTACTTCGACCGATTCGGCGATGCCCGTACGCACAGAATCGCCGTGTGAGCTGTGGTGGCTGTGTGGGACGAACATCAGCCGGTTGAAGATCACGAACTTTCCGACCCAAAGCACGCCGAAAGCACCGAAATAGACCGCTCCGATCAGCAAAGTGCGGGCGGTATGAGTCAGGTCGTGATGCTTCGCGAAGGCGTCAGCGACAGCGACAGCGACCGTAGAGAACGCCCAGCCGAGCAGGGCCAACGCCCAAAACGGGAGGACCTCCCTCCACAAATGGCTCTTCCCGTCCTTACCCCACGCCCATTTGCGGTTCAGGTGATAGCTCGGGATCGTAGCTATCGTCGTCGAGAGCGTGCTCGCCAAGATCACGCCCATGTTGAGGACTCCGACGAAAAAGAGGATGCAGGCGTTGCTTACCAGCACCGCTACAACCGACGTCATCGAGTACCGGAAAAGCTTCTGCCCAAGCGGTGTTCCCAGCTTCTGGCGGGCGAGGCCGACCACAGATTGCACTCCTCAAGTCTACAGGGCGTCGCCGCGTCGGTTCGGTCGCGTTTTCCGGGCACCCTCGCCTCGAAGCCAGTCGGCTTGCATCGGGATCCGCCCACCGAGGCATGATGGATGAATGACGGAGGCCCTGGACAGCTTGGTGGCGCTACTCGACCTCGAACAGCTTGAAGTGAACCTTTACCGGGGTTTCAGCCCTCCCGAACATCGGCTTCGGGTCTTTGGAGGCCAGGTCGCAGCGCAATCACTCGTGGCGGCGGGCCGGACCGTAGCCGACGGCCGAGGCATCGAGCGACCGGTCCACTCGCTGCACGCCTACTTCCTACGCCCGGGAAATCCTCGTATACCGATCCTCTACCAGGTGGATCGGATCCGTGACGGAAGGTCTTTTACTACCCGGAGGGTCGCTGCTATCCAGCAGGGCGAGCCTGTCTTCCATCTGTCCGCGTCGTTCCACGTGCCTGAGATCGGCGTCTCACATCAAGAGCAGATGCCTTCGGTCCCCGACCCCGAGACACTGCCCACGTGGGAGGAGGCGATGGAACCTTACCGGTCGCAGCTCGGGGACTGGTTCGACCGGCCTCGGCCGATGGACGTCCGCCATGTGGGAATCCCACTTCGAACGTCGCCGGTCGAGTCGACCCCCCGCCCGCCAACCCATCGAGTTTGGTTCCGGACTGACGGGCGGTTGCCCGACGACCCGTTGACCCACGCGTGCCTCGCGGCGTACGCGAGCGACATGACGCTCCTGGACACGGTGATGATGCCCCATGGTCTCATATGGACCGAGGGCATACAGGTCAGCTTGGACCACGCTATGTGGTTCCACCGACCGTTTCGCGCTGACGACTGGCTGCTATACGACCAGCACAGTCCGAGCGCCGCAGGCGCGCTCGGACTAGCGACAGGAACCATCTACACGCGAGACGGGATCCTCGCGGTGTCGGTCGTCCAGGAAGGCCTACTTCGGACCAAGGCGCTGGCCGGCGAACCCTGAACAGACATCGCGCTAGAAAATCCCGCCCGATCGAAAGTCCCGGACGGGGCCCGTCCCAAGAGCTTCAGCGTTGAGCAATCGGCACGTAGTCCCGGGTTTCCGCCCCTGACCAAAGCTGTCTCGGCCGGTAGATCTTCGCGTCCTGCTCGATCAGCTCCTGCCAGTGAGTGAGCCATCCCGCAACCCGCGGTATCGCGAACAGAACGGTGAACATCTCGGTCGGGAAGCCCATGGCCTGGTAAATCAGGCCGGAATAGAAGTCCACATTCGGGTATAGCTTGCGCGAGATAAAGTACTCGTCGGACAGCGCCACCTCCTCGAGCTTGAGCGCGATGTCGAGGAGCGGGTTCTTGCCGGTAACACTGAAGACCGAGTCGGCCGTCCGCTTGATGATCTTCGCCCGAGGGTCGTAGTTCTTGTAGACCCGGTGCCCGAAACCCTGCAGCTTGCCCTTGCCGGCCTTGACGGAATCTATGAACGCTTTGACGTTGTCAATCGAGCCAATCTCGGTAAGCATCTTGAGCACAGCCTCGTTGGCCCCGCCGTGGCGCGGGCCGTACAGGGCGGCGGCGGCCGCTGCGGCGGCAACATACGGATCAGCATGCGACGAACCGACCGTCCGCATGGCCAGCGTCCCGCAGTTCTGCTCGTGGTCGGCGTGCAGGATGAAAAGCACGTCGAGGGCTCGCGCGAGGATCGGGTCGGGCTCGTAGTGAGGTTCCGCGACTTTCCACATCATCGCCAAGAAATTCTCGGAGAAGCTGAGGGCGTTGTCGGGAAACACGAACGGCATGCCCCGGCTGTAGCGGTAGGAGGCCGCAGCCAACGTGGGAACCTTTGCTATCAATCGGACGATCTGGCGCGATCGGACCTCGGGATCCTCGATCTTCTTCGCTTCGGGGTAGAACGTGGACAGGGCTGCGATCCCCGACACGAGCATCCCCATGGGGTGCGCGTCGTAGTGGAAACTGTCGACAAACCGTTTGCGGAAGTTCTCGTGGATGTACGTGTGATGGCGGATGTCGTCGCTCCATGCGTCGAGCTGCTCCGACGTCGGCAGCTCCCCGTGGATCAGCAGGTAGGCGACTTCGAGGTACGTCGAGGACTCCGCTATCTGCTCGATCGGATAGCCCCGGTAGCGCAGGATCCCGGCGTCGCCGTCGAGATAGGTGATGGAGCTGGACGTGAGTGCCGTTGTCATGAACGACGGGTCGTAAAACCAGACGTTTGGTAGGAGCTTGCGGAACTCGTCGGCCGACACCCCCCCGTCTGTGAGAGGTATCTCCACGACCTCGCCGGTGCGGTTGTCGGTGACGGTAATCGATTCGGCCACTGCTCCCCCTATCGGAGAAAGGAACTCTTTTCTGGCGCATGCTATCCGCGGATCGAAGCGGAGCGCCCATCGATCCCGCAAGGCGCCACCGGCGCTTGCGCGATGATGGCATGGTGGAAGACCGAACAGCCGGGGAGCTGGACCTCGACGGCATACGCCGAGGGATCGACGACGTCGACCGCCGGCTCATATCCCTCCTCGCCGAGCGATCGCGGCTGGTAGGCCAAGTGGTCCACTACAAACGCGCGCGAAGAATGGCGGTCGTGGACCGTGAGCGCGAAGAGAGGATGCTCGAGCGGATAGGAGCTCTCGCCGAATCGGAGGGGCTCGACCCTAGGGTCGCCCGCCAGGTCCTCCGAACGATCATCGACGGTTTCACCTTGCTAGAGGTGGAGGAGCTCGGCCCGGACTTCGCCGCCGGCCCCGCTCAGCACGGTCCATCGTCTCCAAATAGTCAGCCAGGAAGCTCGTAGCGGTAGACGTTTGTATCCCTCGACGTGAAGCCGATCCTGCGGTAAAGGCGGTTGGCCGCCTCGCGCGACGGCCGGGACGTGAGCTCGACGGTCCGGGCTCCCTGGTCGGCCGCTATCCGCAGTGCCGCTCGGGTGAGTGCCTCCCCGCAGCCCCGTCCGCGCACCGCCTCGTCTGCTATGACGTCTTCAATCCACGCCCGAACTCCCGTGGGGATCCGGAACAGGGCGAGCGTCAAGGTTCCGACTATCGGGCCAGCGTCACCGTCCCGTGCGACCAGAAGGATGGTAGCCGCCGACCCGGTGATCTCCCCGACCTGCTCGACGCTCGGGGGTGGGGCACTTGACGAAAGGAACGGTAGAAGGCGCCCGACGGCCTCCACGATCTCCGGCGTTGGCGAAGTCGCCTCTTCGATCACAAACATCGACCTGAAGTTAGCGCTTCGCCCGGTCCGAACGCGATTGTCGTTGGTCGGCGGGTAGTGTCTACGGGTGCAGTCGCTGCGCTGGGAACAGGAGATCACCCTCAGAAGGCCGATCCTCGTCCTTGCCTTCGAAGGCTGGAATGACGCTGGTGAGGCAGCCTCCTTGGCGGTGTCGTATCTAGGTCGGGCGTGGAGGGCGGAGCGGCTCGCGACGATCGACGCGGAGCAGTTCTACGATTTCACATCTACGCGCCCGGAGGTCGCCCTTAAGGAGGACTCTTCTCGCGAGATCGTATGGCCGGATGTCGACATTCTCGGCGCCCGGATCCCGGGGTCTCATCACGATCTGGTCCTCGTCCGCGGAATAGAACCGCAGCTGCGCTGGAAGACCTTCGCCGGCCTCGTCACCGAGGTGGCGACTTGTTTGGGCGCGGAGATGGCTATCACGCTTGGAGCTTTGCTCGCCGATGTAGCCCACAGCGCACCGGTCCGGGTGTCGGGCGCGTCAGACGACCGTGAGCTTGCCGAACGCCTCGGGCTTTCCCAGCCGCGCTACGAAGGCCCTACCGGTATCGTCGGCGTGCTCAGCAACGCTCTGGGGCAGTGCGGTTTGCCGACGGCGTCGTTTTGGGCTGCGGTACCTCACTACGTGCATCAACTGACTTCACCGAAGGCGGCCCTTGCGCTTGTGGAGCGGGCCAGCGACCTCCTCGGGGCTCCCGTGGACGCACACGAGCTTCGAATAGCGGCACGCGACTACGAGCGGCGTGTGGACGAACGAGTAGCCGACGACGCTGAGGCTGCCGCCTATGTGGCGGCTCTGGAACGCCAGAACGACCCCGACTGGGGGGACACCCCGGCGGAGGACCGGATGCCGCTGATGGACTCCCAGAGCCTCGCCGCCGAAGTCGAACGGTTCCTAGAGGATCATCGCAGCAACGAATAGCTGTCAGCGCTCAGTGTGCGAGCTCAGGTTCGTATCCGTAAAAGATGTCTGTCTGTCGCAGGACCCATGCGAAGCGCGCGACCCCATCGACGACATCGGTAGGCACGTACTCGCCGTCGGTGCCCGCCAGATCGTGCGCCCTCTTGGTGAAGCACATGACCAGCGCCTCCCACTGTCGGGGGTTCAGGGCGCAGATCGCTTGGAAGGACCGCCCTCGGCTGGCCTTGACGACCCGCGAGAGGAGATCCTGAGGTAGGCGTCCCTTCTTGCGCTCAGGAAGGTCGCCGAGTACCGGGACGTCAGTGAGGCCGAACCGAGCCGGATCCCTCTCGATCGCGACATGGGCGAGGTAGCCCCTCGCGACGAGGGCGACGCCGATGACAGGCGTAAGGCTCGCGATGGGCCTGGCGAGACGATCCATGTATGACACACCGAGCGGGTTCGACAGCGGGCTGAGCGAGATGACCGTCGCCATCGCCTCATCGACGGTCGCGTCGAGATCCTTCGCCACCGCTCCGGCGTCACCTAGGGACGCAAGCGTTGCCTTCAGCTCCGCCACTCCCACACGAGACCGGGCGGCGCGTACCCCTAGCGATTGGCGGAGCAGGTTCTCAGCTCCGCCAAGTAGCCGGCCGAGGGCGGTCGAACGCCACTTCGCACGGCAGGCCTCGTATGGCGTCGAAGGCTAGGCGAACCCAGCGACCTCCCCCCGCCAGCGGCTCCGGGAGAGCATCCTCGGAGAACCAGCCGACGTCGCGGGTTTCGAGCGGGTGGGGTCTCAAAGTCCCCCCAACTGCCTTGCAGTGAAAAACCAGCGAGTAAAAGGGGAGTCCGGTCGAGCCGAGCCGCAGGCCGTCGAACACGGCGACCAGCCGGAGCGGCTCGGCGTGGATCCCCGACTCCTCCTCCACCTCCTTCACGACGACTTCCGCGGGGGAGTACCCGATGTCGGCCCATCCCGTCGGATAGAGCCAAACTCCCGAGTCGCCGCGCTGGATCAAGAGCAACTGGCCGTCGTCGTTGCCGACCAGGGCGCCTACCGTCACCTTCGGCGTCACGTAACCCGAGACCCCCGCCCCGACGCTGTCGAGCCAGCCGACGAGGATCTCGTCGTGGTCGAATCTACCGTTGTCGTGGTACGCGGCGACCCTAATGTCTGCCGCTACTTTGAGAACCTCCTCAAAGCGCTCCCGCTCGTAGAGACTCTCGGTGAATGCCAGCCCGGTCCTCGCGATACCGGCGAGCGCTTCGCTCCAACGGACCAGGTCCACCTCGCTGACCGGACGCTCGGGCATCGCCGCGAGGTTAGTACCAAAGCGTCGTGTCAGAATACGGGATGTGACTATCAGAGACAACTGCCGTCACTATCTCGCCAGGAGCACGCCGAGCGGCGAGTCAGTCCAGCGCTGCCGGCTGTCCGCCAACACCGAGAGCCCCTTCGACTGCCCACCGGGTTGCATCTTCGAAGAAGCCCGAATCGTCTCCGACGCGGGATGGGCCCAGGGGCCTTCGACGAGGATGGCGAACACGGCCGACGGCCTCGCGGGCCTGCCGGCACCGTCGAAGCGGCGCAAGGGACGCAAGGGCAGATGAACTATGTCCTTTTTCCAAGGGTTCTCGTAGGATTCTCAAAGTTTGCGCATCGACACTAAAGCTTCATGGACCAGGTGCGCAGCGCTCCGCAGCCCTCACCTCAGTCGGCCGTCCCGGGTACCCTGACCCCGCGCGTCCTCGTCGTAGACGACGAGGACCATATCACCGAGCTCGTCGCGATGGCGCTCGGCTACAGCGGGTTCGCGGTCGACCGCGCGTCCTCTGGGCGCGAGGCAATTGACGCGATCGGCGACGTCGTCCCCGATCTTGTCGTCCTCGACGTGATGCTGCCCGATCTCGACGGGTTCGAGGTGGCCAGACGCCTTCGCAACAGCCAAGGAGCCGCCCGGGCCGTCCCGATCATATTCCTCACTGCCCGCGACGCCACAGCCGACAAAGTGGAGGGACTGCGCCTCGGTAGCGACGACTACGTGACGAAGCCCTTCAGCGTGGAGGAGCTCGTCGAGCGGGTGCGCGCCGTCCTGCGGCGGTCCGGGGCGACGACGCCGACGCCTAGACGCCTCGTCTTCGAAGACCTCGAGCTCGACGAGGACTCTCGCGACGTTTGGAGGCAGGGCCGGTTGATCGAGCTCACCCCGACCGAGTACAAGTTGCTCCACCTGCTGATGCGTAACGCCAGACGAGTCCTCACCCGTGAGCAGATACTCGAAGAGGTCTGGCAGTACACGTTCAGTTCCAGCACGAGTGTCCTCGATACCTACATCAGTTACCTGCGAGCGAAAGTCGACGGCGACGGCCCACCGCTCATTCACACTGTCAGAGGAGTGGGCTACAGCTTGAGGTTGCCCCGAAGTTGACTCTTCGTGCCCGGCTCGTGGCTGCCCTTGTCACCCTGGTCGTCCTCGCCCAGGGCGCCTTCGTCGTGGCCACCTACTTCGCCTATCGCAGCTCGCAGTACCACCTGCTGGACAATGAGATGCGCAGTTCTGTGACACTTGTGGATGCTTACCTCGACACTGCTGCCGGGGTCGCGAACCCGAACGGCATTCCGTCCGGGCCGCATTTCGGGCCGACGATGCCTGACACTTCGGACGGCGCGCAAGGCGGGGCGGCTGCCACCGGGAATGCTGATTCGGGGGGCTCCATACCTCCGGCATTTGGCGGTTTCGCCTCCCAAGGCGGCCCGGGCGGCGGCTACACCGGCCCTGGCGCCCGCATCGGGGGCCTCGCCGGGGCGTCAGCGGCGTTCACGCCGGGCTCGTACGCTGAGCTGATCGGACCCGGCGGGAACGTGATAGCCCACGGCTCGTACGAGACTGGAGCGGCCCGCCCGTCACTTCCATCGAATCTACAGTCCATAGCCTCTGGGTCGAAGATCCTGACCGTCGGCTCGACGAGCGGCTCCACCAGTTTCCGAGTTCTTGTTTCACCGGCGGGAAACGGCGACACGAGCGTCCTTGCCACCCCGACGACTCAGGTTACGGACGCGCTCGACCGCCTGCTCGCAATCGAAGGGACAGCTATAGCTGCTCTTGTGGCCGTCATCTCGGCGGGTGCGTGGCTGCTCTTGCGGCGGGGTCTGAGGCCGCTAGAGAAGATGGCAGCCACAGCCGGTCAGATTTCCGCGGGTGACTTACGCCAGCGCGTGGATCCGGGCGACCCGGGGAGCGAGGTCGGTGAGCTCGGAACGGCGATCAACACGATGCTCGACGGTCTCGAGATCGCCTTCGCTGAGCGCGAAGCGACCGAGCTTCGCCTTCGTCAGTTCCTAGCCGACGCTTCACACGAGCTTCGCACACCGCTCACGTCGATACAGGGTTTCGCCGAACTTTTCAGGCTGCACGGCGAGCAGGCCCGGGTGGACCTGCCGACGATCCTTCGCAGGATCGAGCAGGAGTCGGCGAGGATGAAGGTTCTCGTAGAGGATCTGCTTCTCCTCGCCCGCCTAGATCAGCAGCCTACGCTCGAAGCTCGTCCGACAAATCTCGTGGTGATAGCTGCGGACGCGTGCACCGACGCAGTGGCGGGAGACCCCTCGCGCCCGATCGCGCTCGACGCGCCCGGCAGCATCGAAGTGATGGGCGACGCCGCCCATCTCCGGCAGGCCGTTTCGAACCTGCTCACCAACGCTCTTCGCCATACGCCTGGCGGGACTCCAATCGAAGTAGCGTGTTTTCGGCGGGGGACGACGGCCATCCTTTCGGTTCGTGATCACGGGCCGGGGCTGAGCGTCGAAGCGCTTTCCCACGTCTTCGATCGCTTCTGGCAAGGCGACAAGGCACGTGTCGGAAGTGGGTCAGGGCTCGGCCTGTCCATCGTCGCAGCTATCGCCGCTGAGCACGGCGGGGGCGCGCACGCTGCGAACGCTCCTGGGGGAGGCGCCGTGTTCTCCATCATCCTTCCCGCAATCGGGCCGCCACCATCGTCACCATTCGGCTTTGCGTCGCCGAAAGCGGTTTCGCCGGGGCAGCATCCGACGCTCAGCTTTCCAGCGGGTGCTCCAAGCGGTCCACGCTGACCCCTATGTCCTCCATCCACGTGATCGCCTCAGCCACGCGGTCAGGGTCCCCGCCGAGCTCGCAGACAATCCAGCCTACGTCCTCGCTTACATCGGCACGTCGGATGTTGGCGAGCACCGCAAAGTCGCGGGCCAGCTCGCCTATCACCGGTCTCGGGACCAGCTCGGTCGGAAACGTGAGGCGAACTCGGGGCGACGTCTGATTCATTTTGCTACCATCCCTCCGTTGAGCAGGCCTTCGTTGAGGTTTCCTGATCGCAGCCCCTCCAAGTCGAGTGTCACGTAGCGGTACCCGACCTGCTTCAAGGCGTCCACGATGTCCATCCGCAGCGTCACGACACGCTCGAGCGCATCTACCGGAACCTCGATCCTGGCAGCGTCGCCGTAGTGGCGGACCCGGAGCTCTCTGAAACCGAGCGCTGCGAGAGCCGCTTCTGCTTGCGCTACGCGTCCGAGGACGCCCAGGGTGACGGGGGTTCCGTATGGTACGCGTGACGCCAGGCATGCGGCGGCGGGCTTGTCCCAAACGTCGAGGCCGAGTTCACGTGCCGCGGCACGAACCGCCTGTTTGGTCATGCCGGCTGTGACCATAGGAAAGACCGCTCCGCGCTCTCGGGCTGCTATCTGACCGGGACGGTGCTCCGACAGGTCATCGACGTTGACGCCGAGCGCCACAACCGCGCCGCTACTCGCCGCCAGCGGCCCGAGCCGGTCCATCAGAGCACTTTTACAGTGGTAGCAGCGGTCCGAGCCGTTGGCAACGTATTCCGGGCGGGACGTTTCGTCGGTGCCGACCTGCAGCCAGTTGAGACCCCATCTTCCTGCGAAGGCCCTGCACGATTCGAGCTCCGCCGGGGCGAGCGACGCCGAAACCGCAGTCGCCAGGACGACGTTGTCCGGGCCTAGCGTGTCGTTTGCTACCCAGGCAAGCAGGGCAGAGTCGACCCCTCCGCTGAAGGCTACAACCACGTTCTCCAGGCGAGAGAGCTCCGTCCTCAACCGGTCGATCGACCGGACGTCGAGGTGATCCGAGTCGCGTAGTTCCGTCGTCACTGGCAAAGTTTATCCGCCCGGAGCGCGGCACTCAGCGCCGGAGATCCCGGCGGCGATCGACGGTGTTGCGCTCGCTCAGCGGTGATCGCTACAGAGATGGACCAGGGGGTCGTCTTGTAGATCGCGAGGCTCGATCGCCACGCCACAAGCTTCGCAGCGCCCGTAGATGCCGGCATCCAAGCGCTGAAGAGCCGCCTCTACCCCGTCAAGGTCTCTCGTTGCGTCGTCGAGTAGGGCGGACTCGTCTTGGACATTCGACATGATTCGTCGAGGATAGAAGATCGAAGGCTGATCAGGCACAGGCCTGTGACACGGCTAGCGGCCGGTCGGATATCAGTACCTCCGCACCCAGCTGGGCCAGGCGGGCAGCGACCGACGTGTCGTTGACAGTCCAGGCCACCACCGCCAGGCCCGCTTCGTGTACTGCGCCGACGGACTTTTCGTCGAGCGAACCGACCCAGGCGTGGATCGCCCAGTATCCGGCGCTCGCCAGACGGCGAAGACCTTCGCTGTCGGGTACGTACTCGCAAAGGTGACCGACTTTGAGGAACGGCGCCGCTGCCAGCACACCGTCGGTTGCGTGCCTCGAGAATGACGACACCACGACCTGGTCCGCCGCACCCTTGGACAGAAGAATCGCTGCGAGCTCGGAACCGGTAGCTCTGGCGAGTTCGCGACTCGCGCCCGGAGCCATCTTCAACTCGACGTTGACCCGACAGCTGCCGGCAGCGGAGAGGACCTCGGCGAGGGTGGGAAGGTCGGGAACCTCGATTCGCCGGAGGCGGTCCACCAGCCCTCCCGTGACTTGGCGATCGTGGACTACTACGAACTCGCCGTCGGCGCTAAGCCACGTGTCGGTCTCGACACCTTCGATCGCCATCGATCGAGCGAGTCGGAATGCCCCGAGCGTGTTCTCCGCAGGCGCCTGCCCGCTGGCGGCGTTCACTTCCGGCGGGAATCGGGAATCGTCGACGTCGACGTTTCCTCTATGAGACCAGACCAGGCAGGTCGACATGTTCAGTTGATCCCCGACATAAGGCCCCGCACGAACCACCTTTGCATGACCACGACGACTAGCACAGGAGGGATAAGCGCCACAAGCGCCAAGACCATTACGAGGTCCCATTGCGGCACAGCAAAGCTTTGAGCTGCGCCGATGAGACCCTTCACTCCCATCACGACTGTCGCTCTTTTCAGGCTCGAAGCGACGAGCAATGGCCAAAGGTACTGGTTCCAGCCGTAGATGAACTCGAGCACTGCCAGAGCAGCAAGCGTGGGGCGGGCGAGAGGAATTACAACGGAAACGAGGAAACGAATCGGCCCGACACCATCGAGTCGTGCGGCATCGGCTAACTCCGACGGAAAGGCCCTGAAATACTGGCGGAGCAGGAAGACCGCCGTGGCCGAAGCGACGAGGGGCAAGATGAGCCCCGCCTGAGTGTCGAGCAGGCCAAGGTTTGCCGTCACTGCATATGTTGGGAAGAAACGTACCTCGATCGGCATCATCAACGTGACGAAGATGAGGCCGAACATTAAAAGCCGTCCCGGAAAGCGAAAGAATGACACGGCGTAAGCGGCCGGTATCGACAAGGCGAGCTTCAGCAGTGTCACTCCCAGCGCCATTACCGCCGAGTTCTCGAGCATCGAAGTGAGCTTCGGCGTGTCGGGTATCCCGCGGGTAAGCGTCGAGAGGTTCGTCCCCAGCTGCCCGGCGGGCAGGAGAGGGACCCCCCTGAGAAGGTCCGCCGCGGGATGGCTTGCCACGACGAAGCAAAGGTAAATCGGTGAAGCGAACAGCGCCGCCAGCAGGATCAGTCCAAAGTGACGTACCACGCCTCCGCTACTGCGTTTACGGCTGCGAGTGCGGCTACGTTTGCGCCTTGGCGCCGTGCTTAGGACAGCCCCGGAAGTCCGGGGATCCAGCAACATCTCCCAGCCGATGTCGGTCTCGATCAACTGTAGTAAACCCTTCGATTGATCACACGAAACTGCACCGCAAGCAAGACGCCGGCGATCACGAACAGAAGTACGGTCTCTGCTCCGGCGAGACCTACATCGCCGTTTTGGAATCCGTCTCGGTAAAGCGCGTAGACGAGAGTGGTCGTCGAGCCGCCCGGGCCACCCTGACTGACAACGTCTATCACGGCGAAACTCCCAAACAGCGCCGCCAGCACGTCCATGACGACCACGAAAACCGTGGTCGGGCCGAGCAAGGGGAAGACAATCCTCCAAAAGCGCCTCACAGCGCCGGCGCCGTCGACCGTCGCCGCCTCGACGACGTCCAGCGGGATACCTTGAAGTCCCGCCGAGAAGAAGACGAAGTCGTATGCGGTCTGCTGCCAGATCGTCATCGCCGATATGAGGATGAAGGCTTGCGTACCCGACAGCGCAAAGTTCCAGTTCATCCCCAGCGCTGCGAGCAGCCGGGCGGCCGGACCGATACGAGGCTCGAACAGGAACAGCCAGATAGCTCCGGCGACGGCACCGGGGACCGCGTAGCTCCAGATGAACAGCGTCCGGTATACGCTCTTGAATCTCCCCGTCTGCTCGACCTGGACGGCGATGAAGAGGCTCAAGGCCAACGAGACCACCGTGGTGACAACCGTGAACAGTGCCGTGACTTCCAAAGCCTGGAGGTATCCGCCTGACAGGGCCGCCCGGAAGTTCGCGAGACCCGAGAACCGGGATCCCAACCCGAACGCGTTGGACTCCCGCAGCGACTCGATGACCGCCTGGCCGGACGGCCACAAGAAGAACACCGCGACGATTGCGAGCTCCGGGACCATAAAGGCGAAAGGCAGGACGCGGTGCGGGTACACCGCGCCGGCTCCCCGCCGGCGGGCCTTGGCCGCGCTGAGCGCCACAGGCTACCCGCCGTACTGGGAGGCGAACTGAGCGAGGATGGCGTCACCCTGGCTCTGCGCCGAGGCGAGTGCCGCCGCCGCTGTCTGCTTGCCGGAGAGAATGTCTGCTATCGCTGACGCCTCGACTTGGCGGACCTCCGGAAGGTAGCCGAGGCGGATACCGCGCGTCGTGGGAGTCGGCGTCTTGTTGTCCAGTTCGCTGACAGCCACCTGATCGTTGGGGTGCGTGGCGTAAAAGTTCTGGGAGCTGAGAAGGGTCGCTCCCGCCTTGGTCACCGGCACGTAGCCCGTGTTCGATGCCCAAAAGGCCTGCGACGAAGCGGACTTCAAGAACGCAAGGAACTTCGCGTCACCCGGGTACGTGTTCGAAGGCGCACCGGACATAACCCACAACGATGCGCCTCCAACGACTGTGTTCTGGGGCGCTGCGCTGTCGCCTGCGACAACTGGCAGCTCAGACACGCCGAAGGGGAATTTCGCTCCCGCCTGAATGGTTGTCAGGTCGGCGGAGCTTTGCTCATACATTGCGCAAGTCCCGTTAGTGAAAAGCGGGACAGTCGAAGTGCTCACACCGTTCCAGATGTACTGGCCTTTCGAAGCCATCTGGCCGAGCATCGACAGGTGCGATATGAAAGGTGCCGTGTCGATCTGTAGAGTGACGCCTTTCGTCGCCGTGTAACCGTTGTCGTTTGATGCGTACTGGTAGCCGTTCCACACTGCAAACTGTTCCATGTCGGTCCACATGACGTACGCTCCCGACGACGTCAGGGAACACTTCTGGCCGTGCGACGCCAGAATGTTCGCGTCCGCTTGCAGCTGCGTCCACGTCGAGGGAGGTGATGCTATACCCGCGTTTGCCAACTCGGTCTTGTTGTAGAACAGGACAGGCGTGGAGCTGTTGAACGGCAGGGAATCCAACTGGTCTGAGCTCGTCTCGTAGTAGCTGGCGGCCCCACCGACGAAATCAGAAGTGGCAAAGGGGATGTTGTTCTGCGCCATCAGCTTGTAGACGGGTACGTAAGTGCCTGAAGCATCCATGATCGTCGCAGTCCCTGCGTCGAAGATCTGAGTGATGTCAGGAGCTGCGTGAGCCCGAAACGCCGCGATCGTGTCGGAGAGGACCTGCGAGTAGGACCCTTTGTACGTCGCGGTCACGTGGTAGGTGCTCTGCGAAGCGTTGAACTCGTCGACCAGGTGATTGAACGCCGTACCTAGCACGCCGTTGAACGCGGTCCAGACACTCAAATCAATCGGTCCGCTCGAAGCTGCCTGTGCGGCGGTGGCGGTCGTCGCAGACGTCGAACCAGTTGTAGATCCTGCCGACTTCGCCGTGCCTGCAGAGCTCCCGCATGCGGCTGCCAAAAGTCCAATGGATGCGACCGCGCCCGTGACCTTCCTGCGATTGATAACAGACCTCGACATGTGCATTCACTCCCTCGTGAAGTTCCTTCTTCGGATGTCCTATACGGGCCAACCGTAGGAGACGAACTTGAACGCAGAGTTTCCTTCCGGTATCGCACAGCTGGCGATTAGATGAATTCGAGATGCCGCCACGACCGGGTTCACGAGGGCGACCGGCGGTTGCGGAGTGGGCCGCCAGGGTCTCGAACCCTGCACCTTGGGATTAAAAGTCCCCTGCTCTACCGGATGAGCTAGCGGCCCGACCGAACCCGATCCTAGACGTTCACCGCTAGCGGCGCACCCATCCGTAGTGCGCCGGGAGGGCACGGCGCTGGCCTTCGTCGCGCAGGGAGCACCGCATCGCCGCCACGGTTCCGGTTATCTTCGCCTTCGCGGGCAGAATATAGGGTGTGCTGAGACACTCCTCCACCGCCATCATCGCCGACCTCGCTGATCCGCAACGCCTCGGGGCGCTCAAGGGCCTGACCCCACAGACAGACTCATTGCGTGTCGGCGCGTTGCAGCCCGGCGTCACCACAGGGGCGGACGTGATCATCGTCGACGGGACGGACCCCGCTGGTGAGCTCGCCGACGAGATCCGCCGGGCGGTAGGCGCCGGAGCCACGCTGCTCTGCCTCGGCGGGGCGTCGACGGGGGCCGAGCAGGGTTGGGCAGACCTTGCCGGGCACCGAGTCGACACGGAGCTCCCTGACGGTGAGTGGTTCGTCAAAGTCACCGACGAGGCGTCTCGGTGGGCGGCGCGCCTCCCCGGAGAGTTCCCGGTCCGAGGGGCATTCCGGCCCTTACAGGTCGCTCCGGATGACGTGGTCCTAGCCCATGTAAGCATCGCCTACCGCGACCGGCCCGTCTTAGCGCTGCGCCGCCATGGTGCCGGGCGCGTCATCACCTGCGCCCTGACTTCAACGTCCATGTTGCGCAGCGCCGCTCTCTCCCGGTTCGTTTCGCGCATCGTCGGGTCGACAAATCCGGTGTCGCGGACCCTAGGTCTCGGCATAGTCGGCTTCGGGCCTCTCGGGGGGATGGGTCTTCATCACGGGCTCGGCGCGTCCGCGACCCCGGGACTCGACTTCGTCGCTGTCTGCGACAATTCGGGCGAACGCTTGAAGGCCGCCACCGAGAGCTTCCCGAGCGTCGCGACTTACTCGGGTATCGACGATCTCGCAGGCGACCCGGACGTTTCGATCGTCGTCGTGGCGACACCGCCATCTACGCATGCCGAGCTCGCAGAACGGTTCCTTGGCGCCGGCAAGCACGTGGTATGCGAGAAACCGATGTGCTTCACCCCCCACCAAGCCGACAGCCTGATCGAGCTTGCCGAGCGTAACAACGTGATGCTGACCGTCCATCAGAACAGAAGGTGGGACCAGGACTTCCTGGCCGTCAAGTCGGTGGTGGGCGCCGGGCGGCTCGGCACGATCTTCAACATGGAGACCTTCGTCGGCGGTTTCGAGCACCCGTGCCGGGCCTGGCATTCGGAGGTGTCAATCTCCGGAGGAGCGATTTATGACTGGGGCGCCCACTACCTCGACTGGACGTTGCTGCTCCTCGGCGATAACCCGATACGGGTCAGTGCGACCGGTCACAAGCGGGTGTGGCACGACGTCACGAACGAGGACCAGGTCCGGGTGAGGCTCGCATGGGCCGACGGTCGCGAAGCGGAGTTCGTCCACAGCGACGTTGCAGGGATCAGGCGGCCCAAGATGTACCTGCAGGGAACACAGGGCACCCTCGTCGCGCACTACCGTCCGGTCGTGCTCGACGTCATCGAGCCCGGGATCGGATACCGCTCCACGGTCGCCCATCACGCTGAGGCGCCGGCGGACATCAAAATGGCGACGTACGCAGGGATCAGCGGGTTGATCGAGGAGACGGTGCCATTGGCCCCCCCGGGCAATTTTCCATTCCACGCGAACCTCGCGGACCACCTCCTTCTCGGTGAGCCGCTTGCGGTTGAACCCCGCTCGGCACGCAACGTCGTCGCTGTCCTCGACGCGGCGCAGCGATCGCTGGATGCCGGCGGGGCGGTCGTGGACCTGACGATACCGGAGAACTAGGTGGTGACGACCTTCGGATCAGCGCAGCGACATGGCTGACGCAGAGGGGACGCCCCTTAGATGGGGTGTCCTCGCTCCGACCGCCATGATCGCCCGGTTGGCGGTCGTTCCGGCTCTGCAGACGTCCACGTCGGCGACGATCGTCGCGGCTGCCAGCTTGAGCGGCGACCGTTCCAGCCCCGACCTTGCCGGGCTCGGCGGAGACGTCGCCTTTTATCGAAGCTACGACTCGCTTCTGGGCGACCCGAACGTCGAAGCGGTGTACATCCCTTTGCCGAACTCACTTCACCTACAGTGGGTCGAAGCGTCCCTCGCCGCCGGAAAGCACGTCCTGTGCGAAAAGCCCCTCGCTGTGAGCGCCTCGGACGCCGAGACTATGGCGCGGGCGGCCTCAGCGGCCGGGCTCGTTCTGCTGGAGGCGTACATGACGCCGTTTCACCCGCGAAGCCGCTCGATCGCCGACGTAGTAGCACACGGCGTCCTCGGCGAACCCCGCCTCGCCCACGCCGTCTTCGCGGGGCGGCTGGACCGTCCAGGCAACCACCGTTGGGACCCGTCGATGGGAGGAGGGGCCCTGTTCGATCTGGGCATCTACTGCATCGCCCCGCTGCTCGCTTTCGGGGGTGGCGAGCCCGAGTCGGTAGCGGCCGCTGCGTTGCGTGGCTCTGACGCAGGTAGAGGACGCGGCGACGGCGAAGAGCGCGAGGACGGCCAGGTAGAGGTCGACGCGTCGTTCGCGGGGCTCCTGCGCTTCGAATGCGGCCTTCTGGCGACCTTCAGCTGCTCGTTTGATTCCGCTGAGCGACAGCGGGTGGACCTTATGGGGTCGGCCGGTTCGCTGTCGGTCGAGAGGGCTTTTACTCCTGGCGCTACGGACACCTCCTACATTCGCCGGGGCGCCGGCGACGTAGCCGAGGACTGCCATGTCGGTGGGGGCGAGATGTATCGACTTATGGTCGACGAGTTCGCCGCGGTAGTCGCCGGAGTAAAGCCGGCGCTGCACCCACTCGCCTCCACGATTGCGGTCGCACGGACAGTCGACCGCCTCCGGGCCGCAGCCGGAATCGCTCCAGCGCTCTAGGTGGCCTCGAGTACGGCGTTCGCCGCCCTGCGTCCAGACACGAGCGCCCCTTGGATCGACGGCGTGTCGCGCCAGTCGCCGCACACGTAGAGCCTGGGTCCCACACGAACAGGCTTGCGAGTAGCAAAGGGCGGCATAGCCGCCGGCGCTGCCTGGTCGATGCTGTAGGCGCGAAGGAGACGCAGACCTTGCGGTGCGCATCGGTAGAGAACCGCCAAACGGTGCCGGACGCGCTCCTCCAGACCCGACTCCGACCTTCGATCGCCGACCACGCTCGTAGAGATGAGGGCCGATCCTCTCGGAGCGTAGAGGGGTGATACCGAACTGATGGGGACCGTGTTGGCGATCAGATCGGGGTGCTCGGCGTCGAGGCGGAGCATCGGATCAACAGCGCCGCGGGACCTGCCCGGGTCGCCGCGAGTTTCTTCCATCACGTGGTAGAACGTAGTGACTCCTCTCCAGCGGGGTTCCTCACGCAACCCGAGGAGACGGCACGCGCTCGTCGCGTCGGTCGCCACGATCACCGAGCGGGCTTCGATGCGCTCCCCGCCGCTGATCGTCACTGCGCCCGCTGCAACCGACGTCACGGTCGTGTTGACCCGCACGCAACCGGGCGGGAGCCCACCCGCGAGCTGATCAGGTATCGCCTGCATGCCCGTCGCAGGGACGACGACTCTGCCGCGCACGAACGAGCGCCAAACCATCCGGGTATAGCGGCTCGACGTCTCGAGCGCCGGATCCAGTAAGACGCCGGAGAGGAAAGGTCCAAGAAATCTCGTCTGGCCCGATTCGCTCACCCCGAAGCTCGAAAGGAACTCCGACGTGGCACCGTCGGACGCGGCGAGCTGCCCGGCTGCAGGTGCGTAGCCGCACGCCGCCGAGAGCCGCACTATCGAAGCTCGGTCCTTCCAGGAGAGCAGTCCTTTGCCGACAACATCGGGCAGCTGCCGCCAGCCGCTGAGAGGATCCACGATGCGGTGGTCCTCAGCGGCGAAGCGTACGAGGGCGCCTTTCACGAAGGGACGCAGATCCAGCGCTGCGAAGTCGAGCGCCGCTTTAGCGGCCGGGTACGAGGTGTTGAGAACCTGAAAACCGCGGTCGAGTCGAAAGCCTTCCACCACGTCGGTGCGGACTCGTCCGCCGACCGCTTCGCCAGCCTCCAACACGCTGACCGTGCGACCCGCCGCCACGAGGAGCCGAGCGGCGTTCAGTCCTGCAAGGCCGCCACCGACGACGACGACGTCGCGCTCCATTACAGCAGGTGGATCTGCCCGGGGGGCAGCAGCGACAGGGCGGACAGTGCGGCCACCCCGACTACTGCAACGACCGCGGCCTGCAATATCAATGCGACTCCGCTCGGTTGGAAGTCCACTGGTCGTCGCCCCCGAAACAGCAGTCCGGCACACGCCGCCGCCCCGACGACTATCCCCCCAAGGTGAGCCTGCCAGGCGATGCCCGGAACGGCGAAGGAGAACACGAGGTTGAGGACGAGCAGAACGGTGATCGTCTGGGTCTCCCACCTACGGGCGCGCGCGAGGACGTAGTACGCCCCCATTACTCCGAAGATCGCCCCGGACGCGCCGAGACCCGCTTCGTT
>JAKCEB010000106.1 GCA_021838305.1 Actinomycetes bacterium | reverse complement strand
ACGCGTCCGCAACTTTGCGGTCAGCATCGGAGAGGAGAGGAAAGCCAAGGGAATGGGTTGTGTCGAAGCGCTTCTGCTTGTCGACGGGGTCCGCGGAGATCCCGACACACGAGGCACCGGCAGCGGCGAACTCGGCGCTCAGGTCCCGGAAGTGGCAGCTCTCCTTTGTACATCCGGGGGTTAGCGCTGCCGGGTAGAAGTAGACGACAACCGGCCCGGACGCGAGGAGGTCATCCAAGCGGACGGTGGTGCCGTCTTGGTCTGATAGCTCGAAGCTTGGAGCCCTGTCTCCGACGTTCATGGTCTGTACCTCCACTTGAGTTGAGAGAAGATCCGGTCATCTTGGTGCGTCGATCATCCGCTGCATGAGAGCCACGTCGAGCCACCTGGCGAACTTGCGTCCCACCTCGCGCTCGACGCCGACAAGCTCGAACCCGCAGGATCGGTGCAGGCCAATGGACGTCTCGTTGCTCCCGACGATCCTGGCCATGACGGCATGAAACCCGTGGAGACCTGCAAGGCGGATGAGTTCCTCCAGCAGACCCCGGCCGATCCCACGTCCCTGATGTTCCTCGTCTACGTAGATGGAGTTCTCGACGGTGGTGCGGTAGGCAGGACGGCTGCGATACGGGGTGAGAGAGCCGAAGCCGGCGACGCTGCCGGCGTCCACGGCCACTATGGCGGGGTGCGCGCCGCTGTGCTCGTCGATCCAGACCTGTTGATCCTCGAGGCTTCTGGGCACGAGGTCGAAGGTGGAAATGGAGCCGACGACCTCGCGGTTGTAGATCCCACGGATGGCCTCGGCGTCGTCCATTACGGCAAGGCGGTACTCGATCGGCACGACCGAAGCGTATCGTCCCGCGGCTCGGCTAGCATGGGAGGTCTGCTCGATACCGGAGCTGTCGTGGCTCATCCGGCTATCGTCCCGCAGAGTTGAACGCCCCCTTAGCTCAGTCGGCAGAGCACAGCCATGGTAAGGCTGGTGTCGTCGGTTCGATTCCGACAGGGGGCTCGGCGGCGTAGCTCAGCCTGGTCAGAGCACTCGGCTCATAATCGAGTTGTCGTCGGTTCAAGTCCGACCGCCGCTACAAGAAGCTTCGAAGCAGAGGAGAATCCACAGATGGCCAAAAACGAGAAAAGGGTGAAGGTCACTCTCGCATGCGACGTATGCAAGCGGCGTAACTACATCACCATGAAGAACAAGCAGAATGACCGTGAGCGCATCGAGATGCAGAAATACTGCAAATGGGAGCGTCAGCACACCCTGCACAAGGAAACACGCTGAACAACTCCGAGATGCAGGCGCTCGTCGTGGCTGCCCGCCAAGGCGACGCCGGCGCCCTCGACAAGCTTGTGCGCGCCACCTACGGCAGCACTTACACGCTTGCGTTCCGCCTGACCGGCAACGAGGAGGACGCCTGCGACGTCGTGCAGGACGTGTACATCCGGGCGTGGCGAGGGTTGAGGCGTTTTCGCGGGGACGCTCAGTTCACGACGTGGTTGTACCGGATCACGGCTAACTGCTCGGCGAACCAGTTGGCGCGCCGGGGGCGCCATCGAAGCGAGCCGATAGGAGACGACCTTCAGCCCGTCGAACTGCGACCCGACGGCGACCCTGAGACGCAACTCGCTCGGAGCGGCGAGCGCGCCGAGGTGGCCGCCGCGCTCGCGAAGCTTCCCCCGAAGCTGCGCCAGGTGATAGTTCTGCGCGACATATACGACCTGGCGCACTCGGTGATAGCCAAGGAGCTGGGCATCTCCGAGGCTGCGGCGAAAGTGCGCGTGCACCGCGCGAGGCGCCAACTGCGCGACATCCTGGCGGTTGACCTTGAAGACGCACGACCGGTGCGCATCGAAGCTTCGCCAGAACCCGAATCCGCCGGCCAGGTCCGGCTGGCGGGCTGAGCCGTGCGGTCACTCGCCGAGCTCGCCCGGTTGCGTTCGGGGGAGTGCCTAGCCGCCGCCGAGGTGATACCCCAACTGGCGGCCCGCGAGCGCTCGTCGAGCCCTGAACTCGAACGTCACGTAGCGAGCTGCCTGCGCTGCCAGGCGGAGGTAGCTGCCTTCGAGGCGATCCTTCGGGCCTTACGCGCGATGCGACTGCAGAATGTCAATGCGCCCCCCGGATCCGTCGAGGCGGCCCTCGAAGCGGCCAGCGCCGGATACCGCCATGGGGGCGTGCCCGCTTGGGCGTCGCGCCTGGCGTACGGTTGCGGGGTGACCGCCGCGGCGGCCGCTGGTGTGCTGGTCTGGGCCAGCCGCCGCCATCCTGACCTCGCGAACGTAGGCTGACTAGCAGCGAATGCGCCTGCGGGTGCTATCCTTGGGGCGAACCCAACCGCAGCAGCCGTGCAGAGGGCAGTAGCTCAATTGGTAGAGCACCGGTCTCCAAAACCGGCGGTTGGGGGTTCGAGTCCCTCCTGCCCTGCTCCCCGAAATCCGTATTGCGCCCGAAGACCCTATTGTGCCCGAAGACTTAGTTCTCCCCGAAACTTCCATCTAAAGACCAAGAAGACCCCATCGTGAGCATGAACCGACAACAGAGGCGGCTGATGCAGCGCCAAGGCCAAATGGCCGAGGACGGCACGCCGGCCGGACGGCGCCCTGAGCCTGCAGAGACGCGCCGTGCGCGACCTGCGCCCGGGTCGCCGGGTAGGCGAACATCGCCGAGGCAGTTCCTCCACGAGGTCAACGTCGAGCTGCGTAAGGTAGCATGGCCTAGCCGAGCCGACACAGCGAACTACTCGATCGTGGTGTTCGTCGCTCTGGCTGTTCTCATGGCGTTGATCTTCTCGCTGGATCTCGCTTTTTCCCACCTGGCCAACTTCCTATTCAAGTAAACGGCATGCCTGAAGACGATTTCGACGAACCCATCCAACAAGACGCGCATCCAACCGCCGCCGACGAGGAACACGCAGGCGGACCCGTTGAAGACGAGGTGGAGGCACCCCAGAGCCCCTACGATCGCCCGGGCCGCTGGTATGTCATCCACAGCTACGCCGGCTACGAGAACAAGGTGAAGTCGAACCTGGAGAGCCGCATCGCCTCTATGAACATGGAGGAGCGCATCTATGAGGTCGTCATCCCGATGGAGGACGTCGTCGAGTTCAAGAACGGGCGCAAGCAGGTGGTGTCTAAGAAGGTCTTCCCCGGCTACCTCATGGTCCGTGTCGACTTGGACGACGACTCGTGGTACGTGGTGCGCAACACCCCTGGCGTCACCGGCTTCGTCGGTCTCGGGGCGCGCCCAACCGCTCTCACGCGCAAGGAGGTCGAGTCCGTCCTTGCCGTCAAGCTGGACGACGTCGACTCCGCCGGCGGTAGCCGCAAGAGCAGGCCGCGCGGTATGCAGTTCGAGATAGGCGAGTCGGTCCGGGTCAAGGAAGGGCCGTTCGCGGACTTCACCGGCACCATTTCGGAGATCAACGAGGACCAGCTCAAGCTGAAGGTGCTCGTCAACATTTTCGGGCGCGAGACGCCCGTCGAGCTGGACTTCGCCCAGGTGGCGAAGCTCTAAAGGAGCGTCAATGGCCAAGCGCCGAGTATCAGCCATCGTCAGGATCCAGCTTCCCGCTGGGAAGGCGACCCCGGCACCTCCCGTCGGCACAGCCCTAGGACCGCACGGTGTCTCCACGATGGAGTTCGTCAAGCAGTACAACGCTGCGACCGAGGACAAGGCCGGTCAGGTGATACCGGTCGAGATAACTATTTTCGACGACCGGTCCTTCAGCTTCGTGCTGAAGACCCCTCCGACGCCGTTCCTCATCCGCCAGGCCGCAGGTTTGGAAAAAGGTGCCAAGGCGACCGGGAAGGAGACCGCAGGCACCATCACCGATTCTCAGCTCGAGGACATCGCCCGTCTCAAGATGCCCGACCTCAACGCCAACGACATCGAAGCGGCGAAAGCCCAGGTCGCCGGCACCGCGAGGTCGATGGGCATAAAAGTCGGCTAGCCTCACCGCACGCAACATCAAGGCCAGGGAACACCTCAACCGGCCGCTCACGACCACACATACGAGGGAGACGAAATGTCGAGTAAGGGAAAAAAGTACACTGACGCGCTGAAGCGCTTCGACCGCAGCCGGCCCTATAGCCCCGGCGAGGCGCTGGACCTGGTGAAGGGTCTCGCGTCGGCGAAGTTCGACGAGACCGTCGAGATGTCGGTCCGCCTGGGCGTCGACCCGCGCAAAGCGGACCAGGTCGTTCGCGGGACTGTCTCGTTGCCTTCGGGTACCGGTAAGGACGTGCGGGTCGCAGTGTTTGCCGCCGGTCCCGCCGCCGAGGAGGCGCGATCCGCCGGCGCGGACGTCGTCGGATCCGACGATCTGATCGCTAGAGTCGACGGCGGTTTCATGGACTTCGACGTTGCGATAGCAACGCCGGACCTGATGGGCCAGGTAGGCAAGCTCGGACGCAAGCTCGGCCCTCGCGGGTTGATGCCGAACCCGAAGACCGGCACCGTCACGACAGAGGTCGGCAAGGCGGTCACGGACTTCAAGGGCGGCCGAGTCGAATACCGGGCGGACACCCGCTCGCGCGGGGTCGTGCAGGTCCCGATCGGCAAGGTGAGCTTCGAGCCTGTCGCCCTGCTGCGAAACTTCCGTGCCGTCATCGAGGAGATGAACCGGGCGAAGCCGGCGGCTTCGAAGGGCAAGTACATCAAGTCTGTCGCCGTCAGCTCCACGATGGGACCGGGCGTCGACGTGGACGTCGCGGCTCTGCGGATCACCGACGAGGATCTTGTCGGCGCCTGAGCCGCCGCGCTAGCGCGGCTCGCTGTAGCGCTGCATCTCGAGCCGTTCGCCGGGGGCGCCGCGTGCCCGAAGCCCGAAGCCGTCGCGACCAGCCTTAGGATTACAGCGATGGCCAAACCCGACTGGATGCCCCAGCGGCTCTACCAGTGGGTCAAGCCGCGCTCGCTTCTCCTGCACTTGGCCTATGCGATCTGCAGCGCGGGTTGCCTCATAGCAATGGGGTGGCAGATCCAGCGGGCCGCGCACGGGAACGCTCTCAGCTACCTCTACTCGGTGGAATGGCCAACCTTCGTCGTCGTCGGGGGCATCGGGTGGTGGCAACTGTTCCACGACACGCCTGAGATGATCTCGGAGCGACGTGCCTTTCATCGAAAGATGCGCGCGGCGAGCGCCGCGGTGGTCGCCCGGACGCTTCCCCGCTCGGCAACAGCGCTGACCGTCGAATCGAGGGACATTCCCGGCAACAGTCTCGGCGCCGGGACCGCTCCCGGTCGCGCTCTCGGCGACGGCTCGTACGCCTCGAGCGTTTCCGGTCCGCCCGCCGATATCGCCTATCCGGGCGGCGCTTCGATAGAGGCGAGCACCATCGCCGCTGACACGGCGACGATCCTCGACGTCGAGGGGGGCGACGGCGACGAGATGACCGAGTACAACCGGTACCTGGCGCTTCTGGCGGTAAAAGGTAAAGCCAAGACCTGGCGCAACCCGCACGGGACTTGAATCAGAGAGGAACTTCTGGTGGGAAAATTCAGATTGTCCGACCCGCTGTGGCGTTACCGCGTCATGGCTTGGGTCGTGGGCACGATGCTGATATTCGTGTTCGTCGGGCTGATCCCGGCGATCAACTCCATGGACGCCGTGCTCGGGCCGATCCATGGCGTGCTCTACATCGTCTACCTGGCGACCGTCGTCAACATGTTGATCGTCTACCGCCTCAACGTCTGGTATTTCATCGGTATGGTTACGGCAGGCTGGTGCCCGCTCGTATCGTTCATCGTCGAGCGCAAGATCACCCGCAGGCTCGCCGGGGAGCAGATCGGCTATAGTCGGGGCAGCACAATCGAGCCGTAGACATCAGGTCGCCCTTCGGGGCGCCAAGCGGGCCTCGCGGCCCGGCCCGACGAGGTGAGAGGCAGCCTCCCATGAGGTGACGTCGCTCGCGTCGACGGGCGGACATCTCTAGGAGGAGCAAGTGGACAATCCGAGACCCGAGAAGGTCGCTGTCGTGGACGAGGTTCGTGAGCGTTTCACATCTGCGAACGCGGCGATCCTGACCGAGTACCGCGGCTTGAAAGTCAAGGAGATCTCGGCTTTGCGTCGCAGCCTCGCCCCCAACGGCTGCGAGTACAAGATCTACAAGAACACTCTTGTGACCCTCGCGGCTCGCGAAGTCGGCTTGGGAGACCTGGAGTCCCTGCTTCACGGCCCGACCGGCGTGGCGTTCGTGACCGGCGACGCGGCAGCCGTGGCGAAGACCCTCCGCGACTTCTCGCGTACCACGCCCGCCCTGGTCGTCAAAGGCGGCGTACTAGGAACGAAAGTCATCGGCGCCGCAGAGGCGACCGCGCTGGCCGAATTGCCAAGCCGAGAGGTCCTCCTAGCCCAGCTCGCAGGGGCGATAGCCGCTCCCATGCAGCAGTTCGCCGGCCTCCTCCAAGCCCTCCCGCGCAACCTCGCGTACGGCATTGCGGCCCTTCGCGACAAGCGCGAATCCGAGGAGTCGGCGTCGTAGCGCGCCGGCGCCCTTTTTAACCCAGTTCAATCCTTCTCAGCATCCCGACACACACCAGGAGCACCATCACAATGGCAACAAAAGAAGAGATACTCGACAGCATCGCCAACCTGACAGTCCTCGAGCTTTCCGAGCTTCTGAAGGACTTCGAGGAGCGTTTCGGTGTCACGGCGGCAGCGCCGGTCGCCGTCGCGGCCGCGGCCCCTTCCGGCGGCGGAGCCGAAGCGCCCGTCGAAGAGGAGCAGGACGAGTTCGACGTCGTTCTCACGTCGGCCGGTGACAAGAAGATCCAGGTCATCAAAGAGGTCCGGGCCTTGACGAGCCTCGGCCTCAAAGAAGCCAAGGACCTAGTCGACGCCGCCCCGAAGGCTGTCCTCGAAAAGGTGAGCAAGGACGACGCCGAGAAGGCGAAGGCGCAGCTCGAAGCGGCCGGAGCTGCCGTCGAGCTCAAGTAGTACTGAAGGCGAACCCGACTTCTTCGTCGACCGTCCCGGCTTCGCTCAGCGGAGCATGAGCCGTAGGGCGGCGGCGAAGGGGAGGATCGCAACAACGAGGACTGCTATCTCGAGTGGCAGCGGCGAACCGGGGCTGGCGAAGATCGCCTGATGCAGGTCGCTGACTGCGACCGCTGTAGCAGCGAGGTGGCCGCTCACGATCGTGGGCAGGTACTCGGCGCCTATCAGTCCCGCCCCGAGCGCCAGCGGGGCGACGATCAGCGGTCCGCTCAGCACGAGGGCTGCGCCGGCGATGACGAGCGCCAGGACCAACACCCCCGTCGCTTTGCCTCCCGGATGGTAGAAATAGCTGGCAACCCCGAGGAGGGCGACTCCCGCCGCGACTAGCGAGCGGACGAGCATCGTTGCACGCCCGGCGACGATCAGGGCTAGAGCAGTCAGACCAGGGGCCAGAACGGCAACGAGACCCCCGATCCCGACCACCACACGCTTCGGGGCCCCCGACTTGGCGACGTCAGCCACCAACCGGTTCGCCGCGCTCGAAACGACCCGCTCCGCCGTGGCTGCGAGCGTCCGGCCGGCCCCCGCCAGGTACGGGACGCGGCCGAGCGCTATTGCGATGCCGAGGGCTGCGCCTATGAGCAGCCAGATCCGTCCTCTTGCCAGGGTCAGCGCCCTTTACTCGTTGAGGGTTGCGTCCTTGACGCCCTGGGCGCCTTAGCGCCAGGCCGGACCTGGGTGTCAGGCGTGTCGAGGTCGGGCTCGGTGTCGCCGGTGGGCAGAACCTCCGTGTCGGCCTCCGCGTCATAGAGGTGAGCCGGCGTGAAGCCGCCCTCGATCAGCGAAAGGCGCCTGGAGTCGAGGTCGAGCGCCATCTCGAACTCCTCGTCGGAGTCGATCTCGGGAGGCGCAGGGGCTGCCGAGGGCACTCCATGCGGCGACGCGATCGCATGCACGCTCGACGTGTAGCCGGCGGTCGCGTTGAGGGCGTCAGTCAAAGTGGTCGGCACCGACGCCCCCGCATGCAGCTCCGAGGCCGACGAAGCGCTGCGAGCGGCGTCGATGTCGGAGGCGGGATCGGTCGGCGCCTCGGAGGCGTCGGCCGACTCGGAGTTGCGCGGCGCTCCGACGACAAGGCCGAGGGCGCTGCCGAGCGACTCCCGCAGGTCGGCCAACGTGACAGCTACCGCATCGCGTTTTGCTGCGAGGGCCTGCAGTTCGGCCATAGATCTCTGGCGCTCGATCTCCTGGTCGTGGCGCATTCGCGCCTCGTCGGCGCGGGTACGCGAGATCACCTGATCGGCCCACTGCTCGATATCACGAGCCCGTCCGGTAGCGCGCCGCTCGGCTTCGGCGATGATCTCGTCGGACTCGGCCCTGGCCGCCGCGTCTAGCCTGCGGGCTTGCTCCTCGGCTCTCGCGATCATGGCGGCGGCCTCGTCTTCGGCGTCGGCGAGCTTGCGGTTGGAGTCGGCTATCAGCTCGGCCGCCCTGTCCTCGCCGCGGCGGATGGTGTCAGCAGCCGTATCCTCGGCTTGGCGCAGGAGGAGCCCTATGCGCTCGCCCAGTACCGCCCCGGTGCGGGGGGTGTCGGAGTTGATGCGCTCCTCGAGCTCGATGATCCTGCCTTTGAGCTTCGCGATGACTGACTGAAGTTGGCGAGCGTGTTCGCGCGAATGCTCGACCTGCCCGAGAGCATCGCTGAGCGACTCGAGGTACTCGTCAACCTCCATCCGGTCGTATCCACGCAAGCTGACCGTGAAGGTGGGGGAGAGGGTCTTGGCTTCCATCGGGGCTCCTATGGCTCGACATGGGGACATGCCTCCCCAGACCCGGTAGCGGGCCTGCCCCTTCTCCACCACCCATCATTGCCGAACTGCAAAGCCAATGCAAGCATCTGAGGTGCAGTCCTGACAGAAAATCCTTGACTCAGCCGCCGCCCGTGTCGTATTCTCTACGAAGCAGCAAGCCTTCTTCGAAAGAAGCTGGCCAGCGATTACGCAGAGTTCCGGCCGGATCGCCCCTGCGTAAACCTGAGCCTTAAGGTGCCCGCGGGAACTTGTTTGCCTTAAGGCGTCGGAAGGCGTAAACTGTAGGGTGCCGTGGTCCCCTGTGACGTGTCTCTTTGTATTTCGACGCGTCTTCAGCGCGGGCTGAGCGCTATCCTCCATCTAATATTGCCCCAGGAGTAGGTCTTGTCGACTCGTCTCGCGCCCCGGGAGCGTTTTTCCTTCGCCAACCTCGATGAGGTCCTGCCTTTGCCGGATCTCATCTCCGTCCAACGTGACTCGTTCCGCTGGTTCCTCGACGAGGGCCTAGCGGATACGTTTCGCGATATAAGCCCTATCGAGGACTTCTCCGGCCAGCTCAAGCTGGTCTTGGAATTCGACCCGACCGATCAGGATCTGAGGCCCCCGCCGAAGTTCACGGTCGAGGAGTGCAAAGAGAAGGACATGACCTACGCCGCGCCGATCTTCGTGCGCGCCCAGTTCCAGAACGCGAACACCGGCGAGATCAAGGAGCAGACGGTCTTCATGGGGGACTTCCCGATGATGACCGACAAGGGCACCTTCATCATCAACGGCACCGAGCGGGTCGTCGTTTCGCAGCTCGTGCGCAGCCCCGGGGTGATCTTCCAGCCGGGCCGCGACCTGAAGACGGTCGTCACCGGGACGATCCACCCCTACCGTGG
>JAKCEB010000005.1 GCA_021838305.1 Actinomycetes bacterium | reverse complement strand
CCGGCTGGGTGGCGTACTTCTCCGACCAGGACCACTCCGAGTCCAGGTCAGGGTCGAAGCTGTAGGAGTAGTCGGTCGTCGGTATGTCGCAGCGGGCGCCGGGGTAGCGGTTCCAGTACCACGTGCCGCCCACGTCGCCGGCCGCGTCGAACGCCCTCACGCTCCACCCGGCGCCTCGCAGGCGGTGGATCAGGTACAAGCCGGAGAACCCCGCCCCGACCACGACCACATCGCAGCTCGATGTCTGCGGTTCCGTCATGAGAAATCCCCCGTTCCGATTGCACGCTTGCCTACAACTTCAATCATGCCCCATGGCGGCACCTTCGTCTAGCGGCTTGCCTGCAAGGGCGTCCTTCCTAATGACTGACGTCACGTACCCACCGGTGCTGGTGGCCCTCTGGGCTAACTCCAGCAGAGGCAAAGCCCACGGCGACGAGTGCTCCTGTGAAGTCGCGTAGCACGTTTGGCCGTGCTCGAACGTCCAACAGGCCGTCGCCGTCGTTGGTGGTCCGGGAGGGCGAGAACCCGCGTTCCTGGCTGTAAAGGTGGACCATCTGGCCGCCTAGCAGGCACCACCCGTCGCGGAAGTTGGCGGCCATGTCGAGCAGGCCAAGCCAGCTTTGCCGTTGGCGTTCGGTCAGTCCCGTGAGCTCCGTTGTCGCGGCCCTGCATCCCTAAGTAACTCGGTGACGCGGGCGTCCTCACGGGCTCGGTCGTGGTCAGCGATCACCAGCCCGAGCGGCACCGCGCGCGTATCGGGCGGTCCACAAGGTCTACCGTATTGGGAAGATTTGTGTCGGAACCCGGTGTTTCAAAGACCCCCGCGACGGGGACATCTAACGGATGATCGCGGAAGCGTTCCGGGTTGAGGATCGCCGGTAGGGTCATCGGTATCGGCGGTCCGTCGGTCGTTTTAGCCCACGGCGCCCGTCGCGGCGATACGCCCAGTTCCCGTCGAGGGCGTGCGCGCTCTGCACGAGCTGGCGTAGAGAGCCGGCGGTCCAGGCGCCGCCTATGCGTTTTGGCATCCCGGCAACGTTGAGTTCTCTCGCCATAGCGAGGGTCGACAGTCCCCGGTCGATCATTCTCTCCGCGATGATCCTCCACATGGCCATGCGCCGATTCAGTCCGGGCCGGTTGGCGTCCTTTCCCGACACGCCGCAATCGAGGTACTCGCCGATCACTTTCAGGCTGCGGCCCTTTGCGTAGGCGCGGCATTCGTCCATCTGAGTGTCCAAAGAGATTCCTCTGAGTTGGTCCGCGGTAAAGACCCTGGTACAGACGGCAGCGAATGGCGTGCCCGTCCCGTCACTTCACGGTCAGTCAAGCCCTCTGGGAGTCGATCTCCATCTCCCGATTCCTAAAGAGCTCCGCGACACCCCTGAATAAGTGGTGAATGAGGAAAGGAAGTCGGTTTCGGCAACGGTCAAGCCATTCGGCTGATGCCGAAATTGATGAGGTCATAAGGCGAACTCCTGGGAATCGCAATATCCCTCGTAGTGAATCACCTTTCGGCCACCGCCGCCATTCGGACTAGAGAGCCGGCTCGACGCTCCGGTTAGGACGATGCTGTCGTTACAGACCCGCGGCAAGCTCCTAGAGTCCCGAGTTCAGCCGTGGGCAGCACATCGGGCACTCAAAACCAGCGGGTCCGAACCTTTGGCGCGTCGGCGTCCCCGAACGGGTAGGGCGACACGCCGCGCTGCTCGCACCATCGCCGATACAGATCTTGCCGACTTGGGGCCAAAGCCGAAATCCAAGCCTGCCTCATACGACGGTAATACGCTAGGCGGTATCCTGCCGCATCCGGGCCAGCCCGCTTCGTCCAGTCCTGGAGGACCACAGCAAGCGTCGCCTCACCGAAATGTCGAGAGTTTTCACCCACAAGTTGCTTGCCCCCACAGGTTGCCTATGTCCCAGAGCAACCCACCAACGCCCCACGATAAGGCCCAAGACGACGCTATCCGGTCACGGATGTCACCGGCCGGGCATAACAGCGCTAAGGCCGTTGGACCTACATGCGTCGAATAGACGATCGTCGTATACGACGATCTCGTCTGCATCGAGCAGGATCGCTGTGGCGAGATGGATTGCATCAATCGTGCGCAATAGACGAGGAACGACACGGCGGGCGAGGCCTATAACCTCTCCGGTAATGAGTCGCTCGGCGACCCCAGCCAGCGCTCCTTCAACGGCCTCTTGAATCGTGTCCTCGCTATACGAACCGCCGTCGAGCCGTGTTCGCAAGGCTCGGCTAACCTCGACCCAAGCCAGTGACGACGAGATGATCACGGCATCCTCAGCGACGTAGCGATCAAATGCCTCTTCCACAGCGTCGGACTCTGCTTCGTGCACCGACCTCTTGATCAAGGCACTGCTGTCAAAGTAAACCCTCACGTCAAAATCTATCGTCCCGACCAAGAAGATCGGCGCTGGTAACTCCCGGAGGAAGTCTCAAACGCTTCGTAGCCGTGCGAGGCGGCGTCCGCGGTGGACGGACGTTCCCGGTGGAGACCAGCAGGCCGAGTTCGCTGCGCGTACCCTCACCAGCAGCGAAGCCGAGGTGGCGTCCTATGGCTTCGCGGATGACTTCTTGCTGGGAGCGCCCGGTCCGGTCTGCCTCGCGTCGAACGGCTTCTTCGGCTTCAGGACTTAATCGCAGGTTCATCGCCACGCAAACTATGGTACCACTTAGATGCCAAGAGCGGTACCACGCGGTTGGCTATTTCTAAAGCCATCGACGCACCATTTCTTCGACCGGAGCCCTGGACAGAAGCAGCAAGGCAGCGCCGCCACGCGCCCTAGCCGCGACGTTCGGGCCAAGCGTCGGCGAGGTAAACGCAGCAGCGCTTCAGCGTCACCACCCCAACTTCGCCGATCTCGCGCAACGTCAGAAGCCGTTGGTTGGCAATCCGTCGGCCTCAATCACATCGGTCACTGCTAGTCCTTTCCGCCAAGGATCGCCCGGCTAGAGTAGAGGACTAGCTACACCGTTGAAGTTACAGACCCCCGCCGGGCCACAGACCCAGCCTGTCAGCGATAGTCACACCATTGGTTGTGACAGACCCTTGGTCAACCGACGGCGACGAGCAAGCCGGGCTAGGCCTTCGAGGATGGTTTCTGCGTGCCAGATCGGGGGAGGCTAAGGATGTCAGCCCGTCTGCATTCAGAAGGAAAGAGCTCACCATGGCCAACGTCAGCGACTTCGTCATACAACGTATCCGCGAGTGGGGGGTCAGTCGGGTGTTCGCTTTTCCCGGTGACGGTATCGGGGAGTTCGACGGGGCGCTCGGTGCGGCCCAGCGGGAGGGTGACGGACTGGAGTACATCCGCCCCACGCATGAAGAGATCTGCTCACTCATGGCGACGGCGCATGCCAAGTTCACCGGGGAGGTCGGCGTCTGCATCGCGACCTCCTCGCCGGGTGCCTTCCACATGCTGAACGGGTTGTACGACGCCAAGAGCGACAACCAACCAGTCGTCGCGATCGTGGGTCAACAAGCGCTCAGCTCGTTGGGAACCTTCGAGCAGCAGGAGGACAACCTGGAGCGCACGATGGAGGACGTGGCGGTCTACGTTCAGACGATCGTAACGCCGCGCCAAGCGCAGGCCGTCGTGGACACGGCGTTCCGCACTGCTATGGTGCACCTCGGGCCAGCGGTGATCGTGCTGCCGCACGATGTCCAGGGCATGGAGATGCCGGACCTGGAACCGGCGAATGGTGTATCGCGCTCCAGTGCCGTCGCGCCATCGATCTGGATCGTCCCCCCAGAAACCGAGATCGTGAAGGCCGCGAAGATCATCAACGCGGGTAACAAGGTCACCTTCCTGGTCGGCCACGGATCGAACGGCGCTACCGACGAGGTACTCGCGGCGGCGAAGTTGTGCGGCGCCGGCATCATCACCGCCTTGCGGGCCAAGCAGGTCATTCCTTCGGACGTGCCGTTCCACACCCAGCAGCTCGGGCTGCTCGGCACCCGCGCCAGCCAGCACCAGATGGAAGACTGCGACACCCTGGTGATGCTCGGCACCAACTATCCCTACTCCCAGTTCCTGCCGGAGAGAGGCCAGGCGCGCGCAATCCAGGTCGATCTCAAGCCGGAGCAGATGGGCCTTCGCTACCCAACCGAGCTGAACATCTGGGGCGACGTCAAGCAGACGCTGCTCGCGCTGATCCCTCATCTGGATCAGAAGACCGATCTGACGTGGCAAGAGGGCATCACCAAGGACATGGTGCAGTGGGAGAACGAGATGCACGCCCAGGCGATGCTCCACTACAAAGACGGCGTGAACCCGCGGCGCGTCTACCTCGAGCTCAACAAGCGGCTGCCCGCCAAGGCGATCGTCACCTGCGACGCCGGATCCACCGCGGACTGGTACGGGCACCATATTCGCCTGCGCGACGGAATGACGGGTGACCTGTCGGGCCGGTTGGCGAGCATGGCGGCCGCCATGCCTTACGCGACGGCGGCGAAGTTCGCGCACTCCGACCGGTGCGTCGTGTGCACCATCGGCGACGGCGCCTTCCAGATGCTCGGGATGAACGAGCTCATCACCGTCAAGAAGTACATGAACAAGTGGGTCAATCCCCAGTTCATCGTCATGGTCCTGCACAACAACGACCTCACGCAGGTCTCGTGGGAGATGCGGACCGAGGACGCCAACCCCGTGTGGTCGACCTCTCAGGACGTGGAGTCGGTGGACTACGCCGGCTGGGCAGAGCTGCTGGGGTTCAAAGGCATTCGAGTCACGAGCGACGATGACGTCGAATCCGCCTGGGATACGGCGTTCGCGTACCAGGGAGTAACTCTCATCGACGCCTATACCAGCAAGAACGTCCCGCCGCTACCGCCGAAGATCACTCTGGAGTTCGCCAAGAACACGGCGAAGGCGCTCCTGCACGGCGACCCCGACGAAAAGGACGTCGTACGCGACTCGGCCAAGGCCCTCGCGTCCGAAGGCATCGAACGGGTCAAAGGAAAGCTCAACATTGGCCAACATGACGACCCGCAGGGAAGCAAGGGCCCATGATGCGCTGGCTGAACAAAGACCGTGCACTGCGAGCCGGTCCAGGGCATCGATCGCTTCCTCGGTGACATTCGGTAGGGGGCACCTCAAGCGGGTCTCGCGCCTACCGTCACCTAAGAGGATCTCTCCTGGATATGCTCCGGTCTTCATCGACAGCGCCTGCCGGGATCCACCCCCCGAAGAACTGGGATCTGTCCCCGCCGCCCGAAATCTGGAAAACACCCGCCGAGGCACTCGACCACAAGCACCGTTAGATGGACAAGCCGGTTCCCTAGGACGATTAGACCCTGAGCTAAGCCACCAAACCACCCCGACCAGCGATTCAACGGTGACGGGTCACAGTCGACGAACCCGAACTCTTGACTTAGGAGCGAAACGATCGCTGAGCAAGATCCGCCGAGTCCCCCCGTCTTCTGTCAACCGGCTGCGCCGCATATCGTCTGGCCCTGTCGAGACAGCCGTTTGTGAACATCTTCGAAATGATCCGAGCCACACGGGGATCTCCCTGCGCTGACGGCGCAAAGCTTCGATAAGGTTCCCTGCCGTGGAGACGACTCCCACGCCACCCGCCGGGGCAGCGCCAGGCTACATTCGGGGGACCGCCCCGCCGTCCATCGACGGCCGGCGCGTAGCCGCAGTCGCACTCATCCTCTCCACGCTCGCCTTGGCCGCCTTGACCGTGATCCTGTCGTTGTCGGCCGCGCGAGGAAACCCTGCGAATGCAGCGCTTCGCTCGAGCGGCCGGCCGGTCAAGGCGACCGTAACGGGGTGCACTGCGATCAGCTCAGGGATCGGCCAACTGATCCAATACTACGACTGCACCGGCTCTTTCACGCTCGGCGGCAAACGCGAGGAAGCGACGATCCGCGGGGAACGAAACCAACTGCCGGCGGGCACGGTGCTCGACGCTGTGGCAGCACCCGGCTCCCCTGCGTTGCTGGCCCTGCCCGGCACTTTCGATGCCAGGCCGCCGCAGTGGTGGCCGGTCGTCGTGTCGGGGGTCGCGACGCTCGGGATGTCAGCGCTCGTCTGGCGCTCGACCCGGGTCCGTCGATTGGCCCGGATGTAGCAGCCCCATCTCGTAGGCAGCGATTACTGCCTGAACACGGTCCCTCAGCCCGAGCTTGGTGAGGACGTGGGAGACGTGCGTCTTGACCGTTGCCTCGGAAATGTAGAGGTCCGCTGCTATCTCTGCGTTCGACCGGCCGGTTGCGACTAACCTCAGCACTTCGACTTCCCTCTCGGTCAGAGTGTCCAAGCCCTGCGGGGACGACGCCGGCCGACCCGGCGTGGAAGTCAACGACGGCAGGAGCCGCTCTATAAGCCGGGTCGTCACCGACGGGGACAGCAGTGCGTCGCCTCCAGCGACCACCCGAACTGCGTGTAGAAGTTCGTCCGGCGTCGCATCCTTTAACAGGAAGCCCGAGGCGCCCGCAGCGAGAGCCGCAGTCACATAATCGTCGAGCGCGAACGTGGTGAGGATTAGGATCTTCGAGTCGGGACTGTCTCGGCGCGCCAGTTTCGTGGCTTCGATGCCGTCAAGGACGGGCATCCGGATGTCCATGAGCACCACGTCGGGCGCCACTGCAGCGATAACCGCCAGAGCCACTTCCCCGTCGCCCGCCTCACCGACCACTTCGATGTCATCATGAGCTGACAGAATCATGGAAAACCCTTGGCGTATGAGCGGCTGGTCATCGACGACCACCACCCGGATGGGGCCATGCCGCTCAAACGACGCTGGGCCGTCAGTCACGGTCCGCTCCTGACGACAGTGGAAACGACGCGAGGACCTCCCACCCGTGGCGTCCAGTACTGGTGTCCGAGTCCGCCGACCTCGTGGGCGAGTTCGTGGCCAACCCTGCGTTTGATGTTTGTCTTGACGCGGTGGCGGACGCCGGCGCTGACGCTAGCGCCGTAGTCGTCCCTGTGGCTGGCTGGGTGTCGAGCGGGCCGGCCTGCAGACTGCCGTGAGCGAGCGTCGCCCGCTCCGCCATCCCCACGAGGCCATGTCCGCGGGCCGGGTCCGACCGTCGAACCTCCGGATCGCCCACCGAGGGCGCAGGCCCATTCCTGACCGACAGGGTCAGAAAACCTTGCCTGACTTCAACGACCACACGTGTGAAGGCGCCGGGGGCGTGCTTGATGACGTTCGTCAGCGCTTCCTGGACGATTCGGTAGACGGAAAGCGACACGACGGGCGGGACGACTTCCTCTCGCCAATCCTCGTGCAGCGTGACCGGAAGGCCCGCGGCTCGGGCCCGGTCCACCAGCGACGCGAGCTGGCCGAGGGCCGGCTGAGGTGACCGGGGGGCCTCGGAGTCCGGCGCTACCGAAGGCTGCGCCCCGGCGGGTTCAGGCGCCTGCGCTTCGGCGACGCGTAGCGCGCCCAGCATTTCTCTGAGCTCGGCCATGGCTGAGCGCCCGCCCTCGATCATCGCGTCGAGCACGGGCCGCGTCGGGTGCTCTGTTGGCAGGTTCTCCCGCACGGCGCCGGCCTGCACCACTAAGAGACTGACGTGGTGCGCGACGACGTCGTGAAGCTCCCGGGCGATCCGCACACGCTCCTCGGCTACTGCCCGGGCAGCCCCCCATAGCTGTTCGCGTTCGGCGTGCTCGGCGCGCTCACGCAAGCCTTGAAGCATGGATCGCTGGTAACGCACCGAGATGCCGACCGCAACAGCGCAGCTGAGAAAGGCGACCTCCGAGACGAGGCTCCCGAGGTCGGCGACAAGCGGCCTGTCTCCGACAAACGCGAAGGCGCCGATGCTCGCCTCGGCGCACACTGTGAGAGTGATCGACGAGCGGGGAAGCTCGACGCTCGCAACGTTGTATATGGCGAGGACCACGAGGACGATCGAACCGTGGCCGGGGAACGTCGTCGTCAACACCGTGGTGCAGACCGCTACCGCTACAACGGCTGCGAGCACAGCCCGTGGCCAACGCCGCCGTGCGAGAAGGATCAGTAATCCCGCCGCTACGTTCAGCCCGGCGGCGACCGCCGTGCTGGTTTCGGGCCTGACAGCGATAGCGGTCGCCAGCGAGCCCGCCATGACCCCAGCGACGGCGATCCACGCAACCACCGTCACCGCTCGACGCCACCACCAAGGCGACGCGAAGCCGACCGCCAAGGTGTCCGCCGCCGCGGCGGCGGTCAGGCGTCGCGGCGCACCAGGTTCCATTGGGCGAACCCGAACACCAGCGCCGTGAATACGACGAGCACCGCGAAGCCTGCCCATGCACTAAGAGTATGGGCCCCGCCGTGCGTCGCGAACACTTGGCTCCCCGCCTGGGTCGGCCACCATTCGGTGATGGCGTTGCTCCACGATGCCGGCAGCGCCTGCACGAGACCCGGCAGGACGAACAGGAGGGCAACCATCGCCGATATCCCGGCAGCGGTATTGCGGACCAGCGTTCCTACTCCCACCGACAGCAGCCCGATAACAGCAAGATACAGACCAGCCCCTATGACCGCCCGCAGGACACCTGGCTGACCCAGATTCGCGTGGGGAGCCGACGAGCCGATCGCAGCCTGACCGAGCAGGAAGGCCGCGAAAGCGGTTACCTCGCCGACCACGAGAGCCGTCGCACCGAAGACCGCCGCCTTGGCAGCAAGGAAGCGGCGCCTCGTCGGTACGACCGCTAGCGACGTGCGGATCAGACCCGTGCCGTATTCGGAGGTGATCACGAGGGTGCCGAGTACGGCTATCGCCAGTTGGGCTACCACCAACGCCCTGAAGCTGACCGAAGTGGGGTCCCAGGTGAGCCTCAGCTGGGTGCGCGTCGAGTAACGCGACGCCGCGAGGTTCGAGATCAGAGTGCCAAGGCCCACACCGATCAGGACGGTGACGGCCAGGGTGATCCAGGTCGATCGGACGCTTGTCAGCTTGACCCATTCGGATCGTATGACGTCACGGAGGCTCGCCGGGCGAAAAGTTCCGGAGCCGTCTCCGCGCTTCGCGACGGGACTTGTCGAATTGACTACGGTGCTCATTACTTTCAGATCTCCTTTTCAGGCTTGTGAGGGCTGACTGACGGACGCCACATAGTCCACGCTGTCGCGGGTCAGCTCCATGAACGCCTCCTCGAGGGACGCGCGAAGGGGGGTCAGCTCGTAGAGGACGATCCTCGCCTCCAGAGCGACCTCCCCGATCCGCTCGATTCCGGGCCCCGCACATATGAGCCCTCCGCTGTCGCCGGGGCGTACGGTGAGACCGGCTTCGCCAAGCCGAGATGCCAGCGTCGCATCGTCGCGACTTTTCACCAGCGTCTGCTCGTTCGATCCCGCGTCGATGAAGTCGGTCATCGACGTGTCCGCGATGAGACGTCCCCTCCCGATGACTATCAAATGGTCGGCTGTGAGAGCCATCTCGCTCATGAGGTGGCTCGACACGAGCACAGTCCTGCCCTGCGACGCGAGGTCGCGCATCAGCTGACGGATCCAGAGGATCCCCTCCGGATCGAGACCGTTGACGGGTTCGTCGAACATAACGATCGCCGGGTCGCCTAAAAGCGCGGCTGCGACACCCAGCCGCTGGCTCATCCCCAACGAGAATCCGCCGGCTCGCCGCCCTGCGACCCCTTGCAGGCCGACCATCTGCAGCACCTCTGCCACCCGACTGGTCGGCAGCCCGTTGCTCACGGCGAGGGCCTGCAGGTGTTTCGCGGCGCTTCTTCCCCCGTGAAGCGCTTTCGCGTCAAGGAGAGCCCCGACCTCTCGGAGAGGGACCGGGAGATCCTGGTACCTGCGGCCATTGACGCTGACATTCCCGCTCGTCGGGACGTCGAGACCGAGTATGGCCCTCATCGTCGTCGTCTTCCCGGCACCGTTCGGACCGAGGAATCCGGTCACGCGTCCGGGAGCCACGGTAAAAGAAAGGTCGTCGACCGCTACGGTCGACCCGTAGCGTTTCGTCAGATGTGAAACCTCGATCATCGTCACCTCGATATCTCGTCGATGATCCAATTGTCGGCCGAATTGGGCTAGAGCACATCGGGCGTCAGATTGATTTGCGAGGTCATCCTCAAGTCGTAGGCGGCCGGGCCAGACGTACTCCGTTGTTGCGAGCGGCCTGTTGCGAACGGGCTGTTACGAGCGGCCGGCGGAACCTCTGGCGATCAGCGCTTCGGCGATCTGGACAGCGTTGAGCGCGGCGCCTTTACGCAAATTGTCACCGGAGATGAACATAGCCAGCCCACGCCCGGACGCGTCGCTCGCATCGGCACGTACCCGACCGACCATGCACGTGTCGCCGCCAGCGCAAGCGAGCGGCGTCGGCACGTCGACGAGCTCGACCCCCGGCGCTCCTTCGAGGATCTCGCGGGCCCGCGCCGGGCTGAGCGGGTCGGAGAACGTCAAGTTCAAAGCCAGGGAATGCCCCGTGAAGACAGGTACCCGCACGCACGTGACGCTCACCGCGAGGTCGGCGATACCGAGTATTTTGCGGCTCTCGTTGCGGAACTTGAGCTCCTCGGTGGTCTCGTCACCGTCGAAGCTGCCGGCGTGGGGCACGACGTTGAAGGCGATGGGCGCCGGGAAGACCGATGCCGGCGGGAACTGCAGACTCCGGCCGTCGAAGGCCAGCTCGGTGGCTTTGTCGACCACTGCGCGGACCTGCTCGTCGAGCTCGGCGGTGCCTGCGAGGCCGGCGCCGGACGTCGCCTGGTAGGTGGAGGCGATCACCCGCACGAGACCGGCCTCGCGATGAAGCGGTGCCAGCGCCGGCATGCACACCATCGTCGTGCAATTCGGGTTCGCGACGATCCCCTTGGGGATCCGGTCAAGCTCGCCGGCGTTGACCTCGGGCACCACCAGCGGGCAGTCGGGGTCCATCCGCCAGGCGCTCGAATTGTCAACAACTATGGCCCCAGCCGCAGCGACGAGCGGGGCGTAGCTCTTCGACGCCGTCGCCCCCATCGAGAACAGGGCGATGTCCACCCCCCGGTGATCTGCCGTCGCTACGTCTTCGACGGTCAACCCGTCGAGGACTCGCCCCGCGGAGCGCGAACTTGCGAAGAGGCGTATCGACTCCGCCGGAAGCTTTCGCGATGCGACAATCTGGCGCATCACGGCACCCACCTGGCCCGTCGCCCCGTAGATACCGACAACCGCCATCTGGCTAATCCCTTTCCAACTCGAAAGCCCGGTGCAGCGCCGAGACAGCCTGCTCGACCACGTCAGCACGCACGACGCAAGTCAAACGGATGGACGAGGTGGAGATCATTTCGATGTTGATCCCTTCGCGTGCGAGAGTCTCGAACATGGTCGCCGAAATCCCGGGGTGCGTCTTCATGCCGGCGCCGATGATGGATACGGTCGCAATCGCCTTGTCGGCGATCACCTGGCGCGCTTCGATCTCGGCCTGCAGCTCCTCGGCCGTGGCGCACGCCGTGGCGAGATCCTCGTGGGGCACGGTGAAAGATATGTCAGTCGTTCCAGCGAGTGAGACGTTCTGCTCGATCATGTCGACGTTGATCGAGCGGTCGGCCAATGCACGGAAAAGTCTTGCGGCGACGCCCGGGTGGTCGGGCACTCCCGCCACCGTCACCTTGGCCTCAGAACTGTCAGATGTAACGGCAGAAACTACGGCCTGCTCCATATAGGTGCTCTCCTCTTCGATCCAGGTTCCCGGCTCCCACGTAAAAGCCGACCGCACGTGCAATCGCACGCCGTGGTTGCGCGCGAACTCCACCGAGCGCATAGCCGGCTTCGGGCAACCGGCTGCGCACATCTCGAGCATCTCGTCGAAACTGAGCCTCTTCAGCCTTCGCGCTTCGGGCACGACGCGTGGGTCCGCCGTGAATACCCCCGAGACGTCGGTATATATCTCGCAGGAGTCCGCTCCGAGTGCCTGCGCGAGCGCCACCGCCGTAGTGTCGGTACCCCCGCGGCCAAGGAAGGTCACCTCCTTGTCCGTGGAAACCCCCTGGGCTCCGCCGACCACCGCGACCCTGCCGTCAGCGAGCGCTTTGCGGATCCGCTCCGGTCTCACCTCTACGATCTTCGCCCGGGTGTGATCGGTGTCGGTCACGATGCCCGCCTGGCTTCCCGTGAAACTGTCGCTCGGCACGCCGAGGTCATGCAGGGCCATGCAGAGCAGCGCCATCGCCTTGCGCTCCCCCGCAGTGATGAGCATGTCCATCTCCCGCCCTGGGCGCGTGGAGGAAACCAGCGACGCAAGGTGCAAAAGCTCGTCGGTTTCTTTCCCCATTGCCGAGACAGCGACCACGACCTGATGGCCGCGCCGTACTGTTCGCGCGACGTAGTCGGCGACCGCGCGCATTCTCTCGGCGTCGCCGACCGATGTGCCTCCGAACTTCATGACCACCAGGGACATGCCCCAAGGCTACCAGCGCACGTCGCCCCGCCCCGAAACAGGGCTAACCTCGCATCTTGCCTATGGTGACACCGCCAGCGATAAGGAGCGCCGGGTGCGGTCGATAGTCGTTCTTCCCACCTACAACGAGGTCGACAACGTCGACTCGATGCTGGCTGGACTCGACCTCGTCGACAAAGCCAGGCGCGAGTCGGGCGCACCCGACGCGTCCGTCGACGTGGTGGTCGTGGACGACTCGAGCCCCGACGGCACCGCCGACCGGGTGAAGCTGCTCGGCGAAGAGTACCGGCCGGGGATGGTCAACCTGGTGGTTCGGCCCCGCCCGACCGGGCTCGCCGCCGCCTACCGGGACGGATTCGCATGGGCTCTCGAGCACGGCTACGACGCCGTCGTGCAGATGGACGCCGACGGGTCCCATCCGACAGCCGTCGTGCCTTCGCTCCTCGGCGCACTCGACGCAGGTGCAGACCTGGCGCTCGGCGCACGCTACATACCGGGCGGGAGCACGGATGCGAACTGGGCGTGGCACCGAAAGGCGCTGTCGGTCGCAGGAAACACGTACGCCCGGATCCTCCTCGGTTTGCCCTATCGGGATCTCACCGGCGGCTTCAAGGCTTGGCGAAGCGACCTTCTCGGCGCGATCTCCCCGGTAGGCGGCGACCTTTCCGGCTACGCCTTCCAGATACACACCACCTACGCCGCCCACCGCCTCGGCGCCCGTGTCGTAGAGGTCCCTTTCCGCTTCAAAGAGCGGGTGCACGGCACCTCCAAGATGCATGGGCGGATCGTCTCCGAAGGAGTCAGCGCCGTAGTGGCTATGCGGTTCAACCCCCCGACGTCAGCTGAGTGGGATCCCGAGTCGAGATAACCTCCACCGATGAGCGGGGCCGCCGTCGTTCCCAAAGCCGAGTTGCACATTCACATCGAAGGAACCCTCGAAGCGGAGATGGTCTTCGACCTAGCGTCACGCAATCGGGTGCCTGTGCCCTTCGCCGACGTCGAGGACCTAAGAGCGCGCTACGCGTTCTCCGACCTCGGATCCTTCCTCGAGCTGTACTACTCCTGCATGGCTGTCCTTCGAAGCGAAGAGGATTTCGCCGACCTGGCGAACGCCTATCTGGCGCGCGCCGCGAGTGAGGGCGTCCGCCACGCGGAGATATTCTTCGACCCCCAGGCGCATACAGCTCGGGGGGTTCCGCTCGCTGTCGTCGTGGACGGGCTGAGCGCAGCCCTGCGCACGGGTGCCAGGCGCTACGGCGTGTCTGGCGGCCTGATCGCCTGCTTTCTTCGTGACCTCGGACCCGAGGCGGCGATGGCCACCTTCGACCAGCTCCTCGAGCACCAAAGCCCGATAATCGGGATCGGGCTCGACTCGGCGGAGGTCGGGTACCCGCCGGCGATGTTCTCTGACGTATACGCGCGGGCGCGGGCCGTTGGGCTTCACTGCGTGGCTCACGCCGGCGAGGAAGGGCCGCCGGAGTACGTCCGCCAAGCCTTGGACATCCTCCACGTCGAACGGGTAGACCACGGCGTGCGTTCGCTCGAGGATCCGGCTCTGGTCGCGAGGCTCGTAGACGACCAAATTCCGCTTACCGTCTGTCCCCTCTCGAACGTCCGGCTGAGAGTCGTCGGGCGAATGGAGGATCATCCGATCGCGGGGATGCTCGACGCCGGTCTCGCAGTCACGGTCAACTCCGACGACCCGGCCTACTTCGGCGGCTACGTCGGGGCAAACTATTCGGCTGTCGCAAGCGGGCTCGGCTTCGACGACGAGACTCTGCGAAGACTCGCCCGTAACTCCTTCGACGCGGCGTTCATGGACCAATCGCTCCGGCGGCGATATCTCGACGAGTTGAGCCGACCCGTCAGCTGAAAGCTAAGGTTTCGACGACCGCAAACGCCAGGGGGAGACTTCTTGACAATCGATGCGCACTCAGACGACTGGCACCGCTACGTCGGCTACCAGATCTACCCGCGAAGCTTCGCCGACTCCAACGCAGACGGGATCGGCGACCTGCCGGGCGTGCTCCGCCACGTCGATCACCTCGAACGACTCGGGGTTGATTTCGTTTGGATGTCCCCCGTGTACCGCTCGCCTATGGACGACAACGGCTACGACATCAGCGACTACTACGACATCGACCCAAGTTTTGGCACTTTGAGTGACCTGGATAACTTGGTGGAAGCGCTGCACTCGCGCGGAATACAGCTGATGATGGACCTTGTCGTCAATCACAGTTCCGACGAGCACCCGTGGTTCCTCGCCTCGCGCTCGTCGCGCGAGGATCCCAAACGCGACTGGTACTACTGGAGGGGCCCCCGCCCCGGATGCGGCGGCGGGCGCCCGGGATCGGAACCGAACAACTGGGCTTCGCGTTTCTCGGGTTCAGCGTGGGAGTGGGACGAGACGACAGAGCAGTACTATCTCCACCTTTTTTCCAAAAAACAGCCGGACCTCAACTGGGAGAATCCCGACCTGCGCGCCGAGGTCTACTCGATGATGCGCTGGTGGCTCGACCGTGGCGTCGACGGGTTCCGCATGGACGTGATCAGCATGTTGAGCAAGCACCCCGACATGCCGGACGTGGCGCCAGCTCCAGGCTCGCTTTACGGCCCGGGGGACCGCTACTACCTGAGCCGGCCCCGAACGCACGAATTCATACAGGAGATGAACCGCGAGGTGTTCGCCAGCCGGCCGGGGCATGTGCTGAGCGTCGGGGAAACTCCGAGGGTGACAGTCGAGGACGCCGCTCTTTTCTGCGATCCAGACCGTGGAGAGCTGGACATGGTGTTCTCCTTCGAGCATGTGATGGTCGACTTCGCCGCTCACCGCTACGACCGGATCCCGCTCGAGCTTCCCCGGCTCAAAGCCGTAATGGCCTCGTGGCAGGAAGGGTGCGGGGGGAAAGTGTGGAACTCGCTGTATCTCGGCAATCACGACCAGCCGCGCTCGCTGTCACGTTTCGGCGACGACGGCGAGCACCGCGTTGCGTCAGCCAAGACCCTCGCCACCGTCTTGCACCTTCACCGCGGCACGCCGTACGTCTATCAGGGCGAGGAAATCGGGATGGCAAACGCTCCTTTCTCCTCTATCGACGACTTCCGAGATGTCGAGGTCCTCAACTTCTACGCAATCGAGAAAGCAAAAGGCGACACCGACATAGAAGCCCTCGAGGATGCCATGTTCGAACGCAGCCGCGACCAGGGCCGTACCCCAATGCAATGGGACAGCTCGCCTGCGGGCGGCTTCAGCACGACGCAACCTTGGATCATGGTCAACCCAGACTTCTCCGAGATCAACGTGGCGGCGCAGTCGGAAGATCCGGACTCTGTCATGTCTCACTACATCCGCCTGATCGAGCTTCGCCACGCCGACCCGGTGGTCACCGACGGCGACTTCACCCTGCTTCTCGGCGAGCACCCGAGCCTGTGGTGTTTCACCCGTACAAGCAGCGACGGGCAGCTTCTCGTCGCGGCGAACTTCTCTGCTGCGGTTCAACACGCCGAGATCCCCGTCGACGACGGCTGGCACGATGCGACGGTCGTGATCTCCAACATGGCAGACCCGCCGCATGGTGGACCGCTTGTGACGCTTCGTGCGTGGGAGTCGGTGGTCTGGCGTCGCTGAGCGAGCGGAGCGTGGCAGACTCTGGTGGCGATGCACAGCGACCAGACGACGATCGTGGTGGTCGAGGACGACCCGAACATATCGGAGCTGATCTGCCTGTACCTGCGCAGGGACGGCCACCGCGTCGTAGCGGCACCCGACGGGGAGCGGGGCCTTGCCGCGGTCAAGCGCGAACGACCCGGGCTGGTCGTCTTGGACGTCGGCCTTCCCGGAGGGATGGACGGCTTCGAGGTGTGCCGGCGCATCCGTGCGGAGGGGGCAGTTGCGGTCCTGCTGCTCACCGCGCGCGACGAGGAGATCGACCGGGTCCTCGGATTCGAGCTCGGAGCGGACGACTACGTGACCAAGCCGTTCTCGCCTCGGGAGCTGGCTGCCAGAGTGAAGGCGATAATCAGGCGCGCCGGCGCGGCGGGCCCAGCCAGTACGGCTGTCCTCACCGTCGGCTCTATCACGGTGGACACTGGCAGGCGAGAGGCGCTGCTCGGCGGCAACGCCGTTCCCCTTGCGACCAGGGAGTTCGACCTGCTCGCCTACCTCGCCACCAATCGGGGGCTTGCGCTCTCGCGGCGGCAGCTCCTCGACGGGGTCTGGGGCCCGGACTGGTACGGCGACGATCGCACCGTCGACGTCCACATAGGACAGCTTCGAAAGAAGTTCGGTCCGGATCTGGCACTCAGCACCGTCTGGGGCGTCGGGTACCGGCTGGACTAGATCGGGGCTCGGACGATGCGACGGCGGTTGACCGCGGCGATGGTGCTCATGGTCGTGTCGACCTTGCTCATTTCGGGTTTGGTGACTCTGTACCTAGTAGCGCGTTCCAACACGATCCAGACCAGAAACGAACTGGTGCGAGAGGGGGTCGGTCTAGCTGCAGGGGTACAACAAGAAGCGCTGAACGCCAACAGTACAGACCCCGCAAGGGCACTGCGCTCCCTACTCATTGCGCTTCGCTCACCGTTTCGCCTCGACGGGTCCGCGGTGGTCGCCGTGCTTGCCGACGGGCGGGTGTTCGACCCGGTCACGCCCCGAGCGAAACCGGCTCTTCCGCCCGGGATAACCGTGTCGAGCCTGGACGCCCCGGCGCTCTACCAGCTTCGTACGGTCTCAGGAGAGACAGCGAAAGGAGTCGTGTTCGCCGCTGTGCCCTACAAGGCGTCGATCCTCATCCTCGGCCAGGTTCGCCAAGTGGTCCAGGTGGTGGTCCTCACCCGCACGCCGCCGAGCGCCTGGTCGACCGCTGGCGCCTGGTTCGTGGTCTCGTCGCTTGTGATTCTCGTGGTGGCGGGAATCGTCGCCTACAGGCTCGGCCGGCGCTTCGTGGCGCCGATCAGGGCGACCCAGCTCGTCACGAGTCGGATCGCGGCGGGCGACCTCGACGCGAGGGTCACGTTGCCTCCCCACAGCCAGCGCGATCCGGAGCTCACCGAGCTTGCGACTTCGGTAAACGCAATGGCGGAGGGTCTCGGTCGTGTGCGCGCAGATGAGCGTCGATTCCTGCAGTCGGTGTCCCACGACCTTCGAACCCCGCTCACGTCGATTCGCGGTTTCGCGGAAGCCATCCAGGACGGCGCGACCGCCGACGCTGTCGCCGCCGCCGGGGTGATAGCAGGCCAAGCACGGCGCTTGGAGCGACTCGTGGCCGACCTTCTCGCCCTTGCAACCCTGCAGGCCAGACGTTTCACTCTCGAAACCACGGTGGTCGACTTGGCGGCCGTCGTCTCGTCGTCTGCTGTCGCGTTTTCGCCCGCTGCCGCCGATCTCGGCTTGGAGCTGCGGGTCCGCACCCACCCGGCCCCGCTGACGGCTGTTGCCGACGCCGACCGCCTCGCGCAGGTCACCTCGAACCTGATCGAGAACGCGCTCCGATACGCTGCGACATCGGTCGAGGTCGCCACATCGCCCCCCGGCCCGAGCGCCGGCGCGCAGAACGGCCGGCCGGCCGGTGGATGGGGCGGATGGGTCGAGTTCTCGGTTTCAGACGACGGGCCAGGGATCCCGCAGGAGGCGATCGAGCGGGTGTTCAAACGCCTGTTCGCTTCGCGCCCCGGCCCTGACCGTCCTATCGGATCGGGGTTGGGCCTCACTATCGTCGCGGAGCTCGTGTCGGCGATGGGTGGCCGGATTCGCGCTGAATCGCCTACAGGGCCTGCCGGGGGCACCCGTATGGTGGTGTCGCTACCCGGCGGGCCGCTGACCGATACCGACGGCAGCCTCGGGCCGGCCGGCGTCGCGCCCGTCAGTGAAGCCGGCTGACCTTTTTCCCAAATCGGCGGGCTTTCCAAGGTCGGTGGACCTTTCCGGGTCACGGGGCTTTCCCAAGTCCCGGATTGCCGCCTGGCTCGGGTGCGCTGCTATCACGTGGCGTAGGCCCTGCGCGGTTGCGGATAGGTAGCGCCGGGTGGTTTCGAGGCTGGAGTGGCCGAGAAGCTCCTGCAGCTCGACGACATCCGCCCCCGCCTCGAGGGCTGCCGTCGCGAAGGTGTGGCGGAGGGCGTGCACCATTGCACCGGCGGGAACCGAGGCCCTGATACCCGCCCGCACGTACAGCTTGGAAATGAGATAGTGGATCTGATGGACGCTCATCCGCCGGGAGCGGCCATCGACGAACAGGGGCGCGCCGGGATGGCTCAAGGCCTGGTCAGGGAAACGTTCCTTGCGCTCCGCCAGGTACGTTTCGAGCACAGCGTCGAGCGCCGGATCGACGGGTACCGCCCGCATCTTCGACCCTTTGCCGACCACCTCCAGTCGCCGCGCGCCGCGCTCTCCGGCGAGCGAGCCGAGCGACAGGCCGGCGGCTTCCGCCTCGCGAACTCCAGTCACGCAGAAGGTGGCCACCAGCGCGAGATCCCTCGCCGGCCACGGCGAACGGCCCGTGGGGTCCGGCTCCGACGCCGCGCGCAGCAGTCGGGTCACTGCGTCAGGCGCCCGGATGGAGCGAGGCAACGTCACCGGCGCCTTCGGCTTGGCGACGCCATCCATGGGGTTGCTTTCGACGACCGCCTCGCTTACCAGGAAGCGCAGTAGCCCGGTCCAAGCGGCGTGAGCACGGCGCACCGAGGAAGCGGAATGATCCGACGCCCAAGAGGAGAACGCCGCGCGAAGCGAACCCCGGTCGAGGTCCGATACGACTACGTCCTCGAAGGTCCCTTTACCTTCGAGGGCCGCGAGACGCCTGCCCACCCCTTCGACGTCTCGGCGGTAGGCGGCGACAGTCGCCGGCGACGGTTTCGCCGCACCCATGTAGACAAGCCAGGACGCTAGGGCCTCCGACAGCGCAGTGTGGGCGCCGACACGTCGGCGCGGGGTAGGTGTCAACACGCACAAAGATAGACCTATGCAGATCCCCCAAGTCGACGACACCGCCCTGCGAGCCGACATCCGAAGGATCGTGGGAATGCTCGGCGACACCCTCACCCGCCAGGAGGGCCCCGAGGTCCTCGAACTGGTGGAGAAGGTGCGATCCGGCAGCCGTGAGGACCGTGACGGCACCGCCGGGCTCCTCGACCGCCTCGACGTTGCTTCGGCAACCCGGCTCGTCAGAGCCTTCAACTCGTACTTCCACCTGGCCAACGTCACCGAGCAGGTGCACCGGTCCCGCACCACCCGCACCGGCTGGCTGGCCGAGATCGTCGAGGCCGCCCGAAACGAAGGCCTCACCGACGACGACCTGCGGGCTATCGCGTGCGCCGTCGACTTGCGGCCGGTGTTCACCGCGCATCCGACAGAGGCGGCACGACGCACCAAGCTGGTGCAGCTCGCTCAAATAGCGGAGCTCCTCGCGTGCGACCCCGACGAACAAGTCGACGCCAAGCTGGCGAGAGCGGTCGAAGTGCTCTGGCTCACCGACGACCTGCGAGTTGCACAGCCCGACCCGCTAGACGAGGCCCGCAACGCAGTCTTCTACTTCGACGAGCTCGCTCGGAACGCCGTGTCGGAGGTCCTCGACGAATGGCACTCGACGATCGGAGGTAACGGCCTCGACCCTTGGTCGACCCCGCTTCGATTCGGATCGTGGATCGGCGGCGACCGGGACGGCAACCCGAACGTGACCCCCGAAATCACCCTCGACGTGGTCCGCCTCCAGCACGCGCACGCCGTCAACCTCGCCGTGGCCACCATCGACGGGCTACGTGGGCAGCTCGCGATGTCCACTCGACTTCAGGACGTGTCGAGCGAACTGCTCGAATCGATCGCCGCCGACCTCGAGGTGCTGCCGGAGATCGAGCAGCGGTACCTCCGGCTGAACGCCGAGGAACCCTACCGTCTCAAATGCATTTGCATCAGCCAGAAGCTTCGCAATACCGCCCGGCGGGTGCAGGCCGGTTCGGCCCACCAACAAGGCCGGGACTACCTGGACGGAAGCGGTGTCCTCGCCGACATGGCGCTCATGCGCGACTCGCTTCACGCAAACGGCGGCGCTTTGATAGCGGAGATCCTCGACGAGGCCGCGCGGAACATCGCGTGCTGGGGTTTGCACCTGGCTGCCCTCGACGTCCGTGAGCACTCCGACGCACATCATCAGGTTCTTGGCGAGCTTTACGCTCGCCTCGGGCAGCCTTACCGTGAGCTGGAGCGCCCCGCCCGCCTCAGACTCCTAAGCGCGGAGCTCGACAACCGGCGCCCGCTCGCCGCAAAGCCCCTTCCGCTTCGCCCGGCGGCGTCGCGGGTGTTCGGGGCGTTCGAGGCCATCGCGACCACGCAGGATCTCCTCGGGCCGAAAGCCGCCGAAACCTACATAGTTTCGATGACCAAGGGCGCCGACGACGTCCTAGCCGCGGCCGTACTGGCGAAGGAAGCAGGTCTGATCGACACCGCCGCGGGCGTGGCGAAGGTCGGCCTCGTGCCGCTGCTCGAAACCGTCGAGGAACTTCGCAGCGCTGCGCGCATCGTCTCCGAAATGCTCGGTTCGGCTTCGTACCGGTCGATCGTGGCGAGCCGAGGTGACGTGCAGGAAGTGATGCTCGGCTATAGCGACTCCAACAAGCAGGCGGGGATAACCACGTCGCAGTGGGAGATCCACAAGGCGCAGAGGGCGGTGCTCGAGGTGGCGGGCTCGTACGGAGTGCGGGTCGTTTTCTTTCATGGGCGTGGCGGCACAGTCGGGCGAGGCGGTGGGCCGACACACGACGCGATCATGGCCCTCCCGCCGGGCAGCATCAGCGGATCGGTGAAGATAACCGAGCAGGGTGAGGTCATCTCTGACAAGTATTCACTCGCGGCGCTCGCCAAGGAGAACCTCGAGTTGATGCTCGCCTCCACCCTCGGGGCGACCGCGCTGCACAGCTCCCCGAGACTCCGCCACGGCGAGCTTTCACGCTGGGCCCCGGTCATGGACACGGTGTCGGCCGCGGCGTTCGAGGCCTACACGAGCCTCATCGGTGACCGAAAGCTCGCCGAGTATTTCGCCGCCTCGACGCCAGTCGACCAGCTCGGCGCGCTGCACCTTGGATCGCGGCCGTCCCGGCGGCCCGACGGCTCGGCTGGCATCGACGGGCTCAGGGCAATCCCGTGGGTGTTCGGCTGGACCCAATCGCGCCAGATCGTGCCGGGCTGGTACGGGGTCGGTGCAGGCCTTGAAGCCGCTCGGCGGGCTGGCTTGTCAGGCGCGATAGAGGAGATGAGAGACGGCTGGGCGTTCTTCTCCAACTTTCTTTCCAACGTCGAGATGACGCTGGTCAAAACCGACCTTGGTATCGCGCGGCGCTACGTTGAGAGCCTGGCCCCCCCAGACACGTGGCACCTCTTCGAGATGATCGAGGCGGAGTACGCCGCGACCGTGAAGGCGCTTTTGGAGGTCACCGGGCAGGATCAGCTGCTCGAACGGGCGCCGGTGCTGCGCCGGACCCTGGCTGTCCGAGACTCGTACCTGACTCCCATCCACGACCTGCAGCTGTCGCTACTTCGACGCGTGCGCGCAGCGCAGCGCAGTGGGGCCGGAGACGACGGGGACGTGCAGCGTGCCCTACTGCTGTGCGTGAACGGCATCGCGGCGGGGCTGCGCAACACTGGGTGACGGGCCGGGAGTGGCTGTCGGTCGATCGCAAGAATCGTTCGATTTGGTCAGGATTTTTGAGTGGCGGACACAGCCTGACCATTTGAAGCGTTTTTTCGCACTTTTTGGTACACGATCTTCGTTCCCGAAAAATCCTGTACCAGCCCTCGCTTAGAAAACGCACTTCTTGGTACAAAGGTTTTTCAACTTGAAAATCCTGACCATTTCTGACGGTCGCGGGCGGGCGCGGGCCGTCGCGGGCGGGCGGGGGGAGCGCGACGACGGGGTTCCGGCGGGTTCGGCCCTCACTACTGACCAAGGGGCGACGTCACGTTTGACCATGCCATCAAACGGGACGGGAGCCCCCGACGAAGTGAAATAAACGGTGTTAAGTTATCGTGTCGCAAGGCACACGCAATGGTGCAAGGAGCCGCCCGATGACCCCTGAGAACTCAGCCCGATGACCTCAAGCAAGCTGCAAGTGGCCGTGGACGCAGACCGCTGCCAGGGGCACAACCGGTGCTTCGCCATCGCACCGGAGATCTTCGACGTCGACGAGCTGGGCAACGCTGTAGTGATCGGGGACGGCGTCGTTGACGACATCCTGGCAACTAAGGCGCGAAGCGCCGCTTCGAACTGTCCCGAGTACGCGATCACCGTCACGGAGGTAGGGCAATGAGCGGACGGCAAGCCCCGGTAGAGAACTGGGAGACGGACTTCGACCACACCGACCCAACCTGGGTGCGCGACCCTTACCCGATCTGGAAGGACCTTCGCGCGCGCTGCCCGATAGCGCACAGCGACCGTTACGGCGGCGCCTGGTTTCCGAGCACCCACGACCTCGTGTCGGAGGTGGCCTACGACACGGTGCACTTCACGTCGCGTGCGGTCGTCGTGGACAATCTGCGCCCAGGCGAGCTGGACCTGCCGGCGCCGATTGGCGTAGCGCCGCCGATTACGTCCGACCCGCCGTTCCACGCGATCGCCCGTCGGATGCTGCTCCCGGCGTTCGCCCCGAAGAAAATCGCAGCGCTCGAGCCGATGGTCCGCAAACTTTGCCGTGAGCTTCTCGACTCGACTTCAGGAAAATCGCAGTTCGACGCAGCAGACGACTACACGCGCCACATCCCGGTAGGCGTCATAGTCGGAATGCTCGGGTTCCCGCTCGAGGACGCCGACATCTTCCGTCAGTTCATCACCCAGGTCCTAGAGAAAGTGGACATGCCCGGCGAGGAGCGCCTCAACATGTTCATGCAAGGAGAGATCGAGACCTACCTCGACAAGCAGATCGAGGCGCACCGGGCGTACCCCCGCGACGACCTCACTTCGTTCCTGCTCGACGCCGAGATCGATGGGAACAAGCTCGCCATCGAACACGTCCGCGGGACGATGATCCTCCTCATGGTCGCCGGGATCGACACCACCTGGTCGGCCATCGGCGCGTCCCTGTGGCATCTGGCGAGCCACCCCGACGACAGGCGCGCTCTTGCCTCGGACGCATCGCTATGGCCGACAGCTATCGAGGAGTTCCTCCGTGCTTACGCTCCGGTGACCATGGCGCGCCTAGTGATCGACGACTTCGACTTCAACGGGGAACGCCTTCACAAAGACGACTGGCTTCTCCTGCCGTTTCCCTCGGCAAACCGCGACGAGAAAGTGTTCCCCGACGCCGACTGCGTCATCCTCGACCGTCAGGAGAACCGCCACTCGGCGTTCGGGCTCGGTATCCACCGCTGCCTTGGCTCCAACCTCGCGAGAATGGAACTTCGGGTTGCCCTCGAGGAATGGATGTCTCGGTACCCCGATTTCGAGCTGTCCGATCCTGATTCGGTGACATGGTCGAAAGGCCAGGTTCGAGGCCCTCGAAGCCTGCCGATGCGAATTCTGGCCTGACCGCTACAGTCACGGGGATGTCAGCGCAACACGATCCGGCCAAGCACGATCCGGCCAAGCACGATCCGGCCACGCACGATCCGGCCACGCACGATCCGGCAGAGAACAACGCGGCCATCTGGACTGATCAGCGCCAGGTCGCCGACTGGGTGGCAACTTCAGCGGAGCGCGAACGCACTCGAAGCGTGCATCGCCAGGTAATGGTCGAACTTCTTCCTTTCGACGAAGCTGACAACTTCACCTTCGTCGACCTCGGCGCCGGTACAGGGGCAGCGAGCCGCGCCGTGCTCGACCACTTCGCCAATGCGCAGGCGGTGCTCGCCGACTTCTCACCGCAGATGATGTCGGAGGGAAACGCAGCGCTAGCCGGCTACGAAGGCCGCTACCGCTACGTCACGATGGACCTTGAGCAACCGGGCTGGCCCGGCGACCTTCCGACCCCCGCTGACGCCGTAATCAGTTCGCTGTGCGTGCATCACGTGCCGGACGAACGCAAGCGACAGCTTTTCTCCGAAATATGCAACAACCTTGCGCCCGGTGGCTGGTATCTCAACTACGACCCTGTCGGCGCCACCTCGCCGGAGATCGCCGACGCCTGGCAGCGAGCCGGCGACCGGCGAGATCCCTCCGCTGCGGCAACCCGTGCGAATCGAACGCCTGAGCAGCTCAAGCGCTGGGAGAACCACATCCGCTACATCTCCCCGCTCGAGCCGCAGCTGCGCTGGCTGGAAGAAGCCGGCTTCGATGCGGTCGACGTGTATTGGAAAGACCTCGACAACGCGATTTTCGGCGGCCGCCGCCCTTAATCGGCTACGACGAACAAGGGTGACGGTTAGGGTCGGCTCAGCTCGGTGCAACTAGTTTGTCGCTGATGCAAACCAACTCACTCGATCCTTTCGACGACCAGGCCTTCATGCGTCTGGCCATCGAGGCTGCTAGTGAGGCCGGATCGCGCGGGGAGGTTCCAGTCGGGGCGGTCGTCGTCAGAAGCGCGCCGTTTGGGGATGCTGTCCTCGGGGGGGAAGTCGCCGCCGGTGATCCGCAACGGACTCCAGAAGTGATAGACAGCGACAGGTCTCGAATCCTCGCCGTCGCTGCGAATCGACGTGAGGAGCTGGGCGACCCGACTGCACACGCTGAGATCCTCGCCCTACGTGACGCCGCTTTGAAGCTCGGAAGTTGGAGACTTAACGGGTCGACGATCTATGTCACCTTGGAACCCTGCCCGATGTGCGCCGGGGCGCTCGTCGCGGCACGCGTCCACCGCGTTGTCTTCGGGGCGCCCGACCCGAAGGCCGGCTCCTGCGGATCGCTATACAATCTGTGCGTCGACCCCCGCCTCAACCACGAGGTCGAGGTGCGCAGCGGCGTCCTGGCAGATGAATGCTCCACGATGCTCTCGGAGTTCTTTGCGTCAAGGCGCTGAGCCGCTAGGTGCGGCGAACCACAATGCGGCATTCCCGGGTATCACCATCTCGGGGGCACCCGGAACTGCGCCGCCAAGAGCGGCGCCACGGCCAAGCTCGAAACTCGCAATCACGGCAGGGCCGACGGCGATAGCTTCGTGCGGGATCTCCTGCGGGTCGTCCGAGCAGTTGACGACGCAGCAGAATCGGCCGCCCCTCGCGAAGGCAACCACGCCCGGCGGACCGTCCAGCCACTCGAGTCCGATTTCACTTCGAAGCGCGTCGAGCTTTGCTCGCTCACCGATTGCGCGGCGGTAGAGGTTGAGCGTCGAGGTCTCGTCGGCGTTCTCGGCCTCGACCGAAAGCTTCGCCCACGAGGAAGGCTGCGGGAGCCAAGCTTCGCCCGTGGAGAAACCGAACGACGGTCCATTCACGTCCCACGGCAACGGCACTCGGCAGCCGTCCCTGCCTCGGACCTTGCCCCCGGTGCGCATGAAGGTCGGGTCCTGGAGAACCTCGTCGGGCAGGTCAAGAACTTCGGGCAGGCCGAGCTCTTCGCCCTGATATAGGAACACCGCCCCGGGGAGCGCAAGCATGAGCAGGAGCGCGGCACGCGCCCGCTCGACCCCTACCTCGCCTCCCCCGTATCTGGTTGGGTGCCGAACGACGTCGTGGTTTGACAGTACCCATGTCGGGATGGCCATGACCTCCGCTAGGTTCGCCAACGTCGACGAGATCGTCTCGCGGAATGCGTTAGCGTCCCAGTCACATTTGAGGAAGTCAAAGTTGAACGCCATGTGAAGCTCGTCCGGTCGCAAATAACGAGCTAGGCGTGCCGGGCTTTTAACCCATGCCTCGGCGAGGAACACCCGCTCGCCGGGATAGCTGTCCAGCACTTTCCGCCAGCGTCGATAGATGTCGTGCACCGCGTCGCGGTCCCAATAAGGGTGGTCGTCGTCCGCTGCCACAGGGGGCTCGTCGAGATCGGGCAGGTCCGGGTGCTTGACCATCCCGTGGGCGACGTCTATGCGAAACCCGTCGGCCCCTCGCTCCAACCAGAAGCGGAGGACCTCGTCGAAGTATTCTGTTACCTCGTCGCTTTGCCAGTTGAGGTCGGGTTGGCCTGGGGCGAACAGGTGGAGGTACCAGTCGCCATCCGCGCTATCCGGGCCCGTGGTTAAGGTATCGGGCAAGTCGGCCGCAGCTTCGGCGGGTTCGCCGCCTTCATTGCGCGCACCGCCGGTCGTTTGAAGAAGGTCGGATACTCTGCTCCACGCCGGGCCGCCGAACACGCTTCGCCAGTTGTTGGGCGGCTCGACGCCAGTTGGTCCTGACCCCGGCCGGAAAATATATCTGTCCCGTTCTCTGCTGCCCGGTGGCGCATAGAGCGCTGCCTGGAACCACTCGTGCGCCGACGAAGTGTGATTGGGCACCAAATCGACTAGGACTCGCATTCCCATAGCGTGAGCCTCGCTCAGCAGTTCGTCGAAATCCTCGAGGTCGCCGAAAACCGGGTCCACGTCGAAATAGTCGGCCACGTCGTACCCGCCATCTTCTTGTGGTGACCGGTAGAAAGGATTGATCCATATTCCGTCGACGCCGAGACCCCGGATGTATTCCAGGCGCGACCGCACCCCGGGAAGGTCCCCCACGCCGTCGCCGGTCGTGTCGACGAAGCTGCGCAGGTAGACCTGATACATCACGGCGTCCTGCCACCAGGGGGCCGGCCGCTTCGAGCCGGCCGGTTCGCTGCTGTCGGCTACGCGCTTGGGAGAAATTCCTTGACGTTGCTGGTCGTCGCCCATCGCATAGACGCTAGCTTCCAGTCGAGGCCGCTCCCGCGTGCCGGCGTCTCAGCTGTTCGCCCGCCAGTACAGACCGGCCATCGCGTCGAACACTGACCCCCCGTTTCCACGCCGCATCTCCAGGCCGGCCCCAAGATCCCGGTAGACGGCACGCACATTGACCGCCATGCGCTCGGCGTCGGTCCACCCGGAATACGGCCCCATACCGATGTCGGCGGCCGCGTCGGGCGCGCCCATCCCTGCGTGGAAACGCTCCGTCGCCTCGGCGGTCAACCACTCGAAGTAGCCGACCAGGTCGTCGAGCACCGACGGACCGGCCAACGGGCCGTGGCCCGGCACGATGACAGAGACGTCTAGAGCTGCGATCCTCCTGCACGCATCGACCCAGTTGGCGACCGGGCCGGCCCAGACGATCGGGTGACCTCCGTGAAAGACGATGTCGCCGGTGAACACGACCCGCTCGTCGGGCAGGTACACGACGACGTCCCCGCCGGTGTGAGCCGGGCCGACTTCCATCAGGCGGACCGGGCGGTCCCCGACCCGGAGTTCGAGCTCTCCGTCGAAGGTCGTGCTCGGGGCGACGAGTTCGATGCCGTCAAAGTCGAAAGCACCGAAGATCCGCTCCAAGAACCGCCCTGTCGCCCCCATCTCGGACGTGTGGGCCATCATCTCGGCGAGCTCGGAAGCCGGCGACTTCGCCATCTCCTCGGCGCAAACTGTGGACGCGATGATCTGCGCCCCGGCGACCAGGGAGTTCCCGTAGCAATGATCGCCATTGGCGTGAGTGTTGACGACCGTTGTGATCGGGGCGGCCGGGGTAGTAGCCACTCTTCTCAACTCGGCGAGCATTTCTGCCGTCAGTTTCAGGTCGAAAAGCGTGTCTACGAGCAGCGATCCCTCAGACCCGCGAACCAGGCCGGCATTGGACCATCCCCAGCTGCCGTCCGGCTGGAGGTAGGCCCACACGCCGTCGGCGACCTCCACTGCCCCTTTCTCATACGACGAACCCATGGCCGAGACGCTAGCCCGCTACTTTTCCACGGTCGTGCAGTTCGACGTCTTCCACCGTGATTAGGCCTTCTTTGACCATTGGATTGATCTCGGCGAGGACCGCTTCGATGCATCCGGCTTGGTCGAGGACCTGGACGATGATAGGCAGGTTGTCCGACGACGACACCAGGCGGGCGGTTTCGATTCTGCCAGAGTGGCCGAAACCCTCGATCGCGCGGATGACAGTGGCACCGGCGGCACCGTGATTCCTGGCGACTTGAACGATCGCATCTGCAAGAGATCGGTGCTCGAAGCGATCCCCCTCTGATATGTAGACGCAGAGCAGCTTTGCTTTAATAGCGTCAGATTCTAGATCAACGCTGCTAGAGCAATACCTGCTGCGGCGGCGAGGAGTCCGACGACCACCGAGCCCGCCACGTTGGCGATTGCAGGCTTTATCTCGCCTTCCTCGATGAGGCGGATCGTCTCGAACGTGAAGGTGGAGAAGGTTGTGTACGCACCGCAGAAACCAGTACCAAAGATGGCAACAGGAACGGGTCCGAGGTGGTGGTACGAGACGAGTCCGGCGATCAAGCCGAGCAGCAATGCCCCACCGGCGTTTATCACGAAAGTCCCCCACGGAAACGCACCCTCGGTTCGCCAAGTGATGTACTGGTCCACAACGTAGCGGGCAGGCGCTCCGATGAGACCACCCAAGCCGACTTCCAGCAGGGTGATCACGGCTTCCTCGCCTTCCTGGTCGGCGCGCGGTCCGAAACTACCTGCACCTCCCGACGTACCACCACCCGCCCCGCTAAGAGGTCCGCTATCTCGGGGATGAACTCTTCGATTCGTTGAGTGCTGTCGATCACCATCACTTCTATCGGGATGTCGTCGGCGGACCGAACGACGCTGCGGGTATGAGGGCGGCTCAAATGCCCGAAGCCCTGCTCGCCAGCGATAGCGGTTGCTCCTGCGAGTCCCGCCCGACGTGCCCTGTCGATTAGTTCCACGTACAACGGTACGCGGCCGTGTCGGTCCGCTTCTGTCATCAAGATGCTGAGTCGCTCGTGGCGCTGGGCGCCAGCAGCTGATGGCGCCCCGGGAGCAGGTGACGGGCCTGAACGCGACGACACTAAGGCGGGTTGCGACACTGCCGGGCGCTCAACCTGCTGGTCCGGCTGGACCTGCTGGACCTGCCGCATTGGTCGCCTGGCGCGGTGCCCCCACCGGATCCTCGCAATTGCGACCCCCGCCCACACGGCCGCCAGTCCGGAAAAAAGCGATCCGGTCAGGTATGCGATCCCCGTCAGGGCGTGCCCGTGCTGGAATAGTTGGTCTGCCTCCACCATGAACGTCGACCAGGTCGTGTAGGCCCCGATAACGCCACTACCCACGAGCGGCCGCGGGTACTCGCTCGGACGCCAGCACTCCGCGAGGAAACAGAGGAGCACTCCGAGAGCGAAACTGCCGCTGATGTTGATCACAAACGTCGATAACGGGAAGGTCCCAGGCCGTGTCGGCAAGGCGAGGGCCACCTCGTAGCGCAGTCCGGCTCCGATCGCCCCACCTGCGCCAACCGCCAGCAAGATCCTCGTCCGGGGCCAAGAGAAACCCTTTCGCCGCGACATCTCCCGGTTGCGGGCTCCCCCGCTTGTCATCGCTTGGCGGAGCCCTTGTTCGATCCAACGGACCGGCCCTGGCCGTCCGTCCTTAGGCTTCGGGCTGGCGACGATTGCATTTTCGACTCTCCGGGCTGAACGATTCGGTGGGTAGGAGTCATCAGCCCGGCAGGCGGTTAAAGGCGAACTCCATCGCCGGACTATTCAGCCTAGCGCAGCGCAGGACTGACGGACGAACGCTGCCCTCGTGGACAACCCGGGCCGCAAGGTCGTATGCTTTCACCCGTCCGGAGGGATGCGAGAGCGGCCGAATCGGACGGTCTCGAAAACCGTTGTGTCCAGTGGGCACCGTGGGTTCAAATCCCACTCCCTCCGCCCGGGGGTCCTTCCGACCGGTGGGACCCCGTAGGCGACGAAGCCCCGGTCCGGTGGCCCGTTTCGGGTCCCGGGCCGGGGGTCACAGTCGTCTTCCTCCAGGTCGTCAGCGTGTGATCGCGCCGATCGTTCGTGCTGCCCTTAGCCTCGGCGAGCCCTGCCCCATAGGAGGCGGGCGACACCTCCGACGACTATCACTAGAAGGGTCAACTTGACGACTGTCCAAAAGATGCCGACCACCGCGTCGACCGCAGACAGGGCGAACAGCGCCACGACCAGGATCGCAGTGCCCGCAACCGCGGCCTTGACCATCGGGTGACCGTGTCGGGCGGGTTCTATGGACATTCGACACCTCCGAGTCGGAGTTCGACTTTTTCAACAGTACTCTGAAGTGTGGTCCTGCTAGGAGCGGTCGTATTCGTCGCATCTGAGATCGGCGCGTTCGTGGCTGTCGCCTCCCAGATCGGCATCCTGTGGGCACTTCTGCTCCTATTTGGTGTGAGCGCCCTCGGCCCGGTCATAGTCCGCCGGGTCGGACTTGGGGTCATCGCCCATACGCGGCAGCGCTTGGCGGCGGGCGGAGTGCCGACCGCTGAGATAATGGACGGCTTCGTGGTCCTCCTAGGCGGCGCCCTGATCGCCGTACCGGGCTTCGTCGGCGACGCCATCGGGCTCAGCCTCATGCTCGCCCCGGTTCGCCGGCTCGTTGTCAGGCTCGTCGGCCATCGTCTTGCGGGACAGGTGCACCGCTTCCCCTACGGCCGTTCAGGGGTCGTTGATGGCCGGTCGGGCGTGGTTGACGCCCGCTCGTGGGAGCCGGACGTGCACGGAGGGTCGCTGGAACGCCCGAGCGACCAAACTCCTTCCGACTGATCCCCTACCCCTAGGAGGGCGATGCCCCGCCTTGCCCGGGTGACCCTCCGGTTGAAGAATCACCCAGGCGCGAAGCGGGCGTAGCCACGAGGCCAGCTCTTGAGCCGGCTACCGGTCGAGGGGCAGCTTGCGCGGTTGGATCAGGCAGCGGCCCCGCTGGTTGCGGGAGCCGCGGGCGGGGGTCCGAACCCGAAGGCGGTCCTGCTGGCGCCGATCTTGGTGACGTCGGTTATAGACGTCGCCGTGTCGGTCCCGGACTGGTTCGCCGCGCTGATGCGTACCGTGTCTTTAGCCGCTACGGCACCGATACCGTTCGCCTGTGAGTCGACGACAGTCGAGGAGGTCACAGCGTAGGTGTGGCTGTAACCGTCGGCACTCGCGACCGTGATCGAGGTCGACGACACCGAGCTGACGGTGCCGACCTGGGTCTCGACCGTCTCGTAGGCACCCGAGGAGGTCTTGACGGTGTACACCCCGTGCAGGACGTCGCCGCCCATCATCGGGCCGCCGAAACCGCCGAAGCCGCCGGGACCGAAGAGGCCGCGCGGTCCCGGAGGAACTGGGGTGGACGTCGAGCCCGAGGAGGTCCCCGAAGAGCTGGAGGAGGAGCTCGCCGACGAACCTGACGAGGTCGACGTCGCCAGCGACGCGGACGAGTTGTGAGTCGAGGGGGACCCGGACAGAGCGAACGCTGCGCCGGCACCCCCGAAACCGAGGAGGGCGGTGAGGCCAACCGTGGCGGCCGCCCGGGACACTTTCCGCTTCGGGCGTTTAGGTGACTCGAAGGGCTGATCGTAAGGCTGATCGGTCATTTTTTTACATCCTTTCGTAGTTGCTATGGGCGTCGGCCGGCAGCACCGGCACCGCTTCGACAACTTGATGATCGTTCGCAGCCCTGAGCGGCGACTTAGACATCCTTTGGGATCTTCTGGCTTTCACCTTGGAAAAGCCTTGGAGAAAGGATCCCGGAATCTGGGCGGGCGCGCCCCGCGGAAGCGCCATCGGAAAATATGCTGGCTGGGCAGATGGCCCCTCGTCACCTCTCCTCCAGCCCCTCGAACACCTCGATCTAGGCCACAACGCCATGGCCGTGACTTCACTGAATCGACTCGGCCGGCTCCGGAGCGGTGTTCGCTACTGCGTTCCGAGCGTCGCGTTGACGGGACTCGTCGCTGCGCTGTTCGCAAACCTGCTCCCACCTTTCGACCTGCTCGTGTTCATCCGGGCAGGCCGAGCCGTCCTCGACGGGGCAAGCCCGTACGCTCCTGTCGGCTCGAGCACCTTTCTTACCGGGCACGCCTTCGTCTACCCGCTGTTCGTGGCGTGGATCTTCGCTCCCGTCGCGTTGCTCCCTCTGCATGTTGCGGAGGTCCTCTGCGAGGTCGCTTCCGCAGCGGCGGTCGTCGGCGGCTGCCGCCTGCTCGGTCGGCGTGAACCGCTCGTGCCGGTCCTGGTGCTTGCGAGCGCCACGACGATCGTCGGACTGCAGATGGGCACCATCAACGCCTTCTTGATGCTCGGTCTCGGACTGGCGTGGCGATGCAGGGACAGGCATCCGATCATCGCCGGCGTCCTGATCGGCCTGATCGGTGCGGGCAAGTTGTTCCTGCTGCCGCTCATCGTCTGGCCGATAGTCACGAAGCGGTACCGCAGCGCTGTCGCGGCGTCGCTCACCGCTGGCTTCTTGATCGGGGCAGGGATGATCGAGGGCCCGGTCGGACCACGCGGCTATGTTGCGATGCTCGGAGTCCTGGAGCGAAACGAGGTGGCCCACAGCTGGTCGCTCGCCTCCCTGCTGAGCGGCCTCGGAGTTGCAGTCCCGCTGGCGACGAGGATCGCACCGCTGCTCGTCGCTGCGGGCCTTGCCGTACTTTGGAGCCGGCGGCACCGCTTCGCCGACAAGCAGGTGCTAGGCCTGCTCATACTGGCGAGCCTGTTGGCAAGTCCGATCCTGTGGAGCTCCTATCTGCTCCTGGCGGAGGCGGCACTTCTGCTCGTCGGGGCAGGCGAACTGACCTTGGCGTTCGCCGGTCTCGCAAGCTGGGTGTTGGTGACCCCTGACGTGGCCTCGCCGGTGCGCATCGCCCTCGGAGCAGCGCTTAGCGGGACCCTCTTCGTGGCCATGCTCATAGCGTCTGGCAAGGAGCGCCGGAACGCTCGATGGGACGTCAGGAGAGTCCTCCGCAGCGAGGCAACCGCTACGGTCGCTCTAATGGCGGCGGGGGGCGCCGTGCTCGGATACGTCCTACTCCCCCCGGGCCTGCGGAGTCCTCTCCCGGCCCTCGCGGCTATAGCCGCCGTCGGACTGTGGACGCTCCGCCCGTCAACCCGCTTCGCCGGAAGGGCTCTGCGTTGGGCCGGCCGCAGGCCGGGTTGACCGGTTGCGGGTCGTAAGGTCCTTCTCGGCGCCTTGGGACGACGGCTCGAAGTAGCGCCGTCCGTCGAGGCCTTCGGGCATGTAGCGCTGCCCGACCCAGCCGCCGTCGAAGTCGTGGGGATAGAGGTAGCCCTCCCCGTGGCCGAGCTTGGCAGCACCCGCGTAGTGACTGTCGCGCAGGTGTGCGGGTACCGGACCCGCGGGCCTTGCGCGGACATCGTCGAGGGCCGACCAGACCGCTAGCGCCGTCCTATTGGATTTAGGGGCCATCGACAGGTGGATCACGGCTTGGGCGAGATTCAGCTGCGCTTCGGGAAGACCCACGTATTCGACCGCATGCGCGGCTGCTGTAGCCACGAGCAGGCTCGTCGGGTCCGCCATGCCGATGTCCTCGCTTGCGAGCACCACCAGACGCCGCGCGATGAAACGCGGGTCCTCGCCGGCGACGATCATCCTCGCGAGCCAGTGCAGGCCCGCGTCCGGGTCGGACCCCCTGATCGACTTGATCAGGGCGCTCACCACGTCGTAGTGGTCGTCTCTGCCCCAGGTGATCGCCCTGGCAGAGCGGGCGGTCTCCACGTCGACCAGCTTCACGTGGCGTGAGTCGCCCGCAACGGCGATCGCCACTTCAAGGGTCGTGAGGAGGGCTCGACCGTCACCGCCGACCGAGCCGACCAGGGCATCTGCGGCGTCGGGCGTGATCGTCGCATCCTCAGCGCTGAGAGCCCGATCGAGGAGGGACTTCAAAGCCGGGTCGCTCAGAGGTTCCAGGCGCAGCAAGGTGGAGCGGGAGAGTAGGGGTCCGTTGACCTCGAAGTAAGGGTTTTCTGTCGTGGCACCGACGAGGGTGAGCGTGCCGTCCTCGACGCTTGGAAGCAACGCGTCCTGCTGGGACTTGGAGAAACGGTGCACCTCGTCGACGAGTAGCACCGTCGCGATCGACGTTTCACCGAGGCGCCCCCGGGCCCGCTCCGTCGCCTCCCGCACGTCTTTGACCCCGGCCGTCACGGCGCTCAGCGCTTCGAATGCGGCGCCGACGGAGTCTGAGAGCAGCCGGGCGATCGTCGTCTTTCCTGTACCGGGAGGCCCCCACAGGATCAGCGACGTCAGGCGTCGGGTGTCCACGAGCGCCCGTAGGACTCCTCTCGGGCCGAGAAGGTGGTCTTGGCCGACGACGTCCTCGAGACGACGAGGCCGCAGCCTGGCGGCAAGCGGCCCTCTCGCTCGGAGGTTTTCTGCCAGCGCGTGCTCGAAAAGGCTCGGCGAGGATCCCCCGTCAGCGGCCGTCGAGGATCGCCGGCCGTCGTTGTTAGCCACGACACCACTGTGGCGCATGGGTGGCCGCCCGCGAAACTCGCTAACTTCGAACGGCGCTACCGCTTACGCCTACCGAGGGAGGACAAATGACTGGAGGTCCACTCGAAGGCCTGAGAGTCGTCGACTTGACAAACGACAGCGGCCGGTTCGCGACGAAGCTTCTTGCCGAGTCAGGCGCCGGCGTTCTTCGTTTGGGAACCGGGACGAGCGGTCCAGCGATGCTTGCGACGGAAGCCGACGATGTAGGCGGCGTTGCCGACTGGTGGTACGACAACTCGAAGGTCCAGGCCGTCGTGGACCTTGGCACGCCAGAAGGGCGAGACGCGTACCGGGACATCTGCATGCGGGCTGACCTGGTCGTCGAGACGGAACCGCCGGGCCGTCTCGCTGGTCTCGGCATCGATCATGGCGACCTTGCCGGGATCAATCCCCAGTTGGTGCAGGTATCGCTAACCCCGTTCGGCCGTAGCGGACCGCGCGCGCATTGGCAGACGAGCGACTTGGTGTCCGCAGCACTCGCAGGTGTGATGTCTCTCACGGGCCTGCCCGAGAAGCCCCTCAACCCTTGGGGCCGTCAGGCCTTCAACGTGGCCGGGTTCGTCGCGGCGATCAGCGGACTCGCAGCGCACCGTGCGGCGCGCCGCCGTGGGCGCGGCGAACTGGTAGACATCGCGATTCACGAAGCTGTGTGCACGACTGTGGAGCAGCTGATGTTCCAGTACTGGTTCGACGACGTCCTTGCCTACCCGAAGATTGCGGCGCGCCAAGGGTCGCTGCACTGGATACGCGCGTACAAGGTGGTGCCCGCACGCGAGGGATGGGAGATGGTGACGCCGACACCGAACGCTGCGGGGTTGCTCAAGTGGATGGTCGAGGAGGGCTTCCCAGAGGCCGTCGAGCTGGCGACGAAACCGCTCGCTGAGCTCGTCGCCGACCTCGACAGCGTTATGAAGGTCGTGGCGAACTTCGCGTCCGGCAAGGACGCGGCTGAGCTCTTTCGCGAGGCGCAATCGCGCCACATCGCCTTCGCCGAGGTCCAGACGGTGGCTCAGGTGGCGGCGAACCCCCAGCACGCATATAGGGGTTTTCTCCGCGACGTCGCCTGGGACGGACCGCGGGTGGCTGTACCCGGGCCCGTAGCACGCTTCGGCCGGACGCCATCGGCTCCTCCCGCACCCTCGAAGCGCCTCGCCGTCGAGCGGATCGACGAGTTCCTCGATGAGCGGTGGCCGCGACGAGCGCCAGTGACCGAAACCCGCGAGGAGGGCGGTAAGCCCCTCGAAGGGCTGCGCGTGCTCGACTTGAGCCACGTGCTCGCAGGTCCGATGTGCACCAGGCTGCTGGGCGACCTCGGGGCTGACGTCGTCAAGGTGCAGACGCAGGAACGGGCGACGACGGTCAACGACCCGACGCACCCGTATTTCTACACTTGGAACCGCTCGAAGCGGGCGGTGACGCTCAACATGAAGCACGAGAAGGCTCCAGACGTCATTCGCAAGCTCGTATCCGTGAGCGATGTGCTGATCGAAAATTTTTCGGCCGGGGTCCTCGAACGCTGGGGTATCTCCTACGAGGACGCCAAGTCGTGGAATCCCCGCCTCGTCTACGTGACGATGTCAGGGTGCGGACACAGCGGGCCTTGGTCCAGCCTCGTCACTTACGCGCCCACGATCCACGCCCTTTGCGGACTCACCTATCTCACGAACCCTCCCGGGCGCGGCGACATCGGTCCGGGCTTCTCCTTGAACGACCACGCCGCTGGACTTTCTGCGGCTTTCGCCATTCTGGCAGCCCTCGACGAGCGCGACCGGAGCGGAGCAGGCCAACACGTCGACATTTCCCAGATGGAGACCGGCGGCTACCTGATCGGGCCGGCGCTGGTTGACTTTCTCTCTAACGGCCGTGAGGCGAAGCCCGCCGGGAACGCGGACTTCCTGGACCCGATGGCACCGAACGACTGCTACCCCGCCGCCGACGGGGTCTGGCTTGCGATCTCCTGCCGAAACGACGAGGACTGGGGTCGACTCGTGGCGGTCGCCGGGCTGGAGGCAAACGATCGGATGTCGACCAACGCAGAGCGAGTTATCAGACGCGCAGAGGTCGACGAGCTCGTCGCCGAATGGGTACGCAATCAGAATGCCGAGCAGGCACAGCAGCTGCTTCAAGAGGCCGGGGTGCCCGCAGGCACGATCCAGAATGCCGCTGACCTCATGTCTGACCCGCAGCTTGGCGCCCGAGACATGTGGAGGACCTTCGAGCACCCAACTTTCGGTACGCGACCGCATGACCGCTACCCCGCGATCTGGAGCCGCTCGTCGCTCGAGCCGTACCGGCGGGCCGCCGCGTACCCGGGGGAGGACAACTTCGAGGTTTATCCGGATCTGCTCGACGTCGACGAAGCCGGCGTTGCAGAGGGGATCGGCGACGGGCTGTTCGCCTAAGCCGCCATTCCAGGAATCCGCCCGGTTCTATGATGGCGCCTATGGCGCGCTTCGCAGATCCGGCGAGGGGCTTTACGGATTGACTGTCCTCGTCGTCGGGCTCGCGGTAGCGGTCGGCCTCCTCGGCGTCTTGGTGGCCGGCCTGCTACGCGGCCACGCCGAAGTGCTCCGTGCCCTGCACCAGATGGGCGTCGATATGGACCCGGGACGCGAACGCCCGGGACACTCCGCTGATGCCGGGAGGGTCGGGGTCGGTGCCCCGGGAAGGGCGGGACCTCCGGGGACAAGGCCGACTCCCGAACGGCCGGCCGACACCGACGTAATAGACCTGACCGGGGTCACCCCGCGCGGGGACGCGATCAGCTTGGCTATAGCTGGCGTGCGCCACGACACGCTGATCGCTTTCCTGACCTCCGGTTGCGCCACCTGCCGAGGCTTCTGGGACACTTTCAGGTCAGCGTCGGTGCAGGTTCCGGGGGGTGCCCGCCTAGTAGCGGTGACGCGCGGGAGCGAGGCGGAGTCGCCTGGAACTGTCGCCAACCTTGCAGGCGACGTGCCCGTCGTCATGTCGAGCGAAGCTTGGGAGCACTACGACATCCCCTACGCGCCGTATTTCGTCTACGTGTCGGGTCCGGGCTCACGTGTGGTCGGTGAAGGAGTCGCCGCAGGGTGGGAGGAGGTGAAGGTCCTCGTTGCGAACGCTGTCGCGGACGGCACGACGAGCCCCTCCCAGGCTGGCCGAGCCGGCGGTGGCCGCTCCGGCGCCGACCGGCGCCGAGACGACATCGTCGACCGCCAGCTGCGCAGCGCAGGAATCGAGCCTGGAGACCCGAGGCTGTACCCGACCTCGATAGCGGACAGCACAAGCGGAGAATGACCGCAACCGTCTCAGGGTTCGGTCTGTCCATGACCGTCCCGACTGGTTGGGAGGCGGTCATCTACCGCCGACCGTCGACGCCGGGAGAGACAACCCATCCAGTCGCCCAAGCCGCCACAGTGGCGATCCCGGCGCAGCGGGGTGACTACGGCGGGGGGATAGTGGAGACGCTGGGGTCGACGGACGTGTTCGTCGCCTTCCTCGAGTTCGGTCCGCAGGCCGCAGGATCGGCCCTCTTCCCGACGACGGACGTAGTCCCGGCAGTCACCGCGGACTCGTACCGGCCACGCCAACTTCAACGCACCGTCCAAGGTCAGGCCGGAGTCCAACGATTCTTCACGATCGCGGGGCGAAGTTTCTGCCTTTACTCGGTGATCGGCTCCGTCTCGGCGAGGGTCGCACTCGCTTCCGCCGCTAACCAGCTCATCGGCTCGTTCCAAGTGCAACCGCTACCGTGAGCACGCTCGAACCGACATCGGCCGTCTTCGTCGCCTCCCTCGGCGTGCTCGCGGCCGCGGGGGTAGCCAAGATCGTCAAGCCCGACGACACGTCGAGGGCTCTGCGGATCGCTGGCTGGCCGTCGCAGCGATGGTTGGTCCGGCTCGCAGCGACCGGAGAGGTGGCGCTAGCGGCCGCCGCACTTGCGGTACCGGGGCATTTGACCGGGTCCCTCGTGGCGGCAGCGTACGCAGGATTCGCAGGGTTCGTGGGATTGGCGCTCGTCAAAGGTTGGCCGCTCGCCTCGTGCGGATGTTTCGGACGCCCGGACAGCAAACCTGGGCTCATCCACCTGCTCCTCGACCTGGGCGCTGCGGGCTGCGCCGTCTGGTGGGCTGCACGTCCGCCGCGCAACACCGCCGAGCTCTTCAAGGGTCAGCCGTGGGCAGGGGCAGCCATGCTCGTCGTGAGCGCAACCATAGCGTGGCTCGCGTACCTGATCTGGACGAGACCGTCGGTTCGGACCTCGTAGTGGATTCTCCGGTTAAGCCGTGAAACTCGACGTTGCCCGGCCCGTCGCCGACTTCCTGCTGGCGCGTACATCGCGACGAGGCTTTCTGGCCAGGGCGACCGTCGCTGCAGCAGCGATCACCGTTGCTCCGGTCGACCTGCTTTTGAAACCCGGGAACGCCTACGGGTTCATTTGTGAATGCGTGCCGGGTACAGGGTGCGATTGCACATCGATGTGCTGCGACGGCTACACGCAGTTCTGCTGCACGATCAACAACGGAATCAACGGCTGCCCGCCGGGAACGTTCGCCGGCGGTTGGTGGAAGGCGGACGGGTCCGCGTACTGCGCCGGACCCCGCTACTACATCGACTGCATGGGCGAATGCCAGGGGTGCGGCTGCGGCGGCGGGAACTTCTGCCCGACGTGCGACAACCTCACGTGCGAGTGCGCGCTCGGGTCCTGCGGAAACCGGCACGTTGGTTGCACCGAGTTCCGCTACGGACAATGCCACCAGGAGATCGCGTGCAGCGGTCGGATCGCGTGCCGTGTCGTTTCGTGTACCCCGCCGTGGCTTCTTGATCCTTCGTGCGGCACTGTCTCTCAAACAGACGACAGCACGGCAGACCATTACGCTCCCTGCCAGGACGGCCCGCAAACGCCGAGCCCGCTCGTTGTGGGAATGGCATCGACGCCTACCGGCAAAGGTTACTGGCTGGCGGACGCTGCCGGCGGAGTCGCAGCCTTCGGTGACGCCGTCTCCTACGGCTCGATGTACGGCAGCGCGCTCAATCGCCCGATCGTGGGGATCGCCGCCACCTCGACCGGAAAAGGCTACTGGCTCGTGGCATCCGACGGCGGGATTTTCAGCTTCGGTGACGCCTCCTTCGACGGCTCGACCGGCAACATCGCGCTCAACAAGCCGATAGTGGGAATGGCCGAGGATTCGAAGTCCGGCGGATACCGATTCGTAGCCGCGGACGGCGGCGTGTTCGACTTCGCAGCCCCGTTCTACGGCTCCACTGGGAACCTGGCGCTCAACGAACCGGTAGTCGGCATGGCGACCACCCCGGACGACGCCGGGTACTGGCTGGTGGCCTCGGACGGGGGCGTGTTCAGCTTCGGTGACGCTGCTTTCTACGGCTCGATGGGGGCGGTGGCACTCCAAAGGCCGGTGGTCGGAATAGCGGCGACAACGTCAGGAAAAGGGTATTGGCTTGTCGCTTCGGACGGGGGTATCTTCAGTTTCGGCGACGCTATCTTCTACGGCTCGCTAGGCGCGACAAGCCTCCCGAGCCCGATAGTTTCAATCGCCGTCACACCGACCGGGAAGGGTTACTGGATGGTCTCGGAATTGGGAGCCGTGTTCCCCTTCGGCAACGCCGCGACGTTCGGGAGAAACCCGTGAACTCCATCTACCTACCTCTCGGAATCGTCGTGGCGGTCTTCTCGGCTGCCCGCTCCACATGGTCTCCTTGCGGCATGTCGATGCTTTCGAGCATCACGCCTTTCGGGGAGCGAGCGCGGGGCACAAAGTTCGCTTGGACATCGGCGTGGTTCGTCACCGGGGCTGGCGTCGGCGGCGCCACGCTGGGCGGCCTCGCCTCGATCCTAACGTTGAGTGTCCGGGCTGCATTCGATGTTTCAAGGT
>JAKCEB010000105.1 GCA_021838305.1 Actinomycetes bacterium | reverse complement strand
CGGAGATACCGGCCCTGTCCGAACTGGCAGTAGCAGCGAGACGCGCATCTGTGCGCCTCCAGGCGGTTCTCGGCTCTCCCGAGGCTGAGCGCTCCGTCGCCTTCTACCGCTGGGATTCGGCTGCCGGTTCCTACGTCGGCTACGAGGCCCCGGCCGGCACCGACGCAGCGCTGACGGCGCGACGGCTTCTCGACGGCGGCAACCCGCCGGGGATGCACCCGATCGACACGGTTGACGTGCTCGTCTGCGGGCACGGCCGCCGGGACCGTTGCTGCGGTTCTCTCGGCACGGCGTTGGAGGTGGAGATCAGGGCGTCAGGTCGTCTTTCCGGTCGGTACCGGGTGAGACGGACGACCCATACGGGCGGCCACCGCTTCGCCCCGACCGCCGTGGTCCTTCCCGAAGGCACCTGCTGGGCTTACCTGGACGTCGACAGCCTCGTCGCGATCTTGGATCACGGCGGGAATCCTCGCGACCTCCTCGGCCACTACCGCGGGGCTACCGGTCTCGAAACACCGGGCGTCCAGGCCCTGGAACGAGAGGTCCTAGGCGAGATCGGGTGGGAACTTCTCGGCTGGCCGCGGTGGGGCAGCCTTCAGGAGGGCGACCTCGTCCGCCTCGAGGTCGATCCACCGGACGGCGCCCCCCGGGTCTGGGAGGCCCGGGTAGTAACACGGCGGGCGCTGAACCCGCCCCCTTGCGGGGCCGCTCGCACAGGAAACGAGAAGCCCGACCGCGAGATCGCCGTCGAGGATGTCCGAGAAGTGCCTGCGGCCGCTACAAGCGGGCGCAAATCCCGCTTCAGCCTCCGCTGACGTCCTGAGGGCGAGCCGATCCCGCGTTGATGAAAGGCATCATCGCCCGCAGCTCGGCCCCGACCTTCTCGATCGAATGCTCCTGGCCTGCACGGCGAAGCTCCTCGAAGCGTCCGCGCCCAGCGCGGTTCTCCGCAACCCACTCCTCGGCGAACGAGCCGGAGCGGATCTCGGCAAGGATCTTGCGCATCTCGTCACGCACCGCCGGGCTGATCACCCTCGGACCCCGTGTCAGGTCCCCGTACTCCGCGGTGTCTGAGATGGAGTAGCGCATTCCGGCGATGCCGTGCTCGTACATCAAGTCGACGATCAGCTTCACCTCGTGCAGGCACTCGAAATAGGCGGACTCAGGCTGGTAGCCGGCCTCCACGAGCGTCTCGAACCCGGCCTGGATCAGAGAGGTCAGGCCACCGCAGAGGACCACCTGCTCGCCGAAGAGATCGGTCTCGGTCTCCTCCTTGAACGTAGTGTCGAGGACCCCGGCCCGGGTGGCCCCGATGGCGTACGCGTAGGAGAGGGCAAGCGCGTGAGCTTTGCCGCTTGCGTCCTGCTCGACTGCGACCAGAGCGGGGACCCCGCCCCCACCTTCGTAGGTACGACGCACAAGATGGCCGGGCCCTTTCGGCGCGACCATAGCTACGTCGACGCCGGCGGGGGCCGATATCAGACCGAACCGGACGTTGAAGCCGTGCGCGAACAGGAGCGCATCGCCGGGCGCCAGCCCGGGCTCAATCTCGGAGCGGTATATGGCCTGCTGCTCGGTGTCGGGTGCGAGGAGCATGATGACGTCGGCCTCTCGGGCGGCGTCGGCGATACTCTTCACGACGAGCCCGGCGGCCTCGGCCTTGGCGCGAGACGAGGAACCGTCGCGCAGCGCTACCCGCACGTCGACGCCCGAGTCCCTCAAGTTGAGGGCGTGGGCGTGTCCCTGGGATCCGTAGCCGATGATGGCCACTTTGCGCCCGGCGATGATCCCCGGGTCGGCGTCTTTTTCGTAATAAACGGTCGCTGGCATGGCTATCAGCTTGCCTTGCGGACCCGGGGCAGCGCCACCCGACCGGTGCGTTGAATCTCTACGATCCCGTATGAGCGCATCAGGTCCTCGAAGTCGTCGAGGCGGTCCGGCTCACCTGCGAGCATCACGGTGACAGCGGCAGGACTCACGTCGACGATCTTGGCGTCGAAGATGTCCACGAGCTCGACGACCTCCCCCCGGTGATTGGTTCCCGCTGCGACGGTCAGCATAAGCAGCTCCCGCTCGACAGCTTCGGAAGGGTGCAGCTCCGTGATCTTGACCACGTTGACGAGCTTGAAAAGCTGCTTCGTCATCTGCTCCACCGATGTCTCCTCGACGTCTATCACCAGGTTGATGCGGCTGAAGCGGGGATCATCCGACGGGGCGACCGCCAAGGAGATGATGTTGAAACCGCGGCGGGCGAACATCCCGCTCACCCGCGCAAGAACCCCCGAGCGGTTCTCGACGAGCACCGAAAGGGTCTGATGCGTTGAGGTTGGCGCTGCCATCACTGGACCACCTTTTTCACCGAACTCGACTGCGCAGGGTGCACGACGACGTCGTCGTTGGACAGACCGGCCGGCACCATCGGGAAGACCTTCTCGCGTGCATCGGTGCGAAAGTCGATGACGACGGGTCGGTCGTCGATAGCGTTCGCTTTGGCGATGGTCGGCTCCACCTCGTCGGGGTCCTCGACCCGGAAAGCGACACAGCCCATCGCTTCAGCCCACTTGACGTAGTCGGGCAGGTCCGGCGAGAGGTACACCTCGCTGTAGCGCTCCTCGTAGAACATCTCCTGCCACTGGCGGACCATCCCGAGATAAGCATTGTTGAGGATCGCGACCTTGATAGGTATCCGCTCGCTCGACGCCGTGACAAGCTCCTGCGCTGTCATCTGGAAGCATCCGTCGCCGTCCACGGCCCACACCGTCCGGTCCGGCCGGCCGACTTTCGCGCCGACCGCTGCGGGCACCGAGAAGCCCATGGTGCCGAGGCCGCCGGAGTTCACCCAAGTGTAGGGCTCGTTGAAATGCCAGTACTGACTGGCCCACATCTGGTGCTGGCCGACGCCGGACACGAGGATCGTCCCTTCCGGCGCGGAATCGCGGAGGGTCTCCATCACCTGCTGGGGTTTGAGGGCGTCCCCGGCGACGTAACTGTCGTAGTGCAGCGGGTAGCGCTCCTGCCAACCGGAGATCGTGCTGCGCCATTCGCCTAGTTCGGGGGCAGGTTGATCGGCGAGCGCCTTGACTATCTCGGTAATCACCTGGCGGCAGTCGCCGACGATCGGGACGTCAGGTTGGCGTATCTTGCCTAGTTCCGCGGGATCTATGTCGACATGGATCACTTTTGCCAATGGCGCAAACGAGTCCACGCGCCCTGTCACCCTGTCGTCGAAGCGGGCCCCGAGAGTGATCAGAAGATCGGACTGCTGCATGGCAGTTATCGCCGTGTAATTCCCGTGCATACCGGGCATTCCGAGGCAAAGTTCGTGGTCGTCGGGGAAGCCGCCGCGGCCCATCAGCGTCGTTACGACCGGTATCCCGGTTCGTTCGGCGAGCTCGCGGAGAGCCTCGGCCGCTCGTGCTTTCAAGATCCCACCGCCCGCGTAGATGACAGGTCGCCGAGCTTCGCGGATGAGTCGGGCGGCCTCTTTGATCATCCTCGGGTGCCCTTTGGTTGTCGGCTTGTATCCGGGCAGCGAGGTTGCCACGTCCTCGTCTGACGGCCAGTAGAAGTCGATCTCTGCTTGCAGGACGTCCTTCGGGACATCCACCAGCACAGGCCCAGGCCGCCCGGTCGTCGCGAGGTGGAACGCTTGGCGCATGATGAGGGGCAGCTCCTTCGGGTCCATCACCAGCTCGTTGTGTTTGGTGACCGACCGTGTGATGCCGACCGTGTCGCACTCCTGGAACCCATCTGTGCCGATGAACGACCGGCTCACCTGGCCGGTGATCACCACCAAGGGAACGGAGTCCATATAGGCGTCGCAGAGCGGCGTCACCATGTTCGTCGCTGCGGGGCCGCTAGTCACCATTGCCACGCCGGGTCGTCCCGTCACGTGCGCGTAGCCCTCCGCCATGTGGCCGGCGCCCTGCTCGTGGCGGACGAGAATGTGGCGGATCGGCGAGTCGAGGATCGGGTCGTACGCGGGGAGGATGGCGCCGCCGGGCAGACCGAAGATCACTTCGACGTGCTCCAACTCGAGGCTCCTGACGAGCGCCTGGGCTCCTGTCATCTTCATGGTTTCGCTTCAATCCTTCCGGTGTCGTTTGATTTTGTGAGTGACTCGGCGGTTTTGTAAGTGACTCGACGGCGTGTGGGCGAAATGCACGGCACAAAGAAAACGACCTCCCGCAAGGGAGGCCGTCGGACGCACACGCTTAGAGGGGCGTGTGCGTCAGGTGATTACTACTAGGAGGGTCGAGATGAACTTCACGTCGACATTATGGCTCATCGCAAGCGCCGATGCAACATCACGTGCCTGCCGACATTTTCGCGGGTGTCGCCTCGCCAGCTCACGCCTTGCGCCTCGCCGCTCACGCCTCGGTGATCGCCCCTCGCTCAGCCCCCGCAGCGAGCCGGGCATACTTGGCAAGGACCCCAGAGGTGTAGCGCGCCGGGGGACGCACCCAGGCCTCACGACGACGGTCGAGCTCCTCGCCGTCGACTTGCAAGTCGATGCTTCGGGCCGAGACGTCGACGACAATCCTGTCTCCGTCGGCGACGAGAGCGATCGGACCCAGGTCCACGGCTTCAGGGGACACGTGGCCGACGCAGAACCCGTGCGTGCCTCCGCTGAAGCGCCCGTCGGTCACCAAAGCGCAGTCCCCTCCCCGACCGGCGCCTTTCATCGCCCCGGTAACGGCAAGCATCTCCCGCATCCCGGGGCCTCCCTTGGGGCCCTCGTAGCGGATGACCAAGACCGTGCCCGGCTCGATCGAACCGGACAGGATCGCCGCCATCGCCTTGTCCTCGCCGTCGAAGACCCTAGCGGTTCCCTCGAAATGGTCGTGGTCGATCCCCGCCACTTTCACCACCGCACCGCTCGGGGCCAGGGAACCCCGCAGGACGGCAATACCTCCCTCGGAGTGGATCGGCTCCGTTACCCGGTGAACGACCGTGCCATCCGGTGCAGGTGGCGACAGAGCTTCCAGGTTCTCCGCGATCGTACGCCCTGTGACAGTTATGCAATCGCCGTGGAGCAAGCCAGCGCTTAGCAGTTCGGCCATCACCATCGGCACCCCGCCGACGCGGTCGATGTCGTACATGTGGAACCTGCCGTGCGGTTTCGTGTCGGCGATGTGCGGCACCCTGCGCCCTATTCGGTTGAAGTCGTCAAGTTCGAGCTCGACCCTGGCCTCCGCTGCGATCGCGAGAAGGTGAAGGACAGCGTTGGTCGAGCCACCGAGAGCCATAGTGACTGCTATGGCGTTCTCGAAGGCCTCCTTCGTCATGATCCGCCGAGGGGTTATCCCGGCCTCGATGAGCTTGACCACCGCCCGACCCGACTCCACCGCTAGGCCGTCCCGGCGGGCGTCGACCGCCGCAGGCGAAGCCGACCCGGGCAGCGCCATCCCGAGCGCCTCGGATATCGAGGCCATGGTGTTGGCAGTGAACATGCCAGCGCAGCTGCCGATCGTCGGGCAGGCGGCCCGCTCGATGTAGGAGAGGTCCTCGTCGCTCATGGCGCCGGTTGCGCGGGCTCCGACCGCCTCGAAGACACTCGTTATGTCGAGAGCCTCCCCATTGCGCCCCCGTCCGGGCAGGATGCTCCCGCCGTAGAGGAACACCGTCGGCAGGTCTATGCGCGCCGCGGCCATCAGCATCCCGGGCAGGGACTTGTCACATCCTGCGAACGTGACCATGGCGTCGAAGCGCTCCGCGTGCATCACCGTCTCCACGGAGTCGGCGATCACCTCTCGGCTCACCAAAGACGCTCGCATCCCCTCGTGGCCCATCGAGATACCGTCGGAGACAGCGATCGTGACGAACTCGATGGGGAAGCCTCCCGCCTCGCGCACGCCCTCTTTCGCGTGCTTTGCAAGGCGGTCCAGCGGCATGTTGCACGGGGTCACCTCGTTCCACGACGATGCCACGCCGACCTGGGGCTTGCCCCAATCCCCGTCGGTCATGCCGATCGAGCGAAGCATCGCCCGAGCCGGCGCCTTCTCGAACCCGTCGGTCACCTCTCGGCTGCGGGGCTTCATGTCGTTTGCCATGCCTCAAACATAGATCGATTCGCCCGGGCGGACCCACGGCGGCGTGTTCGGGGCGGCACCGGTTGGAATGACAGCCCCCCTTGACGTAGCCTTCGGGTGGTCGCCGGGGCAACCCGGTCGCTCGCCGAGCACCTACGAAGTGAGGGGAATTAACTTTGGCCGCTACAGAGTTTCCGGTGGAAAAAGGTGCGATCCTCATGTTCGCGCGCGCTGTCGGGGACACGAACCCGATCTACCACGACGAGGACTACGCCGGATCTACGGAGATGGGCGGGGTCATCGCGCCGCCGACGTTCGTCCAGTCCGCAGCGCAGTTCGACCCTGACTACCCGCTTCGCCCGAAGCCCGGACAGAAATGGTTCGGCTCAGGCCGGACGCCGAGCGGCACGGCGGGAGCCGCCTCGAGCCCCGAAGGCGACGGGGGCGCCAGCGGGGGGTCCGGCACCGGAGGGGGGTCCGGGAACGGCGGGACTTTGCACGCCGAGCAGGAGTTCACTTATCACCGAAACCTGCGACCCGGCGACGTACTGACTGCGACGGCGATCCCCGGCAAGCGCTGGGACAAGGAGGGCCGCTCGGGAAGGCTGGAGTTCGCGGAATCGGTAACCGAGTATCGCGACCAGACGGGGGAACTCGTGGTCACAGCACGGGGTGTCGGCGTGCGAACGGCCGGCCCTGTCACAGGGGGGTCACGCTGATGGCGCTGTCGATGTCACAACTCTCCGTGGGCGACCACCGCGAGACGACCCTCGTCGAGGACCTCACTCGGACCCAGATCGTCCAATACGCGGGATCTTCGGGAGACTACAACCCGCTGCACACCGACGAGGTGTTCGCGACGCAAGTCGCCGGATACCCGAGCGTGTTCGCACACGGGATGCTCACGATGGGCATCACCGCCCGGCTGCTGACCGACTGGGTCGGCGACGGCAGGCTGCTTCGCTACGGGGTGCGCTTCGTCAAGCAGGTATGGCCCGGCGATACGCTTCTCGGAAGGGCCGAGGTCACCGCAATCCGCGAGACCGAGGACGGCCCCGTCGCAGACATAGCGGTCGAAACCCGCAACCACAACGGCGATCTGGTGCTCTCCGGAAGCGCCTCGGCCCGCCTCGATCCATAGACGGCATGGCGCCGAACCCGCAAAGGTAATCATCTTTGGTCACGTCCGGCTGCTACAGCCTCTGGGCGGGACTTCAGGCCCGTCGAGCAAAAGAAGATGACGTCCGTGACGTCCTCGCTTCTGATCCCGCTGAGGAATTATCCGACTCCGTTTGAGACGACCCCAGATGGAGGAGATGTCAGATGCACGAATCCTGCTGGCACGGCGACGGAAAGCTGAGTTGACCACTGCGGGGTCACTGGGTTCCAACTGAGTTCCTCTTGAACGGTGGCACCTGGCTCTATGTCTGTGGCCGAGACAGGGAGGTACGTAGCAGGATTTACTAATAGTACGACTGTGCTACCCGTCGGAAGCTCCTTCGGACTTCCTTCAAGCTCAAGATATGTCCGTCCGCTAACGCTACGCTCGCCGGAGGGCTTCAGCGCGCCGGATTGCAAATCACTGATCAATCCTTCGACGTCAGGCGCGCCTAAGTGGACAGGAGAGGGAAGGGTCCACCACGCCTGGCGCGTGTAGTCGATCACCTGTGCAACGCCCGTGCTTGATATGGCTTCGTCCGTAAGAGGATTGCCGGTCGTGCTGAAAGTTTCGGCACGCGCCGATCCATCCGGATCGACCCATGTCGAAGTATCAGAAACAACAACGGAACCACGAGTTACAACAGCGTGGACAAAAGAAATATCACTGGTTGTGTTAGATAAGGCATCGGATACGCTCGATGCAAGGACTGCGTGCGAGCCAAACTGGGGTGGTTCGGAAGCCCGTTTTGATGCCGAGGTGGTCCCTTCGACACCAACCGCTACGGCAGATGCCGCCGCCAGTGCACCTGTAGCAGCTAGAATCATCCAGCGTGATCGGTGAAGAGATCTCATCTGGTGTCACTCCTCAGGTTATGTAGCAGTATTGAGTCGGATAGTACTGAAACATGTAATAATCTGATGCATAACCTGGCCCTACACCGGTAGAAAAGTCATCATGGCTGACCCAAAGCGAGTTTCCATTTATATTCTGCCCGTAGACGTAACCCCAAATGCAGGCAACCTGGCCCACGTAGCCCTCACCTAATATCGTATAACTAGTGTTCGGACCGGTCCGGATATTGACTCCATTACCGCTGTATCCCCCCTCATCACCAGTAATGGCAAACGCCGACGAAGCTCCGGTCACCGACGCGACAGCGATAGACCCGAAGCACAGAACAAGCGCAACCAAGAGACGTTTCACACTTTCCCTCCCTTCGAAAGGTGCGAGACAGCGAAAGTATTTAGGCATCGATTACTACTAACCTTGAGTCTAGCGGTGCGCAGGTCACGCGTCAATAGTCAATTATTTCAGCGCAGCTGCCGTCGCCCTCGCCGTCGTCCCCGCAGAGATCAGCGTCGTTGAACTCTGCACCAAAGTCCACGATTTCACCGGTTCGGAAGCGAGAGCACCCGCCGAGCCGCTAACGACATCCGCACGCTGCGCGACCACGAGTTTGTGACGAAGCTCATTCGCAGCCGCTGCCAAGTACTAACCCAGACCGCTCGAACCCTCGTCGGAATCTTCGCCCAGTAGTACTACCACCTACAGGGCGGACCGCAAACCCAGTTCCCGGGCGATGAGCATCCGCTGGACTTCACTCGTACCCTCGCCAATCTCGAGGATCTTCGCGTCACGGTAGAAGCGCCCGACCGGGGACTCGTTCATAAAGCCGTACCCGCCGAAGATCTGCGTCGCCTCCCTCGCGTTCAGCATCGCTGCGTCTGATGCGACGAGTTTCGCTATGGCGGCGTGCTTCTTGAACGGGCGGCCATTGAGCATCCGCTGCGCCGCGTCCCTGTACGCCAAGCGTGCAGTGTGAGTCCGGGCTTCCATGTCAGCGAGTTTGAACTGCAGCACCTGGTACTCGCCGATCTTGTGCCCGAACGCTTCGCGCTCGCCGAGATAGCGGAGGGATTCATCGATGCAGCCCTGCGCGAGCCCGACCGACAATGCGGCAAGGGCGACCCTTCCCTCGTCGAGTGTCTGCAGGAATTGTGCGTAGCCTCGCCCGACTTCGCCGAGCAGGTTCGCAGCGGGCACCCGGCAATCGTCGAAGGACAGCTCCCTCGTGTCGGACGCGAGCCAGCCGACCTTCGAGTAGGTCTTCGACACTGTAAAGCCTGGGGTTCCCGCCGGTACGATTATCGCCGATATCTGCGGTCGTCCCCCATCCAAGCGCCGGGTCACAGCGGTCACCGTTACAATACCCGTGATGGCCGTGCCGGAGTTCGTTATGAACGCCTTCGTGCCGTTGATGACCCACTCATCTCCGTCGAGTCGCGCCGTCGTTCGTGTGGCGCCTGCGTCGGACCCGCCTCCCGGCTCGGTGAGTCCGAACGCCCCGAGAATCGTGGCACTGCACAGGTCGGGCAGCCATCGCTGCTTCTGCTCCTCGGTACCGAAGCGGTAGATCGGCATCGCGCCAAGCCCGACTCCGGCCTCGAGGGTTATCGCAACAGACGAGTCAACGCGCGCGAGCTCTTCGAGGGCGACGCAAAGGGCCAGGTAGTCGCCACCCATCCCGCC
>JAKCEB010000104.1 GCA_021838305.1 Actinomycetes bacterium | reverse complement strand
GGCGGGCGTGGACTCCTCCTCGCCCCCCGCAAGGTGCTCTTGAGAGCGCGCCCCGCCGGGTTGCTCCGGCATGGCGTCCGGGTTGAGCAGCCGGTCGACGAAGGGCAGGCCCAGCAGCCGGGCGAGCCTGGGCGCGATGACGCTGCCGGCGGCGCCGTAGGTAGCAGATATCGTGATTGCGGGCTGGTAGTTGTCTTGGATGCGCTAACCCTATGTCGTGCGGTGCCCCGCTGCTAGAACCCCCGGTCTCTTTTTTCCCGTCCCCTCATCGCCAATCGAAAATGGTCAAACAGTGAACCTCGCCAAGATCAGGAACCTGAGCGTCGTCGCTCACGTCGACCATGGCAAGTCCACCTTGTCTGACCGAATCCTCGAGCTGACTGGAGCCGTCGACGCTCGTGACATGAGGGAGCAGTACCTCGACTCGATGGACATCGAGCGTGAGCGGGGCATCACCATCAAGGCGCAGAACGTTCGCGTTACCTGGAAAGGCCACACGATCCACCTGATCGACACCCCCGGCCACGTCGACTTCGGCTACGAGGTGAGTCGGAGCCTCGCAGCGTGCGAAGGCGTAGTCCTTCTCGTGGACGCGGCTCAGGGGATCGAAGCGCAAACCTTGGCCAACGCTTACCAGGCGATAGAGAACGACTTGGAGATCGTCGCTGCGCTCAACAAGATCGACCTTCCCGCCGCGGACCCCGACCGCTACGCAGCCGAGATCGAGAAGGTGCTCGGCGTTCCGGCTTCACAGATCCTGCGGATATCGGCCAAGACGGGTGAAGGTGTCGCGGACCTGCTCGACGCTATCTGCGAGAGGATCCCCGCTCCGGCCGGCGATCCCTCTCTGCCCCTGCAGGGACTGATCTTCGACTCCTACTACGACCAGTACCGGGGCGTGGTGAGCGCAGTTCGGATCGTCAACGGGACGTTGGCTACTGGCACCCGCCTGCGGTTCATGCAGGCAGCTCGTAGCCACGACGTCGAGGAGATCGGCGTGCGGACGCCCGTCAACCTTCCGGTCTCGACGCTCGGCCCCGGAGAAGTCGGGTATCTGATCGCTGGGATCAAGGACGTGGGGGAGGCCCGAAGCGGTGAGACTGTGACCTCAGCAGCCGCGCCAGCGAGGGAAGCGCTGGAGGGGTATCGGGACCCCAAGCCGATGGTCTTCTGCGGGCTTTATCCCATCGACGGGGACGAGTTCTCCTCGTTGCGGGAGGCGCTGGAGAAGCTCCGCCTCAACGACGCGTCGGTCACCTACGAGCCCGAAACGTCTGGAGCTTTGGGGTTCGGGTTTCGCTGTGGCTTTCTCGGTTTGCTGCACATGGAGATAGTGCGCGAGCGCCTTGAACGGGAGTTCGACCTGTCGTTGATTGCTACGGCGCCGAGCGTCGAGTACCTGGCGCACCTCACGGACGGCGCGACGGTCGAGGTTCACAGCCCCTCGGATATGCCAGAACCGCAGAAGCTCGCCTCGATCGAGGAGCCGTACCTGCAGGCGACGATCCTGACGCCTAGCGAGTACACAGGGACGTTGATGGACCTCTGCCAGAGCCGGCGAGGCGACATGATCCGGATGGAGTACATCTCTCCCGAGCGCCTCGAGCTGATCTACCGGATTCCCTTGGCGGAGGTGGTAATGGACTTCTTCGACGCCATGAAGAGCCGCACGAAGGGTTACGCGAGCCTCGACTACGAGCCGGCGGGCTTCGCCGACGCGGACCTGGTGAGGATCGACGTGCTGCTCAACAGCGTTCCGGTAGACGCGTTCTCGGCCATCGTGCACCGCTCCGCCGCAACGGTGTACGGGCGAAAAATGACCGAGCGACTGCGCGAGCTGATTCCACGGCAAATGTTCGACGTACCGATCCAGGCCGCGATCGGAGGCCGCGTAGTGGCCCGTGAGACGGTCAAGGCGAAGCGCAAGGACGTCCTCGCGAAGTGCTACGGAGGCGACATAACCCGAAAGCGCAAGCTCCTCGAAAAGCAGAAGGAGGGCAAGAAGCGAATGAAAAATATCGGGCGTGTCGAGGTTCCACAGGAGGCGTTCATCAAGGCCCTCCGCCTGGAGGAGTAGAGCGTCGCTGGTATGACGCCGCTTGGCGCCGCCAGTCGGTATCGTTTTAAGCCAACGTGTTGGACGAACGAAAAGCAGCGATCCTCAGAGCTGTAGTCGAGGAGTACATCCAGACGGCGCAGCCGGTCGGCTCCGCGTCGGTGACCCGCGCCCACGGGATGGGCATATCAGCGGCGACCATCAGGAACGAGATGGGCAGCCTGGAACGTGACGGGTATCTCGTCCAGCCCCACACGAGCGCCGGTCGGGTTCCTACTGACAAAGGCTACCGGTTCTTCGTCGACCACATCGCGCCCGCCGGGAATCTAGACGAGCTTCACGCCCAGCAGATCCGGACTTTTTTCGCCCAAGCGCACGGCGAGCTCGAGAGGATGCTCGCCGACACGAGCCGGTTCCTTGCGGGGATTACGGACTATGCAGCGGTCGTGGTCCGCGACGCAGAGGACCCGGCGCGTATCCGCTCGGTGCAGCTCGTGTCGCTCAGTTCGACAGTCGCTCTCTTGGTCGTCGTTCTTGCGAGCGGGGCGGTCGAGAAGCGAACTCTCGAGGTGGCGGACGGCTGCGACGAGTCCTTGGCGTCGGCGGTTTCCGAGCGGCTCTCAACTTCCCTGGTGGGCACTGCATTCGGGGCGCCCGTGGACTTGAGCGGCGCGTCCGGCGAAGGCCAGTCGGCGGGTGGGGAGCCCAACTCTGCGGGCGGCGAGCGCGCCTTCACCGAGGTGACCCTCGCGAAGGTGCGTCGGACAGCCGAAGCCGCGTTGAGAGCTCTTTATGGCGACGACAGCGCGACTTCGCACATGCCGCAGGTGTTCGTCGGTGGGGCGTCGCATGTTGCCGCCGCGTTCGACGCGGTCGGCACCATCCGTCGTGTTCTTGACACCTTGGAACAGCAGTACGTGCTCGTGAGCCTCATCAAGGACGTGCTCGACAGCGGCCTCACGGTCGCGATCGGCGCCGAGCACGGCGTCGTCCCGCTCGCGGACTGTTCGATTGTCGTCGCTCCGTATCGCATTGAAGGCGAAAGGGCCGGTACAGTGGGGATACTTGGCCCGACCAGAATGCACTACGAACAGACGCTCGCCGCTGTTGGCGTGGTGAGCAAACGGTTAAGCCAGGCATTGAGCAAAGGCTCCGAGGAAAGGTAAAAGACTCTTGCCGGCGGTTGCACCCGACGACTTCTACGAGATTCTCGGCGTCTCACGGAACGCCTCCGAAGACGAAATCAAGAAGGCATATTTGCGGCTCGCGCGCGAGTTGCACCCGGACGCAAACCGCGATGATCCTTCGACGGAGGAACGCTTCAAAGTAGTGAACCTCGCGTATGAGACGCTGCGAGATCCAGAGCGGCGCAGGCAGTACGACATGTTCGGGTCCAGCCAGCGTGGAGCGGGGGGCGGCGCCGCGGATCCTTTCGGCGGTTTCGGGTCGGGTTTCGGCGATCTCTTCGACGCATTTTTCGGAGCCGGCGGTGGCCCTGGTGGTGGCCAGCGGTCCCGCAGCGGTCCGCGCAAAGGCGAGGACGCGGAAGCGACGGTCGCGATCGAGTTCGCCGGAGCGGTCTTCGGAGTGCAACACGAGATCACAGTGAGGCTCCCCCAGACGTGCGCCACCTGTTCCGGGACCGGTGCTCGCCCCGGTACGACACCGATCCGCTGCAGCGTATGTCAAGGGGCGGGAGAGGTTCGCAAGGTCCGCCAGTCGATCCTCGGCCAGATGGTCACGGCGTCGCCGTGCACGCGCTGCGGGGGCACCGGCGAGGAGATCACTTCCCCGTGCCCCGATTGTCGGGGGGAGGGCCGCCGCCGAGAGGAGCACAGCTTCGTTGTCGACGTTCCTGCGGGAGTCGACGATGGTGCGACACTGCGGCTCCCCGGAAGGGGTGCAGGTGGGTTGAGGGGAGGGCCGCCCGGCGACCTTTACGTGCATCTGAGAGTGAAGTCGCATCCGACGTTCATGCGCCAGGGGCCGCAACTCCACGCCGCCCTTCACGTCGCGATGACTCAGGCCGCGCTCGGCGCCACCGTCTCTTTCGAGACTCTCGACGGCACCGAAGAGCTGGAGATACCCGCAGGGTCTCAGGGAGGCAAGGAGATCCGCCTGCGGGGACGCGGTGTCCCGAACCTCGGTGGCCGTGGCCGCGGCGACCTGGTGGTGATCTTGGTGGTCGACACGCCGGATGACTTGTCGAAGGAGCAGGAGGAACTGATTCGGCGGTTTGCCGAGTTGCGAGGCGAGGATGTGGCAGCGCCCGAAGGCGGGTTGATGTCGAAGCTTCGGGGAGCGTTCAAGTAGCCTCCCGCTTGGCGAGGCCGAGTGCGCATGTGATCGTCTCCGATCTCGACGATCTAAAGCTCGACGCAGCTGACGTCCATCATCTCGACAAGGTCCTACGCCTTCGCCCCGGCGAGCAAGTGGGAGCCACTGACGGTCATGGTGGGTACCTGCCGTGCCTGTACCAAGGCAAAGGCGTCCTTCGATCCGACGGACCCGTCTCGCGTGAAGCGCCCAACGCCCCCTCGCTGACTGTCGGCTTCGCCCCGGTAAAAGGCGACCGCCCCGAGTGGGCCGTGCAGAAGTTGACCGAACTCGGCATCGACCGGATTGTGCTCATTCCGACCCAACGCACGGTGGTGCGTTGGCAGGTGGACACTTCGGCCCCTCACATGGAACGTCTTCGCCGGGTCGCGCGTTCGGCTGTGATGCAGAGCCGTCAGTGCTGGCTCCCGAAAGTCGACGCGCTCGACGGGTGGCGAGGATTGCTAGTCGGTTCCGGGGAGAGCGGAGTGGCGTTGGCGCAGCCCGGCGCGCCCGGCATTCGTCAGGGTGTCCACACCGTCCTCGTCGGTCCCGAGGGAGGCTGGAGCCCCGAGGAGTTGGCAGAAGCGCCGTCGCAGGTAGGGCTCGGCGAAGCCGTCCTGCGCACCGAGACAGCGGCGGTTGCGGCCGGTGTCCTTCTCGGGTCGTTGCGCGCCGGACTCGTCAGCCATCGGTTCGTGGACTAGCGGAGCCTTGGTCGTGTTCGCAGATCCGAATCCTTCCGCCCCGGCGCCGTTCGGAGTTTACGTGCACATACCTTTTTGTGCGTCGCGTTGTGATTACTGCGCTTTTGCGACGTGGACCGACAAAGGCCATCTGATGAGCGCCTATGCCAAGGCCTGCGGCACTGCGGCTATGCGGCTGCTCGACGGCGGTCGCCCCGCCAGTTCCGTGTTCTTCGGCGGAGGCACCCCGTCGCTCCTTGACGAAGGACAGCTCGAGTCGATCCTGGCTTTGATCGCGCGTACGGATAACGCTGAAGTGACGGTTGAATGCAACCCCGAAAGCGTCGATGTCGCAAAGCTCTCCTCCTACAGGCGGGCGGGAGTGACCCGCTTGTCGTTCGGGGTACAGTCGATGCAGCCTCACGTGCTCGCCTCCCTCGGTCGGCGTCATGGCCCCGACTCGGTGCGCAGGGCAATCTCGGCGGCGGGGGAAGCGGGGTTCGCCGACGCGCTCAACGTTGATTTGATCATCGGCGCTGCCGGCGAGTCGGTGTCGGACTGGGCGGCCACACTCGATGCTGTGCTGGCGTTGGAGCCGGCGCCGGTTCATGTGAGCGCCTACTCTTTGACCGTCGAGCCGGGAACCCCCTTGGCCCGCGACGCGAGCCGTCACCCTGATCCTGACGATCAGGCTGACAAATATCTCCTAGCCGACCGTCGCTTACGCGATGCCGGGCTGCAATGGTACGAGATATCCAATTGGGCGAAGCCGGGAGCGGCCTGTAGGCACAACCAGCTCTACTGGGAGCAGGGGGAGTACCTGGGTCTCGGCTGTTCGGCTCACTCACACAGCGTGAATGTCGAGTCCGGAACTGCGCGGCGCTGGTGGAACGTGAGGACACCCGAGCGCTACGTGAACCTCGTCGGCGCAGGCGGCGACGGGGAAGCAGCCGGCGAACACCTCGAACGGGCTCAGCGGCGAATGGAAGCCCTCGTGCTTGGGATCCGCACGGCGTCGGGTGTCGCCGAAGCCCATTTGCCTGGTTGGGCGGACGATCCTGTGCTGGCATCGCTCCTCGAGCGGAACGGAACCGGAGGGGTGTCGTTGACACCGCATGGGAGGCTCCTCGCCAACGAAGTCGCACTTCGCCTCGTGGATAGCGACGTGAGCCAACCTCAGCTCGCAGGCAGCTCGATCAGATCCCCAGGATAGAGCAGGCTCGGGTCATCAGGGCGAGGGAGGCCGTTGTGATTGGCGGCGATCACTTCAAGCCAGTATGCGGCGATCTCCGCTCTGTCCGGCTGCCTGCCGAGGCGGAGTTGAATTGTCTGCGCGGCGATCGACCACAGGTCGTCCCCCGGGCGGACGACCCAAAGGCCGCCGGGCGCGGAGGCTGGGCTCGGTGATGCTGCGGGGTTCGCCGGGGACGCTGATGTCGGCGTCCCTGTCGGGGCTGCCACTGATGTCGGCGTCCCTGTCGGGGCCGCTGAACTTGGTGTCGGCAAAACCCGCGGGGTTGGGGAAGCAACTGTTGTAGCAGGGCTGCGCACCGTCGAAACCGGGCCGGCAGCGGGGTTGACGAGGACTGGTGCTGGAGGGCTGGCAGAAGAAGGCGATTCGGCAGCTCCGCACGCGCCGAGCGTTACTGCCGAGACAGACAAGCCGACTGTCAGCGCAATCATCCTCGCGCTGCCGGGCAAGTGGAGCCGGCGCAGAAGTCCGACCATGAGGAGAGCCACGCGCCTGCCGGGGCCGCCGAGACTCGCGCAGGCCAGCGACACCGCCGTGAAAACCCAAAGCGCTGAAACTGCGAGAAGCAGGACCCGGCCGACGGCGAAGACCGCCACGACCGGTCCAACGCTTACGAACCATCGCTCCCACGTGCCGGGCTCGGCAAGGTCAGGCGGTGCAAGGACTTTGCGCCCCACGACGTACACGGCCAACCCGGTAAGTGCGACAACCAGACCGACGGCGCCAAGCGTCGCGGCGGTTCGTCCCGGCGGCTTGGCCGCAGGTGCTGTCTGTGTCCGCCTCGCGGTCTGCGTCATGAGCCCATCATCGCCCGCCTGCCGCCGTGGCTGTGGCCACAGCCGAACTGCCACTTCGCGTTTCGACCATGAGAGTGTCACAACCAAGCGGGCGTGGCAAGCGTGACAATGAGACGGCTCCTGCCACGCGCGCTACGAGGTGACCTACCTCGCTTTGAGTAGGTGGGGGCCACCCAGAGAAAACCCACACTTGGCCAGTATCGGCTTGCAGAACCGCCGGAGTGGCGTAGTGGCAGTTCCAGCGACCAACGAGCACCGACACCGGCCCGGACCAACTGGTGACGAGTCGAACGGGGCCGGACGGCCCGACAACGATGACGGTCTGCCCAGATCGTGATCGATTGGGTCCGCGTCGAGCAGAACTGGTGGCGAGTAGGCCAATGCCGAGCACCGAAGCCACTGCCAAAGCAGCTGCCACAGCCTCGATTCGGCGGCTGGGGTGTACCATCCGAAGTCTCGTCTTCGAAGGCCTCGGGCGCGGTACTCCTGCCGTCCGCTCCGCCGTGGCGCCGCTCAGCGCAGCCAGAGTTCTCGCTAGAGACCGGAGATCCGTATCGCTTCGCCGGAAGAGTCGGCGCCGCCGCCTATTGAGCAGCCGGTTCATCTGACGGGCCGGCAGGTGCAGCGCTCCTGGTTCCTTCGAATCGAAGTCACCGAGGTGCTCGGCGAGGATCGAGACGACTGCGTTACGGTCAACCAGCGCAAGTCTCGACCATTCAGACTGATCACTTGCCCACCGGGCGCTACCGAAGCCGCAAAGCACTGGGTGGCCAACGCCGTCCAAGATCACGTGATCAGCCGAAATGGCGGTGTGAGCGCACCCGATGTCGTGCAGGTCGCTGACAGTGGTGCACAGTGCCGCGCCCCATGCTGCGACGTCATTGCAGGACTCGCCTGGGGAGTCGGAGATAGCGCTTCCGATGATCCGGTCGAGCGTGAGCTGGTTATCACTTGCCGACACCAGCCGCACCACACCTGGATGTGCGACGGCTCGCAACGTTGCCGCCTCGCGCCGGAGGCGGTCCCGATCCTCGGGTGTCTCGGCGATCTTCTCCACCACCTCAGGATGGATACGAAGCAACATAGTATCAAACTATATGAAACGCTCGTACAATACAAGTCGTTGTAAGAAATACGACTCCGGGCGGTAAAACTCCGCTGAGTGCGAGATGCGGTGGATGCCGTCGGTAGATCGGTATCATGGGGGCCGCGAACTTGATTGGACTGGCAGGGGTTTGGATCTGATCGACGGAACCCACGGGTGAAAGCCACAATCGCTCAACTGACTGCCACCACGGTGGAGGTCGGCCTCAAGCGTTTCTTGGTCCATGAGGGAGGTGTGCGCCTCGGCCGAGATCCAGAGGACGTCCACCAGGCGCGAGTCGCAATCCGGCAACTTCGGGCTAGTCTCGGCGCCCTCGAGCCATTCATCGAGGCAGCGGCACACCGGCAAACCGTGGAGTCACTTCGCCCCCTCGGGCGCCTGCTCGGCGCTGTCCGGGATGCCGACGTACTTTTGGCTCAGCTCCGGGGCGCAGCGCAGACCCTCGAGGTAGACGACCGCTGTCACTTGGACGGACTTGTCGAGCGGCTTCGTGACGAGCGGAACGAAGCCCAATTCCGGTTAGTCAGCCATTTAGCCCAGGACTCCCACGCCTTGCTCGTAGAGCGAATGTACGGGCTGATCGAAGATCCGCCGATGAATGACCCATCAGCGAAGGCTGCGCCCTTGCTCTACCCCATTCTTGCCCGCAGTTGGCGGGATCTGTCGAAGGCGGTGCACAAGCTTGGGGACCAGCCCGCCGATCGGAAGATACACCACGTCCGTATCCGCGTGAAACGGTGCCGCTACGTCGCGGAAATGTCCTCAAGCGTCCTGGGGAATCGCGCACGGCGCCTCGGTCGAGCGATCACGCCGCTGCAGGAGACCCTGGGTCAGCTGCAAGACGCTTCGGTCGCTGAAAGATGGTTCCGCTCGGCGGTGGCCGACGCCAGCACCCATCAGGCTATGGTTGCCGGCCAACTGATCGGGGAGGAACGAAGGCGAGCGGAGCGCGTCCGGCGCGAGTGGAGGTCTGAGTGGGACGCAGTCCGAGCCAAGAGTGTCAAAGATTGGTCGGGCTGGGATTCGGCTGTCAGATGAGTGTGCTACTCGTTCGCCACGCCAGCGCGGAGGACCGATCGACTTCGAGCGGCGAGGACCGCCTCAGGCCGTTGGACGACAAAGGCCGCCGGCAAGCTGTAGCGCTGATCGAACACCTTGATGGGTACCCGCTTTCATTGGTCATGTCCAGCCCGGCTCTACGGTGCGTGAGTACTGTCGGCCCACTCGCAGCAGCCAGGAACCTGACCGTCCGCCTTAGCGATTCCCTGGCGGAAGCGAACGAACGAGGTGCGCTGGACTTGATCCAATCGTTGGCGGGAACGGACTGTCTTGTTTGTACCCACGGGGACAACATTCCGTTTATCCTGTGGACCTTCGTCGTCGATTACGATCTCGACCTTGGCTCCGATCCCGAGTGGCGGAAGGCTTCCGCTTGGGTGCTTCAGAGCGCTGCCGGGCGATTCGTCCGGGCGATATACCTGCCGCCGCCCCTGTAGCAGACAAGGGACAGCCCTGGGAATCTAAGGA
>JAKCEB010000103.1 GCA_021838305.1 Actinomycetes bacterium | reverse complement strand
GCGAACAGGCCGAAACCCGGCGCCACCGCGCCGAGGATGGCCGACAGTGCAAGCCCGGCATTTTGCGCGCCGAGCACGAGACGGGCGCTTGCCCCCCGAAGCAGTCCGGCGGCTCCCTGGAGCAGGCCCCCAAGGATGCCGGCGACGGTCAGGACCACCCCGAGCTCCCCGTAGGAGACGTGAAGCGCAGATATCACGAACGGGTATGTCACGGCGAGCCCCGCGACGTAGAAGTGTTGGATGCCGTGCCCGACGCTCATCACCACCAGAGCCCGACGATCCTCCGGTCCTTGCAGCAGGGCCACCTTGCCCGGCTTTTCGGGACGGGACTCGGCGGGGCGGTGCGACCTTGTGTTCACGGCAACGTCGACTCTACCGGCGGCCGGCTACGAGACGGTGTGCTCGGCGGACAACTTCTCTGCGGAGTTCGCGTGTCAGCTCCCGACGAGGCGTCTTCTCAGAGTTGCGATGGCGTCCACGTCGAGGGCGCCTGGACCTCCCGACGTTGGCGGCTCGGGACGGTAGGTCTCCCCTGCCATCGCTGCGAGAGTGGCGGTGACCGACATCCTGAGAGCGTCCAGGTCGTAGCCGCCTTCCAGCATCACCACGAGTCGACCCGGCGAGGGGGCGAAGGCGGCGACGTCTGACGTAAGGTCGCTGTAGTCCCCGGCGCTCCACGCCAGATCCGCGAGCGGATCCGCCCGATGCGCGTCGTACCCAGCGGAGACCACGACCCATGTCGGATCGAAGCGTTCGATCGCGGGCTCCGCAACCTGGCGGAGTGCCTGGCGCGCTACATCGCCGGTGGCTTTCGCCGGGAGAGGGACGTTTATGGTCAGGCCCGGTGCCGCAGGCCCCCCCGTGTCTTGAGGTCGCCCGGTTCCAGGATATGCCGGCCATTGGTGTGTCGAAAGGTACATGACCCGTGGGTCGTCCCAGAAGATGTCCTGTGTGCCATTGCCGTGGTGCACGTCCCAGTCGACAATCAGAACTCGCTCACCTCGACTAGCGAGGGCGGCGGCGGTTATCGCTGCATTGTTGAGAAGGCAGAACCCCATCGCTTCGCTTGCGGTGGCGTGGTGGCCGGGTGGGCGCGCCACGACGAAAGCACTTGCCGCTTCGCCCCGATCCAGCGCTTCTACGGCCGTGAGGCCACCCCCGGCCGCTAGCAGGGCGGCATCCCACGAGCCCGGCGATACATGCGTGTCCGCGTCGATGTCACCTCCGCCGGCTGCGATGTAGTCCCGAAGCGCATCGACGTAGCTACCGGAGTGAACTCTGAGAAGCTCGTCGCGTGTGGCCGCCCTGGCTGGGCATCGGCGAAGCGCGCCCTGCAGCCGGGGGTCCTCTGCGGCGTCCTCGACAGCCCTCAGGCGCTCTGCCCGCTCAGGGTGGCGCCATCCCGTGTCGTGCAGGTCGGCTGCGGAGCCGACTTCGACCATCAACACGGGCGTCACCGTGTCAAGGCTAACTGCCGTACCGATTTACTGCCTACCTGTTCGCCGCTCCTGGGTCGGTGTTTCTCCCGGCGGACTTCTGGCTGCAGCCCGAGGCTGGCTAGGGTTGGTGGCGCAATGGATTTCTCTCAACTAGACGATGCGGCGCCCACTGGACCTCCCGTCGTCGATCTTGTCGTAGACGAGGCGGAACTGGTTGCCACGGTCGACGACCAGCGCAGGGAAATCCCCGGCGGATGGGTCGCCATCTCCGACGGTTTCGTGGTCGGCTTGGGTGATCGACGAGACCGGCCACCGCAAGCTCGAACGACGCTGTCAGCCAAAGGGTGCATGGTAACGCCGGGTCTCATCAACACCCACCACCACATCTATCAAAACCTCACCCGGTCATTCGCCCCCGCAGTCAACGGCAGTCTCTTCGACTGGCTCAGCACCCTCTACCCGGTGTGGGCGGGGCTCGACGAGGAAGCCGCCTACCTTTCGGCTTGGGTCGGCTTGGCGGAACTGGCGCTCGGCGGCTGCACCACGACGACGGACCATCTGTACGTCCATCCGAAGGGCGGCGGCGACCTGATCGCTGCGGAGATCACCGCAGCGAAGGAGCTCGGCATGAGGTTCCATCCGACCCGCGGCTCGATGAGCCTGTCGGTCAAGGATGGGGGACTTCCACCGGATTCCGTCGTGCAGGATGACGACGAGATTCTCGCCGACAGCGAGAGGCTCGTTTCGGCATTTCATGACCCGTCGCCGGGCTCGATGGTGCGGATTGCGCTGGCACCGTGCTCGCCTTTTTCCGTGACCCCCGAACTGATGAAGCGAACCGCCGAGCTGGCGGAGCGTTTGGACGTGCGGCTCCACACACACCTGGCGGAGGACCCAGACGAGGACCGCTACGCGCTGGAGAAGTTCTCCAAGAGGACCATCGAGCACTTCGAGGACGTCGGGTGGATGACGTCTCGATCATGGGTAGCGCACTGTGTGTATCCCGACGGCGCCGAGATCGCCCGGCTCGGGCGCGCCGGGGTCGGAGTCGCGCACTGCCCGTCGTCCAACATGATGATCGCGGCCGGCATCGCACCCGTCGCCGAACTCAGAGCCGCCGGATGCCCGGTGGGGCTCGGATGTGACGGATCGGCCTCGACCGATCACGCATCGCTTTGGTTGGAGGCGCGCACGGCGTTGCTGCAGGGTCGTCTACGCGGCGGACCGACCGCGATGGGCGCCAGGCAATCGTTGGAAATAGCTACGCGAGGTTCCGCTGCGTGCCTCGGTCGCGACGGCGAAATCGGCCAGCTTGCCGTGGGAAGCGTCGGTGACCTCGTCTGCTGGCCGCTCGAAGGTATTGCATTCGCCGGAGCTCTCACCGACCCGGTCGAGGCGTGGCTGCGCTGCGGTCCGCTCGGCGCACGCCACACAGTAGTCGCGGGACGGCCGGTAGTCCGCGACGGGCGATTGGTGAGCGACGGCGTCGAGCCCATACTTCGCCGTCACCGACAGGTAGCGGCGAGGCTCCAAGGGGTTGGCCCCGGAGGGCGCTAGGACGCTAACTCGTCCCTTCTCCTCGCGCGGCCAAGAGCAACTCCAGCACTTCGACCACCGCCGCGGAGCATCCATTTGACGCGACGTAGTCGGCTGCCTCGATGACCTCCGCGTCGGCCGTCGAGACTGCGACTCCGAGGCGGACTGTTTCGAACATCGCTATGTCAGGGGTCGCGTCTCCCACGGCAATGGTCCTCTCGGGGGAGACGCCCATTTCCGAAAGGGCGAACAGGAGTCCTTCGGCCTTGGAGGATCCCTGCGAGTCGACGTAGAGCACGCCGCTCGGTTTGTGGTATTCCATGGGCAGGTTCGTTTCGAGTGTCGCGAGCTCGCGGAGGACCCGGGCCGCCACGTCGGGCTGCGTCTTAGCGAGAATCACTTGCGCCTCGACGCCTGCGGGCAGCTCTGTCACCTCCCGGATGGGTACCCCGAAGCCGTAAGTCTTTTGCGGGTCGGCCCCTTTCGGTTCAGCCTCGCGGACGGACCAGTGCGTCTCGGACAGGTCCGCGTCGCATTGGATCACCGACGGTGCGAGGCCGCCGCTAAGGAAGGCGTCGATGACGGATCTGACCGTTTGGGCGGGGATCGCAGATCGGCGGATTGCTTTCGATCCGGGCGCGTCGGTGACAACCGACCCGAAGTGGACGACATGGGGGGCCCGCCGCCCTGTAGCTGCTTCGAAGCTCCTTACCAGATGTTTGACGCCCTCCCACGGGCGCCCGGTCACCAGGACGAAGTCGATCGGGGTGGGGTGCGACGCGAGAGCGTAGTGAAGTTCGACGATCTCTGCGGAGACGATCGATTCGTCTTCAGCGAGCAGCGTCCCGTCGACGTCCAACGCAATGACGTCGACGGCACGGAAAGGCTCGAGAGCGGCGTCGTTGCTTGCCGGCCCGTCACATGTACGTGTCGGGAGGCGAGGTGTACCCACCAGGCAACGCTAGCCGCTAGCGGCTGACCGGAGCTTGCGGGCGCTAGGGGCATTGAGGCCCTGAGCGGGCGCGGGGGCGTCGGAAACCGTCAGAATTGGTCAGGATTTTGCGTTCGGAAAAGTTCTGTACCAAAAAGTGCGTTTTCCAAGCGAGGGCTGGTACAGGATTTTCTGGAGATGAAGATCGTGTACCAGAAAGTGCGAAAAAACGCTTGAAATGGTCAGGCTGTGTTCGGCTCGCGAAGATCCTGACCAAATTTGACGGCCGTCGAGGGCATATGACGAAGCCGAGCGACGCAGATTAGGACGATTCAGGATAAATTGCCGATGAATCGCGAATCGCTAGTGGCTAGTGGCGGGCCGCTCGCCGCTAACTGCTTCAAAAAAGGTTTGCCTCCCAGCAGTGGCACTAACGTGGCACGACGATGGCTGAGCCGCCCGGGACGCGCCAGCTGCTGACGTTGACGGCGTCAGCGTTCCTCGTTCTGGCTGCTGAACCGCTTTACGTCCTTGTGGATACCGCAGTTGTGGGCCATCTCGGTTCGGTGCAGCTCGGAGCTCTCGGGCTGGGCGGAACGCTGCTGTCGTTAGTGGCGATGCTCGGTGGTTTCCTCGACTACGCAACCACGGCGAGAGCAGCCAGATGGTTCGGTGCGGGCGAGCGCGACAGGGCTGTCGACGAGGGGGTAGCTGCTTCGGTGCTCGCCATTGCTGTCGGCGTGATTGCCGTGGCACTTGGCGAGATCTTCAGTCGACCGCTGCTGGACCTCCTCGCCGGCGGCCCGGGCGCACTCGAGGCGGCGGCCCAGCACTGGTTCCGCATAGCGGTCCTGGGAGTTCCGGGGATCCTGCTGGCGTTAGCGGGAAACGGTTGGATGCGCGGCGTCCAAGACACACGACGCCCCGTCAGGATCGTTCTAGCAGCCAACGCGATGTCCGCGGTTGCGTCGCCGGTTCTTGTGTACGCAGTTGGGCTGGGGCTGGCCGGCTCGGCAGTCGCCAACCTTGCGGCCCAGGCATTCGCCGGCACCTTGTTCCTGCTGGCCCTTCACGCCCAACGTCGGCCATGGCGGCCCGCCCCGGGGGTGCTGGCGGCGTATCTCGTTCCGGCGAAGGACCTCCTTCTCCGCAAAGCCGGACTGCAGGCGGCGATGCTCGCCGCGTCAGGTGTGGCAGCCCGCATGGGGACCGCTCAGGTTGCCGCCCACCAGATCGGCTTCGAGTGCTGGTCGTTCGCCGCCTTGCTGCTCGACTCGTTTGCGATCGCGGCGCAGTCGCTCGTCGGCGCGGCGCTCGGGGGCGGCGACACTGCATCAGCCCGACGGATCGCGTGGCGCGTGGCGCGCTACGGGCTGGTAGCCGGCATCGTGCTCGGGGCTGTGCTTGCCGGCGGGTGGTATGTGATTCCGCCTGCGTTCACTTCGTCGGACGCCGTCGTAAACCAGGTGCACGTCCTGTGGCCGTTCCTTGCGGCGATGCAGCCTGCCGCAGGGGTGGTGTTCGCTCTCGACGGTGTCTTGATCGGGGCCGGCGACGTCCGATACATGCGCGACCTGACACTCCTCGCAACGGTCGGGGTGTACGTTCCGATAGGGATTGCCTCATTGCAGTTGCACTGGGGCATCGGTGGGCTGTGGGCCGGCTTGACAGCGTCGATAGTCGTCAGGTTGATCGGGATGCTGCGTCGGACGGCCGGGGAGCGTTGGAGCGTGGCCTGAGTTGTTGCTCAGCTGCGATTCCGCCGGTAACGGTCGGGAAGTAGGGCGGCGTCGATGTCTCCACCGAGTGCGACGGGCGGCCGGGCCGCATTGCGAGGCTCTGCCGGCGCCGCCACCGGCGGCCGCTCCGCAACCGATGGCCGCTCCGCCACTAACGACCGCTCCGCCACCGACGGCCGCTCAGACTCTCGCAGGGTCCGGCCAGCCAACGGCACTCTTGCGACGCCCGGCGCCCTGTGGAATGCGCGCCAGCGGTGCCAAACCACGAACGCCACAGCGGCTACCGCGGCCGCACCGAGCAGGTAGCCGGCATCGCTGAAGCCTTTCATGATCGACCGCCACGAGCCTCCGATCTCGTATCCGATCAAGGCCATCGCGCCGTCCCAGAGCAGAGAGCCGAGGGCTGTGAGGATCCCGAACCTGACAAGCGGTACCTCGGCGACACCGGCCGGGACGGCAACAAAGTTCCGGATCACCGGCAGCAGCCGGCTGCCGAAGACGCCCCACCGCTCGTGACGCTCGTACCAGCCCTGCGCTCGGTCGAGGTCGTGCGTGCTCATCAAGACGTATCGGCCGTAGCGCGCTACGAACGCCCGGCCGCCATAACGACCGACAGCCCAGGCGATGTAGGCACCGACGATCTCCCCGGCAACTCCTACTGCGATCACCGCTGGAAGGCTTAGCTTGCCTTCCGCGGCAAGGACACCGGCGAAGCCGAGGGTGAGCTCGGATGACGTGGGTACGCAGCACGACTGCAGTACGGACAGGACGAAGATAGCGGCGTACCCCGAGGACGCCACGAGGTTCGTTACGTTGAGGAGTCCGACCATGACAAGCCCTCCGAGGGAAGACTAGCGCTCAGGCAGCGGCCCCGGATACGCCAATTCGGCGGCTTGCACCATCTGGTTCGTCTTGCGACGGATAATCAGGATCCCGACGACCACCGCAACGAGGGCAAGGCCCCCGAACACGAAGCTTGCGACGGTCGAAAGCTTGTTGACGGTACTGCCAAGGCTGTAGGGCACGAAGCTGTAGAGCGCTGCCCAGAGGATCCCGCCGGCCGCGTTGAACGGCAGGAAGCGTCGCCACGTCATCTTGAGGGTTCCGGCAAGAAACGCTGCGTATGTTCGAAGGACAGACACGAAGCGGCCTGCGAAGACGACGATCGGACCGTAACGGTCGAAGACGAGACGCCCAACTTTGACCTTCGAAGCATCGAGACGGATATACCGGCCGTAGCGCCGCAGGAGGCGATACCCCCCCTTGTCTCCAATCCAGAAACCGATGTTGTCGCCGAGAATCGCCGCCGCGGCCGCGACCAGGAAGATCACAAGGATCGAGAGTTTGTGCGTCGTCCCTGCGTAGATGCCGGCCGCGACGAGGATCGTCTCCCCAGGCAGCGGAACGCCGAGGCATTCGATCAGCACGAGCACGAAGACGGCGCTGTAGCCGTATGTGGCTAGGAGGTGGCTGACGTTCATGTGCTGGCGGAATCGGTGAGGTCTAGCCGGCCAGGGTCTTGACCGGTGATCCGGGGGCGCAAGGCCGGGGATCGTACGGGGTCAGGTTGTCTACGCTCGAACTGGGCGCCTGGTTGCCTACGGTCGGAGGGCGGGTCGTGGTCGACGAGCTCGGGATGCTTCCTGTATTGGCGGTTGTTGCGGTTGTGGCAGCCGGCGAGTTCTGCGAAGCGGACACCACCGAGAAGTTGGTGCCGGCTTTGACCGTAATTGTTCCAGCAGGCAACGCTGGGTCGGGTTCCATGACCACCGCGCCCGAGAGCTTCGAAAGCACGGACATCGCTTGAGCGAGACCTCCCGTCGGGTACTGGATGACGGTCTCGGCGGGATTGGCGGGAATGGGACCGTTCGCAACTGTACCGATCGTGAAACCGTCAGCCGCCAAGGCCTTCGCCGTTACACTAGCGAGGTTGTAGCTCCCCACGATGTTGAGCACGTTGACAGCTGTGGGGGTGACGGGGGTAGGCAAAGCCCCCGAATCCCACTTGGCGATCGTCTGGTAGTCGTTGGGCTGCACCGGGAAGTCGACGTCTCCCATCGATGCGCCTCTGAAGTAGTAGTTGTTGAAAGTGGTGACGGGCAGCGTCGTCTCGGGTATCGCGCCGGGGTTTATGTGGCCGTAGGTCTCGGCCAGGCTGATCAGCTGATTCTTCAGGCCCGGGTCCATCGTCACCTGGTTTATTACCGCGCCGATGAACCGGTTAAGCGTCAATGGGTTCGTAAGTCCTTTGGAGATCGCAGTCGACAGCAGTACCCGGACGAACTCGTGGTCTCTGACGATCCGCGCGAGATCCGATTCAGGGTCGTACGGCCACGTGGAGACCGGGCCGTTGTAGCCGGGCGGGTCGTACTGCAGGTGTCGTGATCGCACCAAAGCCAAGGCCTGCGCCCCGTTGATGGAGATGCAGCCGGTGCTCGTAATGTTGAGCTGCGACTGAAGGTCGTAGAGCTTCTGGGGGAAGTCCATCGTCAGGCCGCCGAGAGCGTTGACGGTGTTCTCGAACCCGCTGAAGTTGATCTCGACGAAGTGGTTGATCGGGATCCCGAAGTCTTGCTGGATGGCCTTGACAAGGTTGTCCGGGCCCTTGACACCGTCGTTGAGGGCTGCGTCGATCTTCTCCCACGACAACACCGGGCTCCCGGTGGGCATGTGTGAAAAAAGGTCGCGGGGGATGGACAGGATCGACGCCTGCTTGGTCTTCGGATCGAGATGGAGCACCATGATCACGTCGCTGAGGGACCCCGAAAGAAGCTGGGGGTTGCCGAACTGCTGGATGTCGGCGGGGGTGTTGAGACCGGCCCGGCTCTGGTTGCCGATGAGCAGGATGTTCTCGGGGGCCCCGGCGGAGGCGCTGGCTGCTTGCTGGTTCGTCCCGGTGTGATTTCCCTGCGACGTGAGGTCGGGGGCAGCGACGGTGTGTATCGAATCGATGCGGTAGCGCACATACGCGTATGCCCCGCCGACCGCGATGAGAGTGATCGCGACGAAGATGTTCGCCATCACGAGAAGTCGGCGAGGCCAGTGGCGCGTTGGTATAAGCGGCGTATCAGGGTGTTTTCGAGCCTGTCGCTCTGCAGATCTGCGCTGTCTCCGTGATGGTTTGGCGTGCATTCCTATCCAAGTGATCCAGGGCTCACGACCCGATTGGGGTTACGACCCGATGGGTTACGGACCCGACGGGCTTCGACTCGGCGAGCTTCGACGCGGTGGGGAAGCCAAGGTCAAGATTACGGGCTGGGGCGTCGTTTCGGTTGTCACCCCGTCCTGCGCTGCAACCGTCCAGAAATATATGAGAAGAAAATAAAAATATGTTTGCTCGCCGCTCCTTCTGGTCGATAATGAAGTCAGCGCACCGGCCAGTTCCCCCCCTCTGGACCGTGAAGCGCTGATGCGAAGGGCCCGGTATCCCCCCCACCGGGTCCTTCTGCGCGTAAGGGGTTCGATCAACGTAAGGGGCTCGATCAACGCAAGGGGAGCGCTGTTCTTCGACGTCCTCGTTGGGTAGCGTCGTGGGGTAATGACCCAAGCCGTGACCAAACCGTGACCAAGCCTTCCGGGCGCCAGGCGCGCCTTGAGGCCCATGGCCAGTCCCTTGTCGCCGTCGAGGTCGGTGGTGGTCTTCGCTCCTATCGGAACAACGGTATTGACATCCTCGACGGCTACAGCGAGGACGAGGTCTGCCCTGCGGGGAGCGGCCAGCTCCTCGCTCCCTGGCCGAACCGGCTGGGCGACGGCCGATTCACGTGGAATGGCCGGGAGTATCAGTTGCCGATCACGGAGGTATCCAAGAGCAACGCCATCCACGGACTGGTACGGTGGGCGAACTGGACGCTGCCCGAGCCCGAGACGCTTCACTCCCCGTGGACCGCCGGCACACCGGTGGAGCACTTGTCGGTCTCGCACCGTTTGCATCCACAGCCGGGTTGGCCGTGGGCGCTGGACCTCCGCGTTGTCTACCGCCTCAGCGAAGGAGGCCTCGAAGTCCGGACATGGGTGACCAACCTTTCCCCGGAAGCCTGCCCGGTCGGTATCGGCTGGCACCCGTACGTCCGGGCATTCGGTGGGACGGTGGACGATATCCTCCTGACACTCCCGGCCACGGCCGCGTACCGCTCCGACGATCGCGGGCTGCCCATCGGCGCCGTCTCAGTCGACGAGTTGGGCTTGGA
>JAKCEB010000004.1 GCA_021838305.1 Actinomycetes bacterium | reverse complement strand
CGGGCGGGGCTTGTGACGTCTGTCGTTTCCCTCTCAGATCTGTCCGTCACGCTCGACGAGCACCTCGATGACCTTGCGCTCTGCGAGCCGGGCGCCCTCGCTGCTACGAGGTCGCTGCTGAGAGAAGTTCCGCAGCGCGGGGTTGTCGAAGGATTGGCCTGGACGCAGGAGATTTCGGCGGCCTTGTTTGCCTCGCCGGCAGCAGCCGAGGGTATCGCGGCCTTCAAAGCGAAGCGCAAGCCGTTCTGGGTGGCCTGAATCTGGCGGCAGCCCCGGCCTGTTCCGGGCGTTATCCCGTCTAATCCGGCCCTTCAGGCGCATCTCCTGAAACTGAAGACTGTGCGTGTAATTGCACATTTTCCGTGCAATTACACGCACAGTCTGTGCGACAACAGCCTTCGAGGAAGGGTCGGGCCGCTGGGCTATTGCCGGTCGAGCCGAGTAGGGTGCGCTAACGGAACGGCGCGGCGCGCCCCCGGCAGGACTCGAACCTGCGACCCGCTGCTTAGAAGGCAGCCGCTCTATCCAGCTGAGCTACAGGGGCTTGCCTTCTAGACGATACTGCAGCCGTCGCGCCGAGAATCGAGCTCCTTCATCAGTAGGTCCGACATGATGTAGGGGTGCCTGCCGCTCACTTCCGATCGTGCGCCACGGACGCGGGTCCGGACTGCGAAGCGGCCGGCGGCCGGGTGATGCTCGCCGGCGACTGGCACGGAAATGAGCAGTGGGCCCGTATCTCATGTGAAGCCGCGCTTCGAAACGGTTGCCAGCGGATCTTGCAGCTGGGCGACTTCGGGCTGTGGCCCGGCCGTGAAGACGCCTGGCTCGACCATGTCGATCAGTGTGCCCGCAAAGCGGAAGCTCACCTCGTGTGGCTCGACGGGAATCACGAGAACCATGATGCGCTCGAAGAGTGGCGACCTTTCGCCGACGAGTGCGGCCTGGTTCGGATGCGTGAATCGGTGACGTGGGCGACGAGAGGCGCGCGATGGGAGTGGAACGGTCTGCGTTTCGGCGCGCTCGGAGGCGCCGTCAGCCTTGACCGCTTTTTACGCCGAGAAGGGCACAACTGGTGGCCCGGCGAGGAAATCACCCGATCGGACGTGGATCGCCTCGGCGACGAGCCGCTCGACGTTCTTGCGACGCACACACCACCCACGGCAGTGAGTCCACCTCTACGGCCGCTCCCCTTCCCCCAAGCGCTCCTTGACGACGACCGCCGTGCGAGGTCGCTCGTCGACGAGGCGGTCCGTCGCACGGCGCCGAAGCTCGTCGTGCACGGCCACCTACACGTTCGCTATACCTCGGAACGTGACGGCTGGAGGGTGGAGGGGCTCGCACATGACAAATCGAGCGAACGCGATTCTCTCGCTGTGCTCGAACTTGACTCGATATTGCAAGCCGGATTACCCGGCTGATGTGAGGCGTAGCCGTCATGCGGCACTGGCAGCGTCAGGATGTGAAAGAATAGTGGTTTCTTGGTGGCCGTAGCTCAGTTGGTTAGAGCGCCAGGTTGTGGCCCTGGAGGTCGGGGGTTCAAGTCCCCTCGGTCACCCCACTTGCGTGAAAGTGCTCGAAGTCTGGGGTAACATCGCCGTCGGCCCCGACCGAGCTATCAGCGAACCGAGCTTTTGGCTAGCTGATCGACTCGGCGAAAGGGCGGACAGCTGCGCCTCTAGCTCAATGGCAGAGCAACGGACTCTTAATCCGCAGGTTCTGGGTTCGAATCCCAGGGGGCGCACCCCAACCAACCCAACCCCACCCACCCGCCGTGGCACCCGCGCTTCGGGAGCGCCTGGAGCGGGTCCGCCGTGTGGCGGGGACAAGGAAGCTGGGCTCCGACCTGATGGCCATCGCTGAGCGCTGCGACGCCCTCCCCGTTCTTGATGATCGCCCGGCCGGGCTCAACTTCGGCGATCTCTTCTCTTACGCTTGGCCAAGTCGACCCACGACCTCTTGGACGTCGGCGATGATTTCTCCGGGACCGGCGTCGTCGCGGTCGCGGCACTATGACCGTCCCAGCTGAACCGATCAACCTCCCCCCGGCCGAGCTCGACCCGCTGCAGGCCAACAACCCGAGACCGGGGACGGCCGGCACTACCTCGACTCTTGATCCGCAAGCTCTGCGCTCGAATCCGGGGCGGACCGCTCAAGCCCAACTCTCCTGAATAACATCGACGTGATGCGCACTAACGATGTCGGGAATCGGACCGGAGCGGGCGGCCCGCCCATCACCACCCCGGAACCTGACCTACAAGCTGACGTGCTTTCGGCTGTGCTTGCAAACGCCGAACTGCTCGGCGACCGTCCGGCCGTCAAGGACCTGGATCGCGAGATTTCGTACGCCGATCTCGCCGATGAGATCCGCCGAGTCGCCACCGGAATAGCGAATCTTGGCGCCGGCGTGGACAGCCGAGTCGTTCTGCTGATCGGCAACTCCGTAGACTTCGTCGTGGCTGCACTCGCCTGCAACTGGCTCGGGGCCATGTTCGTGCCGGTGTCGGTCTCGGACCCGCACGAGCGCCAAGCGGCGATCATCTCCGACTGCGAACCGCATTTAGTGATATTTGCTGATCAGACAGAGATCTTTCCACCGGAGCACAGGGCGGTCCGTTATCGTGACCTCGCTCGTCCGGCCGCGGACTTCGAGGCACCTACGCCCCGAGCTGGCCGACTCGCTTACGCCATCTATACCTCAGGTACGACCGGATCGCCGAAAGGGGCGATGATCTCTAGCTCGGCCTTCGCGTCCTCCGTGGCCGAGATCGGGAGAATTCAACCCGTCGACATCGACACCCGCGCCCTTTGCGTGTCGCCAGTCCATTTCGACGGCTCGTTCTCGACGATCTTCCCGACGCTGTACTACGGCGGCTTACTCGTCATACCGGAACGAAGCTCACTGGCCTTTCCGCGCGCTTACTTCTCCGCCCTCGCTCGCCATGAGATCAACTCGGTCAGTTTCTCCCCGAGCTTTCTCAGACTCCTTCTGACCGGACGAGGTCTTTCAGGGTTCGCCAACAGTGCCGTCCAAGTGGTTGCGCTTGGCGGGGAAGCCGCCTCGTGCAGCGAAGTGAACTCCATTTGGGACGTCAAGCCGTCGATCAGAGTAATCAACCGCTACGGGCCAACCGAGACGACGATCACGGTTTCGGACTTCGAGTTGACTCCTGAGTTGTTGGCCGGTGGCTATGTTCCGATTGGAGGTCCGCACCGGGGGACAAGCTTCCACCTCCTCAAGTCGGACGGCACGCCCGTCAACACTCCGGGCGAAGTGGGCGAGCTCTATGTCGGTGGCGGCCAACTAATGGAGAGCTATTGGAAGGCTCCCGAGCTGACGACATCTGTGTTGAGATGCGATGCCGTCCCGGGGGAGGTCGTCTACAAGACGGGCGATCTGATGCGTCTCGACGAGCGCGGCCACTATGCCTTTTTGGGACGAGCCGACCGCGTGATAAAGCGAAGCGGGATAAGGCTCTCGTTGGTCGAGATTGCCGAGGAGCTGACGAAGCTCAGCGGCGTTCAAGCAGCGGCAATCGCAACCTTCGACAACGAAGGCACGCTGGGCGTCGCAGCTTTCGTCGTAGTCGATACTGGTATGGATCACCTTGCGGTCCGAGATCGCGCAGCAGCCGTTCTTCCCACAACTATGCTGCCGGACCGGATCATCGTTACACCCGAACTGCCGCTCAGCACATCGAGCAAGGTCGACGAACGGCGCCTATTGCGCGAGGCCCGCCTAGCCCCGTGGCCGCAGGAAGCAGTCGAAACCGCGTAACCGTGACGAGTCGACTTCGAGCAGGGCAGAGATGCGATAGAAGAACCAACTTCAGATACTACGCTGTGACGCCGAAGACGCCACTGTGGACCCTTCCAGGTCAAGTAATGGCATTTTCAAACGCGAGGCAACACGCGATCTGGAAGTCGCGTTCGTCAACAACATGCCGCCTTCGGCCTTCGCGGCCGCCGAGAGACAGTTTCTCGAATTGGTCGCTGAAACGTCCCCCATCCCCGTCACCTGCAGACGCTACCTCCTGCCTGTCCGAGACGCGGCCTTCAGCGAGAAGCCTCTGCCGGGATATTTGGACATCGAGAACATCTACTCCACTACGCCTGATGCCGTAATCGTGACCGGCGGCGCACCCCATCCGGGTCCGACCGAAGACGAGCCGTCTTGGGACGAGATGGCGAAACTCCTGGAGTGGGCATGCAATACGGCCAGCGTAGTGGTTGCCTCTTGCCTCGCTGCACACGCCGCCGTAGCATTGTTCGACGGGATCGGTCGGCGTCGCCTCCACCAGAAACAGACAGGCGTCTTGCTCCAAGCCGTCAGGAGCCATACGCTTTTGACCGAAGGCCTCCCCGCCAAGCTGCATATGCCTCAATCTCGCTTCAACGATGTCCCGACAGAACTTATTCAGTCAGCCGGATACCAAATACACCTGGCGTCAGTGCACTTCGGCTGGACAGTGGCATCCAAACGAGTGGACCACTCCGAGCTGGTATTGATGCAGGGCCATCCTGAATACGACCCATCGAGTCTTCTCTTCGAATACCGCCGCGACGTCCGTCGTTGGCTCGAAAACGCCCAAGGCGACACCCCGCGGCTGCCAAGCGGCTGCGCTGCACCCGTCGACATGCGGTGCCTCGAGGACTTCCACTCAGCAATCCTCGCTAATACCCCCGTGGCGTTCCCTGACTTCGAATTGATTGCCCAGCGAGCTACGTCTTCATGGCGTCCTCACGCCCGTCGCATCTATCGCAACTGGATGGGGATAACGAGAGGCAAGGTCAGTTCGAGCGTTGCGTGACGAGACGATAGCAATCCACGGCGGCTACGCGGGCGACTCGACCCGTGCGGTAGCCGTCCCGATACACCAAACCGTAGCGCACGACTTTATCGACGCAGCGCACGCCGGGGCCGTTTTCGACATCCAGACCCCCGGCTTCCATTACAACCGGATCAACAACCCGACAAACGACGTACTTGAACAGCGAATGACGGCTCTTGAGGGAGGCAGCGCGGCTCTGGCCGTCGCCTCGGGAATGGCCGCTGTCAGCTACGCCCTGCTCACCGTTGCCAAGTCAGGGATGAACATAGTGGCAGCTCCTCAGCTCTACGGAGCGACCTACACCTACCTTGCGCATGTCCTCCCGACGTTCGGGATCGAGACGCGCTTTGCGGCCGATGACACCCCGAACGCCATTTCGTCGCTCATCGACGACCGGACATGCGCCGTGTTTTTCGAGACTGTAGGAAACCCAGCCGGAAACGTCGTGGACATCGAAGCGGTGGCTGAACTTGCCCACAGACGTGGTGTCCCAGTAATAGCCGACAACACAGTTGCAACGCCCCTGATGCTGAAGCCGATCCGATTCGGCGCTGATGTTGTAGTCCACTCATTGACCAAGTTCGTCGGGGGCCACGGTACTACATTGGGTGGCGTCATCATTGATTCCGGGCGTTTCCCGTGGGCCAGTCACGCTGATCGATTCCCGATGTTCAGCGAACCGGAGCCGGCATTCCACGACGTCGTCTTCTCGCGTGACTTCCCAGATCGCGCGTTCGCTGTGCGAGCACGCAGCGTTACGCTACGAAACACCGGCGCGACCCTGTCCCCGATGTCTGCCTTCCATCTGCTCCAAGGGCTCGAGACTTTGGCGGTTCGCCTCGACCGCCACGAAGCGAATGCCCGGACAGTCGCCGAATACCTTGCGCAGGACGCCAGGGTTGCGTGGGTCGGCTACGCTGGATTCGCTGACAACCCCCACCATGCTTTATGCCACCGCTACCTTGGGGGAAGAGTTCCGTCGATCTTGACATTCGGTCCTGTCGGCGGCTTCAAGGCTGCCATCGCCTTCTTCGATTCGGTAGCCCTTCTCAAGCGTCTGGTCAACCTCGGCGATGCCAAATCATTGGTGAGTCACCCCGCTTCCACTACCCACCGCCAGCTCAAGCCTCACGAGCTCGCGGCGGCCGGGATAACACCTGACGCAGTCCGCCTGTCAGTGGGGATTGAGCATGTCGACGACATCCTTGAAGACATCGACGCTGCGCTAGACGCCGCTGTCAATGCTGCAACGTCGATCGCCTAGCTGACAATAGACCTCGCGCACAGGTCTGCGTCCAATACGGCACGCAGCCGGCTCTGTGGAGAAGGTAGATAGTGCGTGAAGTAGCGTGTCCCCTCGGTCAGGACTCCGAGAATCCAAAGCCGCTCCTGCGACCGGCCGTACAAGTCTATAGGGTGAAAAGAATCATCGAGGCAAACGCTGCCGACCTCGCGGGCTCTGTAGTGCATCTGGCGCATTCGTCCGGCGTCGACGAGGCGCCTCAGCAAGGGTGCTTGCGAATTGGCTAGCGACGGCATGTCCAGATGGCCTCTAATCACTCGGTCAACTGTGATGCCAATGCCCTCATCTAGCTGTGTCGACTCTATCCGAACACCACCTGTGGTCCTTCGAAGGCGAGGGCTCGGCCCAAACGGTATCCGTACTACTCCTGCCTCCATCAAGGCGAGTAACTGCTGCGAGCGAATGGCTGGCGGCCCCGCCTCTAGACGATTGAGGCGGCCTCGGATCGTCGAGCAGAAATCGACATACGACTCCGCTGACAGCCCACCGAACTCAATCAGACCGCGAATGCGGTCGCGAAGAATACGGGTGGTCTCCTGCGCCGCCTTGACAGGACTGCCCATCGGGTCGAGAGCCTCGTCAAGATCCGCTGACAATGCCTGCTTGGCCCAAGCCTGGTAGCGATCACTCGAAGCGAATTCGATACCGCTCCCAGCGAAGAGATTCTCCTCCGCTACGAAAGTACCGTGCATCGCCTCGAGATCCTCCAGGACTTTCGCGAAAGTTCCGCTCTGCCAGGCGACTTCAAGGTCCGCTACAACGTGTCGAGCCGCCTGGTCCCCGGCGATCCTCTGCGCACGCTGAGCGTGAAATCGGACCTGCATCTCGGCAACTATCAGCGGTAGAAGGTCGTTTCGAAAGTCGAGCTCCCTCCGAAGCCCGTCGTCAGTTCGCGCCAATGCCGCCATTGCTGTCGCGGTGAATATCACGGGATCGTAGGACCCCGTCGGGTCAATACCGTGGGTCGCCTTTGCGCAGTAGGGTACGCCAGACCTCGAATAGAGGCAGATCGTCGGTTCTGTTCCTCCCTGAATGTAACGAAGACGACCCGCCTCAGGCGAATCTACGAAGCGTCCACCCCTTCCAGTAGTAAGCGCTGCCAGCACGTCGAACGCAACTAGTCCCATTCCCGAGACAGCAACCGTTTCCGAGGGTGCGACGATCGACGCCAGGTACGACACCGGGTACGGCCGAAGCGACCTCGGACGCTCCTCGGTATCCACCTCTTCGATGTTCTCTGTGTGTCCTGTAGTGAGGACGACATGGTCGACGGCGAGCAGTCGCCCGTCGCTTAGCACGACAACCTCCCTCCCGTCGCTGCCGAGCGCGACGTCGAGAGCTGAAGCATCGTGGTGGCGGATCTCAATGTTGGGAGGAAGTGACGCTGTCAGCGTCCGATAGAACCACTGGAGGTACTCCCCCATCAACCGTCGGGGCAGGAAGTCAGATGGGTCGATCGGCCGGCCACTGGGATCTCGATCGCATTCGTCGCCGAGCCACCGGTAGCCCTCTCTTGTCACCCACTCGTAGAAACTCATGCCGTACGGGACCTCGGATCCGTCGCCCATGGCATACGACGAGAGCTGTCCGCACGCGTTGTTCAGGATCAGATAATCGGGCTGGCTGATGCTGTAGACGCCGCTACCCGGAGTGCCGGGCTGGACGACTTCGACGGCGAGCGAGGTGCGATTTCGCCGAGCAACATCGACTAGTCGCTCGACCACGGCCAAGCCCCACGGACCGAGACCTACGACGGCCACGCGCGTCACTGGCGACCACGGCCTGTCTTGACTCCGAGGCGTCTCGTGGCCCCGGGCTGGTTCCAAGTGTCCACCGGTTTCACGGAACAGTTATCGGGTCGAAAGACTCGTTACTGAAAGGTGCGCGACGTCGCGTGCTCTACAAGGAAATCTAGTAGGACGCGCCCCACAACTCTTCTTGCGTCCTCCGTGTAAAGCGGATGGTCCTCTATTGCAAAGCGGTATTCCTCGAGCATCCCCCTACGACGGGCTCTTCTGGCTCGCACGAACCAGTAAAGGTTACCGCCGAACGCACCCCGATCCGCGCCGGTCGCCAACGTAAGTACATTGACTCCCCTCTCGGCGATCCGCACAGGGATCGACGCCGGGGAAGCAGAGACGGCGACGTTTCCCACGCCGTGCCAGACGACTTTCGCAAGTCGCTTGTGAGACACCGCCAGACGCCGAAAAGCGGGCCACATAGGCTTATAAGCCCGTCGTCTCGGATCGACCCGATCTCCACGACTCAGCTCCGGTGGATTGTCTAACGCGGAGCCGTTCACCATGCAGATGGCAGTCGGCTGAAGGGACAATCCTGCCTCTGCTGCATGATATGCCCCCGATGATAACCCGACAAAGATAAGTCCCGATCCGTTTGGCGCATCGAGCGCCTCGCAAATATCGCGGAGGTCGGTCAGCGCACCCGGGTCGAGCATGACTCCCCGCCGCAACCCATTGCGCGAAGGGGTGTCTCCGACACCACTGTTGTCGACCCTGATCGAAGATACGCCTTTTGCTGCCAGGTTACGAGCAAGCTCGACCCAAAGTCGCCCCGGACCGAAGCGTTCAAGAGCTCCTGCGCTCAGGAACACGACTGTTGCGAGCGGGTCACCGGCGACGCCCGGATCGGTTTCGACCCCATACAATGGAACGCTGCCAAGGCGGCGAAAGCGCTCGATCACCTTAGGGGGATCGACGAGCGACGGACCCCATTGTGTCGCCGATTCGACCTGCACGAGCATCTCTGCGTGGTCGACGATCGAAGGAGCGGCAGGCCACTCGGCCGTCCCGGATCGCTCAGAGATCCATTCGGCGAGAGCCCGAAGGTCCACCCGGTCAGGCCGCACTTCATGCGGAGGCAATTCCATGAGCGCCGCTTGTCCACGCAGCTCCAGCCTCTTCGCGCCGACCTTGGCGAAGTTGGCCACCTCCGGCGCGCCGGACCGGTCTCCTACACGTGTGGCAATCAGCACACTGGCGGTGCGATCCGCCACCCTGCCGTCAGGACTAGTGAGCACTAGTCCTTCTAGGTCCGCAACCGAATCGCGGGCAAGCGTGTATCCCGCACCTGCGAAGGAGCCGTCTTCCGGCTGGGCAACGCCGAACACGGAGGAAACGAAGATCTTCTGCTCACGCAGGTAGCGCCTGACGCTGTACACCGGATCCCAAAGAAGGATTCCACTGATCCGACTATCCTCTTGCGCTACATCAGCTGCAAAAATCGATCCGAGTCGCATACCGACGAGAATGCACGGCGCGTAGGTGATCTGGCAGGCGTAGTCGACAGCGCGTTTGACACTATCGCGCCACCGCTGGACCTGGCCGACATCCATAGAGCTCCCCGCAGAATCACCAGTTCCCTCGTAGTCGAAGCGAAGCAGAGCGATACCCCTGTCGGAAAGTATCTCTGCAAGGGCTATGAAGGCCATCCGTCCCTTCGTAGCATCCTCGCCGAGAACCGGGCCGCAGGCAACCGCGATCGCATGCACCATCGAGTCTTCAGGGCGGTGGAGCCATGCTGCGAGTGGAGGACCTGAACCTATCCAAAGTGGATCAGTCAACATGGCGGGGTGAGGTGCCTAATGTCCATAACAGGAAAGCCAACTCACCCTTCGGTGTCGGTCGGAATCTGCCGATACCTTAACTTGTGATCGTGGAACATCTACTGCCGCCGTGGCGATAGGTGAGGTGAGCGTATCGCCGTGGACTACCGCGAGCGCTGCGCTCGCGAGAATCGCGCGTCTGAGGACCCGCGGACCGGAGTTCCCTCTCCCGACCTTGATTGCAGCGGCGTCATATGTCACGGCGTCAACCGCGAACGTTCACCCCACTGGGATGGCCTTCCTGGATCACCTGTATCCGGCGCTCGTAGGCGGTCTTGGAGCTTATGCCGGTTCGCGGGCAAGCAGAGGAAGCCTCTTGTGGCTCGCTGTCGTTGCAGCCGCGCTCAGCCGAGGGTCGCTTCTCATGGCCGGGGCGTTGTGCCTCCTCCTAGCAGTCGGCGGAACCTTTACTGCCGACGCATCGCCTGTCTTGGGTTCTGCGTCAGCAGCGCTGTCGGTGCAGGTGCTACTGCATCTGCCACCGCTCGGCTTCCAGGGGGCCACTGCAGTCGCCGCGTGCATTGCGATCGTGCCGCTTCTCATCTCGTCGACGCGGTCGCTGCCGCTGCGAGTGCGCCAATGGGCAACAGTCGTGGGTGTGTGTCTTGCAGTCGGAGCTTCGGCATCCGCTGTTGCGGTCGGCGTCGCCGCACTCATGGTCCGGGCGCAAGTCGACCAAGGCAGCGCTACCGAGAAAGCCGCCCTAGCGACGCTGAAGTCCGGGAATCTTGCTGAAGCGACGAGTCAGCTGAAGGTTGCCACTGCGGAACTCGCTACAGCGGGGAGAACGCTCAACTCTTGGTGGAGTGCGGGAGCTGCTGTTGTGCCGCTCGTCGCTCAACAGCGTCAGGCACTCACGGTTTCGGTATCGGTGGCGCGCAATATCTCAGCTGCGGCTCAGGCAAATGCGTCAGCGATTGATTTCTCGCAGCTTCATGTGACCAACGGCGCGATTGACCTCGCCGCCGTTCGAGCGCTCGACACGCCGATCAGCAACCTTGACACTGCCCTCGCTAATGGTTCGTTTCGCCTGGCCTCCGTCTCATCGCCTTGGCAATTAGCACCGATAGCTTCGAAAGTTGCCAAACTCCAATCAGACATTACGAAAGTAACCAAGTTCACCAGGCTTGCTTCGATGGCGGTCCGGGACGCGCCTTCCCTTCTTGGAGCTGACGGTACCCGCCGTTATTTTGTTGGATTTCTGGACCCGGCCGAGAGCAGAGGACTCGGAGGGCTGCTCGTCTGGTACGGCGAGTTGACCGCCACGAATGGCCATATCCAACTGACCAGCTTCGGTGACGCCGGGACGATAGCCAATCAGCTCCAGGCGAAGGGGGGTGGTCACCTCAGCGGTCCACCGTCCTACCTGGCACGCTACGGACAGTTCAAACCGCAGGACACTTTCATCGACGTGCCGTATTCTCCGGACCTTCCTACGGTGACATCGGTCGTGTCACAGCTATACCAGGAGGTCGGGCATCACCCGATCGACGGAATGCTTATTCTCGATGCAAAGTCCGTAGCCTCGATACTCAACGCCACAGGCCCGCTCCAAGTACCAGGTTTCGGAACCCTTACCGGAGCCAACACAGAGCAGATGCTCCTCAAAGGCCAGTACGCCAAATATCCGACCGTGGCGGACCAAGCTGCACGCAAAGCGGCACTAGCGGACGCCCTCAAGCTCGCCGCAGGTCGCCTCGCCGGTGGGACGCTACCCGGGATCAGGACGCTCGTTGGCGATCTGGCTCCAGATGTCGCCACAGGGGACTTGCTCTTTTGGAGCATCCACCCGAGCGATCGGGCTCTCCTCTACGCAACTGGCCTCGCAGGCGCCTTCCCCACTACAAACGGCGGGGACCTTCTGTCTGTGATAACCCAGAATGCAGCAAACAACAAGACCGACGCATACATGCAGCGCTCGATCTCAGACAACGTCGAATACAACCCAGCCAACGGCGCAGTCCAGTCCACGGTCACGGCGACCTTGCACAACTCGGCGCCCGACAAGGGACTTTCACCTCTGGTCATAGGTAGTTATGCCGGAAGCGGGCTCGCACCCGGCAGCAACCTCGTCTGGTTCTCCGTGTACAGTCCGCTCACTATCTCGAATGCGACGGTGAACGGGAAGGATACGGCACTGGCCAGCACCCCTGAACTTGGGGTCAACACTTACAGCGGATATGTCGACGTGCCGTCCGGCGCAACCGCCAAGGTCGTCGTGACCTTACATGGAATCGTCGGAAGGGGAACGTACAACATAGTCCTACACAATCAACCGATGGTGCTAGCCGACCATGTCGTCGTTAACGTCACCGGGGTTGGTGGTCGCTGGCACGCCGAGCAGAACAACTCCTGGCTGGTCCCGACAAAGCTCAATGCTTTCCGCTCTTTCCGCTTTAAGCATTAAGTGCCGCCTATCGGCACAAGGGTGTCGCTATCTGAGCGCGAGTCGGTTACGGTGATGACGTATCGGCACAAAAGGTCCGCAACTCGAGGATTTTCGTCGAGAGGAGCAAGCAAAGTGAAGTTCATGACAGATCGGGTGCTGCGGACAACTAGCGTTGGCGCATTTACCGTGGCGGCCTTCTTTGGCAGCCTAGCCGTCACCTCGACCGAGTCGCCTGCGTTCGCCTACGGACCGACGCCCACCACCACGCCGCCGACAACCCCGCCGCCGACAACCACGCCGCCTACGACCCCGCCAACAACGACCACTCCACCTACGACCCCGCCAACAACTGCCCCGCCGTCGACGACGACGCCACCCACGACAGCCCCGTCTGTAGTCCCGCCGCCGCCTCCCGTCGTGCCACCCGCACCTCCTTCAGGCCTGGCTTTCACCGGGATTGACGCTGCGTTGGTCACAGCGGTCGGGGCTGGAGCCATAGGAGCCGGGGGTGCCTTGGTGCTTGCGACTCGCAAACGGCGCCGGCCGAGCGAGGCCTAGCGGGAGCCGGCGTTCGCTGCAGCCTCGAGTACATCGAGAAACGCTCTGCCGCGGGCGCCCCAAGAGACTGAGTCGTCCATGTCGTAAGGTCTCCGCCCCGGGGGTGACTGACCAGCCAATGCGCTGAGCACGGCGGAAACGAAACCTCGTCGATTGACGGCCTCAATCGGCCAGCCTAGGTCTCTGAAGCCGGCCACCGGTGTCGAGATAGCCGGCTTCCCAACGGCAAGGATCTCTCTCGCCTTGATCGGATCGAGACTCTCGGTGAAAGGGGTAACGAGGTGCGGAACGACAAGCAGCCCTGCGTGTTGCATGTAAGATGGAATTTCCTGATAGGGCCGGGCCCCAAGGAAAACGGCCCCGGCGTCGGCCAGGCGCCTCGTGGTTTCTCGTGAGCAGGCGTTTGGTCCCACGAACACGAGTTTGACTCCCTCCGGTAGGGCCGCCGCAAGCTCCACGCAAAGGTCCACATCGATACGATCCGCTGCGACCGTGCCGCAATACAACACCGGAAAGTCGCACGGTAGGTCCCCCGGGCGGGTTGTCTCCCGGCGGAAGTGATCGACGTCCACCCCATTAGGAATGACCCTGACGGAGCGACCCGTTCCTCGTGATGCGGCAAGAGCGGGAGAGCAGACCACCACTTCTCTTGCAGAAACCAGCATTCGCCGATCGTTTGTCTCCTGCCTTCTCGCCTCTCGCTCGGAGCGCTCCGCCAGGGTCCAGTCGTCCGTTACGTCGTAGACGGCGGGCCATCCGCAACTCTCGGCCAGTCCTGCATAACCGCTGTCATTTACCCACAGCACAGGGTTCACGAGATCCATCCTGAGGGCGTGGGAGTAGACCAGCCGCCCTAGGCGGTCGTCGACACCTCGGAACGCGCCACGCGGCAACCATTTGCGAGGTGTCAGGGCCGCTACCCGCTCATAGCGAGGAACAAGGCGCACGCCGGTCTCGCCGATCGGCCTGGCGTGCAGCGCAGACCACAAGGCGTCCGACGGAGGTTGCACAAAAAGAATGCGCATACGACTACGCAGGCCCAGTAATTCCCTCACGAGGAACTGGTTCCTTCTCCAAACTTCGTCCCACGCCTCCAACGAGCAGCAGACGACGTCGAAATCACCCGCTCCGTTAACGCTTGCCACCCGAGAAAGGCTACCTGAGAGATCGGTGCACCGGTGCGTCCGGTTAAGCCTGAGTCGCCCCGCGCCGAAGATCCTCCGATGACGACCAATGTCGATGACGTGATTAGGCGGGTGCTAGCCGAGGAAGCAAAGCTGGTCGTAGAGGTGAGCGACGTACTCGACAGCGACGACCTTCAACGCCTCGGAATGTCGTCTCACGCCCTGGTCAGCGTCATGCTGGGTCTTGAAGACGAACTCGGGATCGAATTTCCCGACCAACTGCTCACCAAGACAACATTCGGGTCCATAAACTCCATACGGAGTGCGATCACGTCGCTCGCTGACTGAGGGCAGTTGTCAGCGAGTGGAAGGTCCGCCTCGATGCAAGTGACGGCCGACAACTTCCCTGAACTCCATCTCGGTGATCCAGAACCACGCGCCGAGCGCCAGCACCGCCGCTACCACCACCGCAACGGCTTCGAACGGCGCCCCCACTTCAGATGTGTGAACCGTGAATCTGAGCAACAGACTCGTCGAAGCTGCGGCCCCTAAAGGCGCGGCAAGGGGGGCGATCGCCGTCTTTAGATATGAGGTGATCGTCACTCCGAGCTCCCGAAGGCAGAGCACCGGCAGCGCAACGAACTCAAAAATCAGGACTTGGGGGATGGACCCGACTACAGGCCCAACCGCTCCCAACCAGAAAGTTGTGGCGACGCTCATACCGAAATTCGTTACGGCAAAAATCAAGGAAAGCCGTGCTATCTGTCGGACCTTCCCGATGCCGGTAAGGTATACCGTCGCCTGCCGGCCTGGCATTCGAACCACGAAAACAAGGTTCATGACCACCAGAATCTCGTAAGTGTGGGCCGGCACGTGGCCGAGCCAAAGCACGAGGATAGGTTGACCGAAGGCGATCAGCGCAGCGGTCACTGACATGGCTATTGCCATACTCGCCATCACCGCCCGTGAGAAAAGAGTAAATTGCCGGGACGTGTCGTTGACGGCGTGTGAGTGAGCGTACGCCGGGAGCAGCAATGACGTTCCGGTAGTAGCAAGATTCCCCGAAAGATTCGCAGTGGACAGCGCAATGTCGTAGGGCGCGACCTGAGTTATCGGAAGGATGACCGCTATCAGCATTGCGTCCAAGCGATACGAGATGATCCCACTGATGCTGATCAGCGTGTTGTCCCAGCCCTGGATTAGAAGAGCTCGCATTGTGGAGCCGACGAGGTGGAACCTCAGCCGGCGACGGACTCCGAACCTCTGGGCGATCCTCCACGAGACAGCGAGGGCAATGATCGAACTGCCTGTTGCGGCAGCGAACAGCCCAACGAGTCCACCGCCGAGCAGCGTGACGACAATCTGAGCTGCCTGAGTAGTAGTAACGAACCCCACACCGATGAAAGCCATGATGTCGCTCCGGCCGCTTCCGTACAGCCCTACGGTCGGGATTATCTTCAAGAACCCGATCGCAGTCCAAACCCCTTCGAGCACCAACGCTATCCGGGCGGCCTCGAGGGTCCCTGGGGTGAGAGAGAACACCTTTCCGATGAGCGGGACACCCACAATGGTCACTGCACATGCAACGGCACCGGTACCTACGAAGAACACGTTGACTGCATCGAACAGCTCGTTGAGGTGCTCCTCGTCGCCTTTCGCGATAGCTGCCGCTATCTCGCGAACCGCCGCGGTCGATACTCCGGCATCGAGCAAGCCGACGTATGAGCCTGCAGCGGACAAGGTGATCCACAAGCCGTAGTTGACTGTTCCCGCGTGATGAAGCACGATCGGCGTGAGCAACAGCGACAGAAGGATCGCCGCCCCGAACGAAAGGTAGTTTGCGAAGAAGTTTCGCAAAAGCTGCGATCCGCTGGCATTGTTCGCAATGTCGCGATCGTTACCGGCCGGGAGCGGATCTGCCGACGCGTGAGAGTCGACGTCACTCATCTCGGTACGAAGCTTCTCCATAGGGAGACGTGGTGGCCTGCATCGTGTCTCGACTTTACGACAGCGGGCACGAACCTGGGCAGCATCTGAAGGCAAGGCTCGTCATAGCCGAAGATACATACCATGAGCGCAGAATCGGAGGCATTCGGTCTTCGAGTCCTGTCAATCATCCACTCTAGCGCATTCGGTGGACCGCATAACCAGGCTGTCGCACTCGCGTCAGCCTTACCCGGTCTCGACCTCACAGTCGTGCTACCCGCCGAGAAGGGCGATGGCGCCGCTCGGCTCCGCTCTGCCGGTGTCGAGGTCGTCGAGATGGACCTGCGCCGGCCGCGTGCGTCCCTGCGAAACCAGGGCCTTTTTGACCTTGCGAGGAACTATCCGGGTCAGGTCAAGGATCTCGCAACGCTCATCGACGAGAAGCGGATCGACGTGGTCGAAGTTCACGGGTTGCTGAACGTCGACGGGGCAATCGCCGCTCGGCTCCGAGGCTGCGGCGTCGTCTGGCAGCTCATAGATACGAGACCACCCGTAGCCCTGCGCTGGGCGATGATGCCGTTCGTTATTGCTCTGTCCGACGTCATCATGACAACTGGAGTCTCGCTAGCCGCACAATATCCCGGCGCTCGGCTCCGGCCGGGGCGCCAGATATCATTTGTCCCTCCCGTCATTGCGCGTCGCGCAACGGGTACCGGTCGCTCGGAGACCCGCCTGCGCCTCGGAGTTGAAGCAGACGAGACCCTCGTCGTCGCTGTCGGCAACCTGAACCCGCAGAAGGGATTCGACCGGCTGATCGAGGCACTCGGCTGGCCTAGTGGTACCGTCGGCTTACCCCAAAGGCCGGCGCTTCGAATCAGAGGAGCTGTCCAAGCCGGCCACGCCGACTACGCTACCGTGCTAAGCCGTCACGCTGCGGCGAAAGGATTTGGCGAGCGAGCCGTCGGGCACCTGGAGGCCGGTCTCGACATTGCTGACCTATTGGGCGCCGCCGACGTCTTCGCGCTCAGCTCTACGGGCCGATCCGAAGGGATCCCGACAGTAGTCCTCGAAGCGATGACGCACGGCCTTGCAGTGGTCGCGACCGAGGTGGGTGCGATAAAGGAAGTTATTTCGGATGGTCAGTCCGGTTTCCTCGTCGCCCCGGGCGACACCGCGGCACTGCGACAATGCCTCGCGGCCCTTCTAGCAGATCCTGCCAGACGACTGGCCGTGGGCCGGATCGCCGCACAGGAAGCCGCGACCGTAAGCTCTCCCGAGCGGTTTGCCTCTGTGGTAGTCGAGTCGTGGCGCCTTGCAATGACACTCGCAGCTCGGCGCGCAAGGCGTCACAAGCCAGGCGGCGGTGCGCCTAGATGAGGGTTCTCATAATGCATCCGTGGGCGGGCCTCCCCGCCCGCCAGTCTCTCTACTCCAAGCTCGCCGACCACACTGGTTGGGACATCGCACTGCTAGCCGCTAAAACTTGGAGAGACGAGTACGGGACGGAGATCAAGGCGGTCGCTGGGCAGGGAATGACGACTGAGTTACGCCACTCCCCGATCGCTCTAAAGGGGAACATTCCGCTGCACTTCTTCCTTGGGCGATTGCGCCGTCATGTAAGAGACTTCAACCCCGACCTTGTCTACATCTATCATGAACCGTACGCAGCAGCAACATTCCAGATGCTGCGGGCCGTTAGAGCGTTATCCGACATCCCAGTCGGCGTGCGCAGTGCGCAGAACCTGCTCAAGCGTTATCCGATTCCGTTTCGCCAGAGCGAAGCCTACGTCTACCGGGAATCGGACTTCGTGGTGACAGTTTCGGACAACGTCGCCGACGTGATGCGCCGCAAAGGCTACCGCAAGCCTATCGAAGTCATTCCGATGCCTGTCGACTTGGTGGTATTCAGGCCGTCCCCCAACGGCGCGCGTCCAGCGAAGAACACTCTTCGCGTCGGCTTTGTTGGCCGTCTGGTCCCGGAAAAAGGGGCCGACACAGCCATAAAGGCCATTGCGGACGCCCAAAGCATTGACCTTGTACTGGACATCATCGGTTCAGGACCGGATGAACCACGACTGCGGACAATCGCGGACGCTCTCGGGGTACACGACCGAATCAACTGGCGAGGAGCTCTCGATCGAACGGCCGTCGCCGCCGCCTACCGCGAGTTGGACCTCCTCGTGGTGCCATCGAGAAAGACAGCGCGCTGGAGCGAGCAGTTCGGGAGGGTCGTGATTGAGGCGGCGGCCGCAGAGGTTCCGGCAATCGTAAGCAGATCCGGGGAGCTCCCCTTCCTCATCGGCCAGATCGGGGCGGGTTGGACCGTCGGTGAGTCGGACCATGAGGAACTTGCGAGGATGCTCGTCCATCTAGATACCGACCGCATCGCACTGCAGGACGCCGCCGTGCGAGCCCGTCAGGGAGCCGAGGCGCGTTTCTCCGACGAGGCGATCGTCGCATCACTCGCCGCTGCATTGAGTGCCGCAGCCTTGCGCGGGAGGATTGCTCGACGTGGCTGAAATTGCAATCGTCCATGACTATTTGACCCAGCGGGGCGGAGCTGAACGTGTTGTCCTCGCCCTGGCCGACGCCTTCCCCGGCGCCGACGTGCTGACGTCACTCTACGACCCTCAAGCCACCTACCCGGAGTTCGAGTCACTCCATGTCCGTACCCTCCCGATAAATCATCTGCGACTGTTCCGCAACGACCATCGCCTTGCGATGCCAGTCCTCGCACCGGCCTTCTCCACCGCAAACGTTGACTGCAGCGTCGCAGTCTGCTCGTCGAGCGGTTGGGCGCACGGCGTGAAGGTAAGCGGTCGGAAGGTCGTCTACTGTCACAACCCCGCTCGTTGGCTATATCAAACAGACAGCTACCTGAAAGGCATGGGGGCTGGAACCAGGACTGCGCTCAAAACGCTTCGGCCCGCCTTGACGCGCTGGGACCGGAGGGCGGCACTGTCTGCTGATCTCTATGTCGTCAACTCGAATGTCGTGAGAGACAGGGTTCGAATCGCCTACGGGATCGACGCACAAGTCGTACACCCGCCGTTCTCCCTTGGCACGGACGGTCCGGCTTCGCCGATTGCCGGTATTGACGCTGGTTTCTTCCTATGCGTCTCTCGCCTCCTCTCGTACAAGAACGTAGAATCGGTAGTCGAAGCGTTTCGAATGCTGCCTCATCTCCGACTCCTCGTGATCGGAGGGGGTCCACTTTTCCCGGCATTGCAACTTGCCGCTCCACCGAACGTTGAGATGTGCGGAGAGGTTGACGACTCGACACTTCGATGGAGCTATTCCAGGTGTGCAGGCGTTGTCGCAGCGTCATACGAAGACTTCGGCCTGACCCCGGTGGAAGGCGCTGCATTCGGCAAGCCGACAGCGGCACTTAAATGGGGAGGGTTCCTCGAAACCGTCGTAGAAGCGCGCACCGGCGTATTCTTCGATAGCCCAGAGCCGACCGCGATCGCGCGGGCGGTATCACAACTCTGCAAGCAGAAGTGGGATGAATCAGAAATCCGACAGTGGGCGCGACGATTCTCTCCTCAATATTTCAAGGCCACGATGCGCGGCCTCGTAAGCCAGGAAGTTCCCGCAATCGGCGAACATCTCCAATGACTAAGCGAATGCCTGCGGGGCTAGGTCAAGTAACGCTTCCCCAAGGCCGACTGAGACAAGTATGTCGATGCCACGCGTGCTCTTCGGGCGCCCCTTTCCGATCAATACACTTGGTTCGGCCGCGGAACGATCAGACCGCAATACAGGTACGATCGGAAGGCTAAGTTCCGCTGAGAAAGCAGCCTCAATGCAGCCGTCGTCGATCACATCACCCGGTACGTCGAACCTTCGTTCCACCTCGTGGTCTCTTGTCGCCCGGCGTCAGTGGTGGATCGTAGCACTGTGCGTGATCCTGGCGACTGGCGCGTCTGTCTTCTACGTGAAGCGTCACAAGGTGACCTATCAGGCCACGGCGACAGTCGTCGCCAACCCAGGTAGCTCGGCGAACTCCACCTCGACGTCCAATGCACCGAGCGGGCCTGATCCGCTCGTGCAGACCCATGATCTCTCGATAGCCGCGGCGGCGGCCAAGGCAGCAGGAACTCCCGTTGGGTCAGTTGGCGTGGCGTTCGCGCTCGACGCAAACAACAGTGCGTTACTGGATGTCACTGCGACTGCTGCGACTCCGGCGCAGGCCGCTGCGGCCGCGAACGCTGCTTCCGCGGCATACATATCGGTCCGCTCGAAGGCACTCAACACGTCTGCCGCATCCCTCGACGGCCAACTGGCTGTGATTGCGAACCAGATACATACTCTGCAGGCACAAGGCGCAGTCACGCCGGGCTCGACGGCTGGAACTCAGCCCAACGCTTCCCAACCCGCTGGCGCTAACCTTGCGGCCGACGAGCAGCTTGCGGTAGCGATAGCTGACTACCAATCCCTCTTCCAACAGCAGCAGAACCTCTCTCTCGAGTCCGCCGGGATCGAAGTTTACAGTTCGGCCTCTGCGTCGGGAGCGACAGCAGTAGGCAGCTCCCACAAGGTCATCGAGCTAGCGGTAGTTGCAGGGCTTCTCGCCGGGCTCGGAATAGCGCTTCTTCGACACCGTTTGGACGACAAGCTGCGGTCGGCCGCGGAAGTCGAAGCGTTGAGCCCACACAGCGTGCTATCGCGGATACCACTGCGCAATGACGCCACGTCGTCCGGAACGATCGCAACCCACCCGAACGACGATCTCGCTGAGGCTGTCAGAGAGCTACGAACCGCGCTCCGCTTCGTCTCAGTTGAGCGGGAGATCAAGACGATTTTGGTGACGAGTTCCGAGCCGGGCGAGGGCAAGTCGTTCGTGGCTGCGAACCTCGCAGCGGCCTGGGCGATGTCCGGCATGCTCACTGTCCTGGTGTCTTCTGATCTTCGCGCTCCGACCGCTGAACGCCTTCTCGGCGTGGAACCGTCGCGATGGGGGATATCGTCCGCAATCGCCGACGCCAGCTCCAAGCTCGGCCGGCTTCGGACGACCAGGAGAGAATCCGGCGGTAAGCCGGGTCTGGCACCCGAGCAACTAGACGTCAGTGCTCTGCAGGCCCTCGGTACTGGCGTTTTGACGCCGTCCCAGTTGCACGGCACCCCCTACTCGCGGACCAACGGCCACGCCAACAACGGGCATGTTAACGATGCCCAAAGTGCCCGCGGCCCACGCTCGTCGGCTCTATCATCAGACCGTACACCCGCAACGGATCTGCTCGATCTATTGGTGTGGAGCGGCGTGAAAGATCTTTGGCTCTGCCCCGCTGGTCCCGTCCCGCCGAATCCAGCGGAACTCCTTGGTTCGAGCGCATTCGAAGACCTGGTCGCTGACATCTCTGCTGTCGCCGATGTTGTGATCATGGATAGCCCTCCGGTTCTGACGGTGACGGACGCTATGGTCCTGACCGAGCAGGCCGACGGAGTCCTCTTCGTGGTCGCCGAGGGACGAACGTCCCGTTCTGTTGCGAGGCGTGCTCTTCAACTTCTGGAGAGCAGTCCGGCGCCCGTGCTCGGATTGGTCGCGAATATGAGCGCCAGAAGCGAAGTCTCCTCGTACTACGGTTCGGCCTACGTCACGTACGGCCACCCGACGGACGCTGACGCCGACGACGAAGGCGGCCGATTGTCGTCCCGACGCCTCCGAAACAGCCGATGACCTTGGAGGGGTTGCGAGTCAGGCACCCGTTTCGGAAGCCTCCCCTCCCGCGCTGGCAGACGACGCTCACATGGGCGCTGGTAGCAACAACCCCATTGCTTGCGTACATGACCCATGGCGGGTCCCGATACACCGTCGCGTTTGCCGCTGGGATCTTAGGCGTTGCGATCGTGATCTGGGACATCACGATACTGCCGGCTCTAGCCATCCCGGCGACCCTCCTCGTCTTTCGCGTTAGTGCGTCGAGCTCGAACCTGAGCTTCTCTGATCTCATTCTTGGCGTCGCGACACTATGCGCCATCTCCGCCTTTGAGGGCAGCCGAGCTCCACAGATCCGCGCACTGTTGTGGTTGCTCGGCTTTTACGAGGCCACCACGCTTCTGAATGTCGTCTACAACCCGTATCGCGCCAACCTGATCGAATGGGTGCACGAAGCCTTCCTGGTCGGAGGTAGCCTCATAATCGGCTGGGTAGTCGCAGTGCGCGGACGCGCTACGATCGCCACTTCGGCATTCCTGATCGGATCCTGCGTTATCGCACTGTGGGCGACCGCTTGGTCAGTCACCCATCACCTGACTGCTGCGTACCTACCGCTCGGAATGCAAAAAAACTACATAGGAGACATGCTGTGCTTCGCGTTTCTCCTCGCATACGCACGCCCCGACTGGCTCAGCCCCCGAGTAGCGGAAAGGGCGACCTTCGTGTGGGCGGTGTGCGCACTCGGGATGCTTGCGAGTCAATCCAAACAGGCGATGCTTAGCGCGATCATCGCCGTAGGGATAATGACAGTGCGCAACAAAGAGCTGCGGCGTTACGCCAAGCCTATAGCCGCAGCGTGTGTCCCGATGCTAATCGTGGCTGGTGTCATTGTCGACAAAAAGCTGCGGTCCTCCAATAAGTTCAACAGTGTCCACCAACGCGAGACTTGGCTTCGCCAATCCCTCCAGATCTGGCACATGTCACCTTGGTTTGGGATCGGTCTTCGATGGTGGTACACCAATCGTGTGCCCTTCGCATTTCAGCCACCAAACGGCGAGGCCGAAGTGCTTACGTCGGCTGGACTTGTAGGGCTGGTCGGGTTCCTGGCACTGCTCATCGGATCGGTGATAATTCTGCGACGCGTACCCCGCAGATACGGCACCCTCGCACTGGCGGTTGTCGTTGCAAGGCTCGTGCAGGGTCAGCTCGACGTGTTCTGGGTCACAGCGCAGGGCTCTATTCCGTGGCTTCTTGCCGGACTGTGCCTGGGCGCAGAGCATCTTGAATCGACATCGCATGACAGGAACGACTGGGAGGGCATTGACCTGCTCCGAGCTGGTGTCCGGTGACCGCAGGATCAACCCAGGAGGCGCCTCCGTTACATGTCGTGATAGTCGCCTACGGAAGCACGATGCCTCTGCGGGCGTGCTTGGACTCCCTTGCATGCCCCGACTCCCATCGTTCGACATTCACGACGACGATCGTCGACAACTCGAGTTCGGATCTGACCAGACAACTCGTCGAAAGGTACGGCCACCGCTACATAGATCCGGGCAGGAACCTCGGGTTCGCCGCCGGCGTGAATCGAGCTCTTCAGCTTATTTCTGGAGTCCGAGCTGACGTAATGCTCGTTAATCCGGACGCAGCCATCAGCGCCGCGGACGTCGCGACACTTCACGCGAGGCTTCACCTCCAGGAGCGCACCGCATGCATCGCCCCGGCGCAAGACGGCGAAGCGGGACCGGCGAGGGTAAGTTGGCCCTTTCCTTCGCCAAGTGGTGCCTGGCTCGAAGCTTTCGGACTCAGCCGGCTCATCCGGGGACACGAGTTTCTCATCGGTTCCATCCTTCTCCTAAAAGCAGCGGCACTCGCGGATGTCGGTCCCTTCGATGAGAGGTTCTTCCTCTATGCCGAGGAAGCTGACTGGCAGATGCGAGCCGTTGCACGAGGCTGGGAGGTTCAATACATCGGGGACGTTCATGGGTTCCATATCGGCGCAGGGACCGGAGGAGACCGCGTGACGCGCCTCGTCCATTTCCACGCATCCCAAGAGCGACTGATCCGAAAGCACTACGGCTGGACCGGATGGCAGTCCTACCGCGCAGCCTCGATCTGTGGTGCGTTGATACGCTCGGCACTCGCCCACAAACCGCAGCGCCGGGAGGCCCGCGAACGTCTTCGTATCCTTACAATGGGCCCGACCATGGTGGCCTCTGCTTTACGAGCGCCCGATGAGTCTGTCGTCTGAAATGAGCTCGCCCCTCGGCGGGCGCTTAGTGAATCTCGGATCGAAGAATCGACCAACGCGAGTCGCGCATGTCGTATGTACGGATTCATTTGCCGGTGTGGAACGATATGTGACGGTCCTCTCCGCGGCTATGGCCCGTGCCGGCTGGGAGGTAGTGATCTTCGGCGGGGATCGACAGGCGATTACTTCACATTTGCGAAACGTACAGGTATCGTGGGTCCCCGCGCCAACGGTGACGTCGGCGGTACTTCGACTTCGACAACTTCGACCGTTCGATGTCATCCATGCCCACATGACTGATGCTGAGGTCGCTTCGGTCGTCGCCACACTGGGAACCCGGGTGCCAGTCGTCTGCACCCGCCACTTCGCTCAACCTCGTGGTTCGTCGGCTACCAGGAAAGCCGTCTCCTCTCTCCTAGCGCGCCGGATCCATACGCAAATTGCGATCTCCGAATACGTATCCTCGAGAATCGAGGGAGCCTCAACCGTGATCGTTCCCGGGGTAGAGAACGTCGACGAGGTCAGACCTTCCGCCGAACGACGCAATGAAGTACTCATGGCGCAGAGGCTCGAACCGGAGAAACGGGCTGATCTCGGCATCGAGGCTTGGGGAGCTTCCGGGCTTGCCGCGCAAGGATGGACGCTCGTCATAGCAGGCGACGGTTCAGAACGTGAACGCCTTGTTGCATTGGCCAATGGGTTGGGAGTCGGCGAATCCTGCAGGTTCCTCGGGTTCCGCAGCGACGTAGCGGAGTTGCAGCGGAGAGCCGCCGTATTCCTCGCTCCCCGCCCTGACGAGCCCCTGGGCCTTTCGGTCATCGAAGCTATGGCGGCCGGCGCACCCGTCGTTGCCGCAGCGGGAGGCGGACATCTCGAAACTGTTGGTCTCCACAGTGCTGCGGCGCTCTACCCGCCGTTCGACGTCGCCGAGGCCGGTCGCCAACTCGCAGAGCTCGCGACCAACCCGAAACGTCGAGACGAATACGGACGTGACCTCGCAAACTTGCAAAGGCTTCATCTGGGAATCGAAACGCAACTAGCAAAGACGATCGACCTTTACCGCAGCGTGATCGAGGAGAGCAAATGAGGGTTGCGCTTCTTCCAAGCCAGTACCTTCCTAGCGTGGGAGGTGTCGAAGAGTGCACCCGCAATCTTGCCATCAACCTTGCTAGCCGGGGCGACGAAGTGGAGATATGGGCACCCTTTTCGATAGACGGACCGGTGGTGTCCGCTGAAACGATTGATGGAATACAGGTACGGCGTTTTCCCTACACGCTTCCACGGGCGCACCCTTCATCCCTACGACCATTTGTACTCGAGGGATATTCAACTGTTCGATCAATGCTACGAGCAACCCGGGAGTTCCGTCCTGACCTTTTGAATGTGCAGTGCTTTGGACCGAATGGTGCCTACGCCACTGCCGTAAGCATTTTGACGAAAGTTCCGCTCGTGATATCGCTCCAGGGCGAAACTGTTATGGACGATAGCGACATCTACTCGATATCAGCAACCATGCGCCTCGCCTTGCGTATCGGCATTCGTCGTGCACGCGCCATAACTGGCTGTTCAGGATTTACCCTCCGTGACGCCGAGGCGCGATTCGGACTTCGCGAGGGACGCGGCATAGTCATTTTCAATGACGCCGATCCGACGCTCGACACCGACGGCTCCAACTTCTCCGTCCGGCCCGACCTCAAATCCGTTCTGGATAGGAAGTACGTTCTCGCCGTCGGGCGAGTCGTGGAAAAGAAAGGTTTCGATCTCCTTCTCGACTCGTTTTGCCAGATCTCCGCCGATCACCCCGACACAGACCTTGTAATCGGTGGCGATGGGCCTAAGTTGGAAGAGCTTCGTAATCGCGCCGCTGATCTCGCCATCGCTGAGAGGGTCCATTTCGCCGGACGCCTGTCGCGCGAGGAGGTCGCAATCGCGATGGCCGGAGCTTACCTATTCGTCATGCCGAGTCGTCTCGAACCTTTCGGGATCGTCGTTCTGGAGGCCTGGCGGGCGGGCACTGCGGTCATAGCCACGTCTATAGGGGGTCCCCCCGAGTTTGTATCCGACGGCGAAGACGGGCTACTCATCGACCCGCACGATACAAAGGTCTTGGCCGGCACACTTGACGCGTTGCTCAGTGATGCTGCGCTGCGCGACAAGATCGCGTCCAGGGGTCTGGAGCGATTCTCAGATTTCGCGTCGCCGAGACTGGCCAACGAATTCCGCGAGGTCTACGCCACAGCCCGTACGCCAGCCAAAGGACGACTTGGCAAGAAGCACCTGAATACGGCGTCAGGCGACGGGTAAGGAACTCAGCGCGCCACCCCCGACGGCCGTCGGGTTGAGTGACCCGGAGTACACCTGAAGCGAGTGAAGGAGGGGGCTTTGTGCCTGGCCGATAGGCCAGAAGCTTGGGACTCCACCTCCAGCGTATCCGCCGTAATTGGCTGCTGTGATTACTACCCTGATCGACCTTGTGACAACGGGATCAAAAGCCAACTCATCGACGTGATCGCGGAATTCCTGCCTAACTTGCGCGACCTGGATCCAGTTACCTTTAGGGTTTAGCACCTGGATCGCGTAATTCCGTAGACCCGCCGCAGTGCTGCCTTCAGACTGACTGTCCACAAGTACCCGGTTGATCTCTGCAGGCTTAGCAAGCCTCACAGTCAGATATGGGTGAGTGTCGCCGGACGCCGGCATCCATCCCTGACCGTAGCCGGCGGAGGCGGCGGTCCCGGCTATCGCTGCTGCCGCTGGATTGCCCGGCCCTGAGGACGAGGCCGTCGCCGTCGCTCCCGAGGAGGAGAGAGCCAGGTTGGGTCCGAATGGCTCTGTCGACTCAAGTGCAAGGTGGTAACCACGAGGTGATAGCACGTATGTTACCGATTGCGAGACAGCGAAGCGATAACTGACCGAGGTACGGAGCCGGTAGGAAGTGGAGCGGCCGTACTCGTTGGTCACCACGATCGGTACTGTGCTGGCACTACTCGCTGGTCCTGACACTGTCAGCGATTCGACGTCGGCCGTCCCACCTGTCCACACGACAGCAAGGTTCCCTCTGCTCGGCGACGGTCTCGCGAAGTTTGCCTGATATACGTAGGGTATTCCTGTCGCAGAGTTTCCTTCGAAGGTGGATCCGGACAACTCGCTGGAGGCTGTCATCGTCGCAAGAGCCGCGGGCTTGACATAGTCGTCGCCGCGTCCTGACGTCTGGATGAGTGAGAAGCTGACACCGTCGTTGCCCCAGCTTCCTTCGTCGAAGAAGTAGTTCCAGACGGGTATGTCTAGCGCCTTCTGGGCAACCATTGCTTGAGCGACGTTGTCGGCCTGAGCCAGGAAGTCGTAGGGGCCGTCGCTCCACCAGCCGAGCTCGCTGATCCAAAGCGGCTTTGGCGACACAAGCCGTTGTAGCTGTGCGAGCTGCACCTGCGTTCCGTCTTCCGCCCACGAATCGTTGTTTCCGGTGTAGGGATGCACGGTAGCGACATCCATGTAGGACAAACCCCCCGCCGCCACCAAGGCTGTCCACCATGCGATTGGGACACCGAGTGTCGAACCGCCGAGGACCGTGTCTTCGACGTCGGCTCGCTTGACTGCGGCGTAGAACGGCTTCAAGACCTCTGAGACGTAGTTGGTCGCATTCGAGAAGCCGGTGGAGTTCGGTTCATTCCACGGCTCCCATCTAGTCACCGGTGCGCAGACCAAGCATCCAGCGGGAGGGGACGCGGAGTAGAAGGTGACGAGTTTCTCCACATCCGGGCCCCACCACCCGTGGGCAGCGAGCATCCGACCGAGCTGACCGCCGCCGCTCACCTGAATCCAGAAGGTCACGCCCCGGCTGGCGGCGATAGCTGCGGCACGGAAGTAGCCGAGCGGGGCAGATCCAAAGGTCATCGCCTGGGGTCCGCAGGTGGACGACGATGGGCGCGCCGGGTCACAGTGGGTGAGGAACTGTGAAAGGCCTATAGGCGAGTCTGGGCGAAAGCCGCTGAGTCCAAGCTGCGAGTTGAGTTGCACCCCTCTCGACGCGCTCGGTCCGCCCGCTCCAACACCTGTGGACAGCGAGTTCAAGTTGAGCCGGTCGCCAGGCGCCCCGACGCTGAAAGGCATGCATGCCGTGCCGAGTAGCGACGGCGGGACGACGGACGTGTCGACGAGCTCTCCTTCAAGCTCATAAGGGCCGGGCGCTGCGTCGAGAAGCGGCACCGGAAGGGTGACGTTTGTAGAAAACTTCGACCGGCCGAGATCCACCGTCTGTGGAATTGGGGGAATCCCGCCTGAGATCTGGGACACATTCCAGATCGATAACTTGAGCGCCAAGTGACCCCAAATGCGAGACCACCACGGGTCGAAGACTGCGCTGAGCGTCGGCGACGTACCCGGCGGGAAGTAGTTTCCTGCTGCCGCCGCCCGGAGGCCGGCTCCCCATCCAAGCGTGTTGAGCGTTCGAGGCGCAGCCGCGAACTTACGCAGTGTTGTCAACGCCAGGACGGAGATGGAGTCCTTCGAGCTGTCGCCGACCTGGCCGGTCTGCAAATAAAGGTTGCCGTTCTGTTCAAACAGCGCCCCCGTGGCGCTCGTCGACCCTCCCAAACTCCCGCCGAGACTCGTGACGGTTTTTAGGATTCCATCGGCTGAAGTTACCGTCAAAGCATTTGGTCCGTTTACGGCATAGATGGTTCCGTGAGGTCCAGCGGCAGCCTCGCCTGCCACATCGAAACTGAAAGGTCCTCCGGTGTAGGAGTCGATGCCACTCAGCACTTGCGAGCCGAAGCGAGACTCCATCGTCTTGCCTGACGAGTCCCAGACTTGGACGAAACCCTTCCCATCCGAATAGACCATCTGGTGCGCAACGCCATTCGTTAGCCAACCCGAGGTCGCAGCCCTGAAAGCTACGTGTCCCATATAGTGGCCGCCCTCATCAAAGACGAGACTCGACGAAACTAGGGTCGTAGTGCTGACACCAAGCTCGAAGGTCTTCGAGGCTGATCCCGACTGCAGAGCGAAGATATTGGTCGGTTCTCCTCGAATGGGAAAAGTACGCAACAACGAACCGTGAGCTGACAGTTCGGCAACCCACCCACCAGTTCGCGACGATAGAAAGATGTGGCCGGAGGGGTCGACGACCGGCTGGCTGAAGTCGGTCGGTTTGTGCGCCATCAAACGTGCAGGTAGCGCGAACCTGTCCAGTAGCCGGCCCGTCATGCTATAGACGTCTACGCCACTAGCACCAACGGTGTATATCCCCGTCGCCGAAACTGACATCTCGTCGAAACCACCTTGAGGCAAGATCACTTTGCGAAACGGATTTCCCGGCAGTACGGGGCGAGGACCAAGCTCTTGGGCCGGCGTCGGCATTTGACAGCTACTGGTGATGCTTGAAGCGCTCGGGGCCGCGATGCTGCCGGGCACTTGATTAGCGGTGCCCACCCTTCCGGGTCTTCCGAGCGACTGGCTCGACAAGCGAAGGTACCCGATCGCAGCGAGGCTCGACATAACCACGCACACCGCAGCGACTAGCCGCCCGGTCGAGTTGAGGTGCCGCTTGCGAGGAAGGCGGAGTCGATACTCGCTGTTGGTTCCGTTGGTCATGTTGACCGGGTGAACCATACCCATATCGCAGCAGACTGACGGCGCCCACGGTGGTCGCCGTAGCAATTCGGAAAAACGAGAAGATTGGTCAGCGACCACTTCGATTGGATCGATGATGTTTCTAGCATTCGTGAGGAGCGGAGTTAGTAGCAGTGTCGACGCCACTATTCGTGGCCCGACTTGGACAGGGAAGGTTCACGTGTCGCCCAGGTCACACCAAGGCAGTCTTACGGTGGGCTCCCTGTGACGACTCGTCGCTGGGTGGACGGCCTGCCCGCTGTGGGCTTCGTCCCACCGATGCTCCCTACCACGGAAAGCTCGCCCCCTCGGGCAACCCGGCGCTCGACCCGTGCCGTTCCAGAGCAGGAACCCGACTCAACTGCGCGTCGATCTGCGGCGTCTGCGACGACGAGAAGCTCTGCCGTCACTCTCCTGATGGCGGCCGATGCCGCCGCCACGGCGATCGCCTTGGTTTCGGGTCAGCTGGTAGATCAGGCGATCCTCTCTCGCAACGACCTCGCGGCCGCTTTCGCCTCGATCTGTTACGTGCCGATCTTCATTGTCGTGCTCGGGATCTATGGGCTCTACCACCGCGCTCAGCGGCGGCTCGTCAGCTCCTCCTTCCCCGACATTGGCCACATAGCGCACGGCATGGCAGCCGGAAGTCTTCTGGCGCTGTTCGCCAGTGGAGGGATTCACCGCTGGCTACAGGGTCCTAGCGTGGACCGTACAGCGGCGGCCATCGCCGCCGTCATCGGCCTCGTTGCGATCCCCACAAGTCGCAAGGCGATATCGGCGGTGGTCAGACCTTCGTCGGCGCAGTCCAACGTGCTGGTAGTCGGCAGCGGTCAAGTCGCCGAAATGGTCCTTTCCCGGCTGGCCCGCCTAGATGACCTTAGTGTCGTCGGTTGCGCTGACGATTCCGCGGAGTTAGACGGTGACTACACAAGAAGCGTCCCCTGGTTGGGGCCGCTCGGCAATCTCGCTGGGATCGTCGAGCGTTTCAACGTCGACCACGTGGTTGTCGCTTTCAGCGCTTCGAATGAGGCTGGGATGGCCGCACATCTGCGCGACTTGCCCGATCATGTGCGTATCTCTGTGGTACCGCGCATGTTCGACCTTCTCACGATCCGATCCAACGTCGACGACCTCCGAGGTCTCCCCGTCATCGACGTAGCCCCGGCGTCGCTCGGCCTGGTCGATCGGTTCGTCAAGCGCGCTATCGACGTAGTCGGCGCATCACTCGGGCTCTTGATACTGTCACCACTCCTGATCGCCATATCCGTTGGCGTGAAAGCGACCTCTGAGGGACCTGTACTGTTCTCGCAGACCAGAGCTGGCAGGGGCGGAAAGCCTTTTCGCATTCACAAGTTTCGCACGATGTATGTTGACGCCGACCTGCGAAAGGCGGATTTCGCAAGCGAACTCGAGGGACCTCTGTTCAAGATCAAGAAGGATCCGAGGATCACCTCTACCGGAAGACTCCTACGAAAGTCGAGCCTCGACGAGATCCCACAACTGATCAACGTGCTACTCGGCGACATGAGCCTGGTGGGTCCTCGCCCGTTCGTCTTGGTCGAATCCGGACAAATCGAAGGATGGGCGGCACGTCGCTTTGATGTGCGCCCAGGGATGACTGGCCTCTGGCAAACTTCGGGACGCAACGACCTCCCGTTCGAGGAGTTGCGTCGCCTTGACTACCTCTATGTAGCGTCATGGTCCCTTTGGTGGGATCTATCGATTCTCTGGCACACGCCTGCGAGGGTGCTGCGCCAAGATGGCGCCTACTGAGCCACTTGGATTCCTCAGGAATTGCAGCCATTTGCCGACATCCCAACGGTGGGTAGTTCGCTTGTAGGTATGCGAAGCCGCCGGTGTCGACGTGTCGGTCCGTTGAAAAGAGGTCTGTAGAGACGTGCATGACACATCAGATGTCAGATGTTCGCTGATCATCGCCAACTACAATGAGCGCGACGTGCTTCTTGATTGCCTGGCGAGCGTCGTGAGAGCAATCGGAGAAGACGACGAGATAATCGTCGTGGATAATGGCTCCTCCGATGGGAGCGCCGACGCGGTAGCCGAAGTCTTTCCAGCGGTGCGCCTGGTGCGCCTGCCCGTCAACCGCTACATCTTCGGACTGAACGACGGTCTGGCCGCGGCGCGTGGACGCTTCGTGGCATTTTGCAACAACGACATGAAGGTGGAGGAGAACTTCGTCGAAGCGGCCCTTCCGCTTCTCGACGAGCCTGACGTCTTCGCCGTGTGCGCAAGAGTCCTGGATCGCCACGGGCAGGAGCAGGGAACTCGCACGGCGGCCGTCTGGAAACATGGGCTGCTCTTCTACGAACCCCTCGCGCACAGCGAGACGCCAACCTCCTGCTTCTTCGCGGTCGGCGGTCAGTCCTTCTTCCGCCGAAACCTTCTGGTCGCTCTCGGCTCCATCGACGAGCTTCTGTGGCCGATGTACCACGAGGACATCGAACTGTCCTACCTCGCCTGGAAGGCCGGCTACCGCATCCTCTACGCCCCTGGATCGGTGTGTCATCATCTCGGTGGCCAAACTAGTAGGAAGGTATTCAGCAAGGACGAGCTGCGATCGTTCGTCCGCCAGAACGAACTTCTCACTGTCTGGAAGGACGTTACCGATCCACTCATGATCGCTCAGCATCTACTCTTTATGCCTCTTCGCCTGATGACTGCAATCCTTCGACGAGACCGAGGAACACTGATGGGATTCAAATCAGCTGTAGTTCGGCTCCCCAAAGCGCTGAAGGCGAGAAGGCGCGTGCGCCATCTCGCGCGTCTCACGGACCGCGAAGTCCTGGAGCGGGTAAGCATCGCAGCCGTTGACCGACCGCTGGTGGCGACGCCGGCGTAGGCTTTCGAGAGCGCCTTTTGGGGAGCCGGAGAAGGACCTCAAGCAGGTCTTCGAGATGTCAGCAGTCGAGCAACTCTCCCGTGGAGAGGTCTCGTCGGGAGTCGAACAGAACGCTCGAGGATCTCTCTACAGCGGCCGCCGATCGCGTCAATGCCGAAGCGCTCCGTCACCAGTACGCGGGCGGCTTCTCCGAGGCGTCCGAGTTCGCCTCGGTCCTCGACTAAAGCAACAACCTCTGCCGCCATCGCCGTCGAGTCGAGATAGGGCACTCGGCGTCCTGCCCCCCACGAGGCGAACGTGTCGGAGCCCCCCGATCCTTGAAAGGTCAGAAGCGGAACGCCAAACAGCGCCGCTTCCAACATGACCAACGGAAACGATTCCTGCCTCGAGGGTATGAGAAGTAGGTCCAACTCTGAGTAGAACGCTGCCATGTCGGGACGCGACGGTTTCACTTCGACAAATTCCGAAAGGCCCGCCGCGCGCACGTCCTCAGCGAGGTCCTCGAATTCGATTGTTCCCTCAGTGCCTCCAAGCCACGTCATCGCAATGCGCGAGCCGTAACCTTTCCGAGCAAGTTCGATCGCAGTGGCGACGAACATGTCACTTCCCTTCCTGATCCCAGGTGGTCCTATGGCGCCAACCTTGAACTTGGCGCCGACGCCGCCCCTCGCCACCGCAGGTAGCGCCGACGACGATTGCGTAACAATCTTCCGGTCGCAACCTGGAACGGCTCTGCGGTCAATGCCGGCGATGCCGGGAAGGATCTCGATGCGATCAGGGCTGACATGGTAGTCGGACGTGAGCATTTTCGCTACGTCCTCGCCGACGGCGGCCCAAACGTCCACGTCATCCAAGGCAGCGGTCATCCAATGTGGGGGGAGGAACGCATTGAGGAATCGTCGAAGCTCGTGGATGTGACACAACCGGGGCGCTCTCAGAAGTGCAAGATCGAAGTGGACTGGCCCATTCATCACGGTGTTGAACCAAACGAGCGACACGTCTCGGTATTCAATCCACATCCGCAGGGCGAAAAGAACATCGAGAGCGCGCGACACCCGAATTCCCAGCCGGTTCCGAATAGCGCGCCGCAGGCGCTCGGAGCGAGATGAAACCATCCTCGTAGGACCGAGAGCTTCGAACCTCTCGAGGAGGTCCGTACCGAAGAGCTCGCCGGGCGTACGGATGAGGAAACGGGGATCGACGAGACGCTCGTCGACAAGCCATTGAGCCTGGCGAAGCAGTGCCAGAACCGCGCCGGTGCGGCTCGCCTCGTGACTCACGAACAATACCCGTGGGACGCGATGATTGCCACGTTTCCATCTCGAAGTCACCATTTCATGCGGGGAGTTTAGGGCGCATTCCCCCAGCCTTCAGTCGTGACCTCTTGCCTCTGGATCCTCAACCCCGCTCCCGATAACGCCGACACTATGTCAGTGAGTTGCAGTGCATCGCCTTCCCCTGGGATTATGGGGCGCTCCGTGGGGCGCGCGTGGAGCGAGGTGACCCGCGCGTGATCGAATTTGCCCTTCTCGCATGCGTCCTCGTGGCGCTCGTGATAGTCGCGGTTTGGAAACTTAGGCCACGCGATATCGACGAGGTCGAACGAGGATCAGCCACCGAACCGCTCACCGCTTCGGCTGATCGACCACCGAACCTTTTGAGCATTGCTCGCAGCGAGAACAGCCCAGAATTCAGAGAGTCGCTCGCTGCGCTCGTCATGCGAGACCGCTGGGCAGGAGCCAGAGCGCGTGATCTCGAGGAGCTGCGTCGAATCGTCACAAGTTGGTCTTCGCAAGCTCCTTCGCCGGGATCGGCGACCGAGGAGGCCCGCAAGGTCCCCGGACCAAATCCGGTCGACGCGTTCGTTTCAAAAGTTAACGCCGCCGCCGGAGCGGGTGTCGTCGAGATCCGCATCCGCCGCGGCAGCGACGTAAGCGTCCTGCTTCCCCGCCAGGCTGTTAGCGCGCAACGTCCTTTCTCGCTCAGCTGATCGGCCGGGCAAAGCTCAGTTCGTGGCCATCAGGGTCGCGGATGTGAAAATAACGTTCACCCCACGGGGCGTCTTCGGGAACGGTCTCGGTCTTCCAGCCGCAGGAAACGACCTGCCGGTACACGGCGTCGACGTCGCCCACCCATATGACGACCCTGCCCCACGGGACCCTCGGTGCTCCTGCCGAAAGCTCATCGACCTGCAGGTTCAGACAGCCGGCGCCCACACGAAGAGTGGTGAAATTTGCATCAGAACCCCCAAAAAGCACGTCAAGGCCAAGAGAGCTATAGAATTTTATTGAAGTGCCCATGTCGGCAACGAGCAACGTCACCGCGCTGATCGACTCGTAAACCGGGAGCACACCGCAATCCTGGCACAGCTGTCGGCGACCGGACCGACGCTATCCTTGGCGAATGGCCAAAATCGTAGCGTCCACCGTTATTGACGATGTCTGGACAGTCGAGCCGGACGTCCACGGAGATGAGCGCGGTCGATTCTACGAGACCTACCGTCGCTCCTGGTTTCCCCTGGGCCGGGAGATGGTTCAATCGAATCGCTCCGACAAGACGGCTGGAAGCGTCGTCGGGCTGCACTACCACCTTCATCAGGCTGATTACTGGCTCTGCCCTCGCGGCGCCGCCCGCGTCGTTCTCCACGACCTTCGGGAAGGTTCAGCGACGGATTCCAACACTGAGATTCTCGAGTTGAGTGAGGGCAATGCGAGAGGTGTCTTCATCCCACCAGGGGTTGCCCACGGCTTCGCTGCTCTCAGCGACCTAACGTTGACTTACCTGGTAGACAGCTACTACAACCCCGACGACGAGTTGGGTGTCGCCTGGGACGATCCCACCATCGGTGCCCATTGGGGTGTCGACGATCCGGTTATATCGTCACGCGACCAGTCCAACCCGCTCCGCCGGGACATACCGGCGGGCAGGCGACCTTACATCGGCCTGCGCCGGTAGCGAAAGCCCTTCATTCACAGCCGCTGGCCGGGTCCAAGCAGCGGCGGGCTCCGCCCGAATCGGCCACAATAGGAACATGACGAAGACGGCGCTCATCACCGGGATCACCGGCCAGGACGGCTCCTACCTAGCTGAGCTTTTGCTTTCGAAAGGTTATGAGGTGGTGGGTCTGCACCGCCGATCGAGCACCGTGACATTCGAACGCATCTCACACATTGCCGACCGGTTGACCCTCGTAGCTGCGGACCTCCTCGACGAGGCGTCGATGATCCGAGTCCTACGCGATCATCGCCCGAACGAGGTGTACAACCTCGCGGCGCAATCGTTCGTTCAGACTTCGTTCGCGCAGCCCACCCTTACCGGTGAGGTCACTGCGCTCGGAGTGACCCGCCTCCTCGACGCTATCTTGCTGACTGATCCGACAATCCGCTTTTACCAGGCGAGTTCGAGCGAGATGTTCGGCAAGGTGGTCGAGGTGCCCCAGACCGAGCGTACTCCGTACTACCCGCGCAGCCCCTACGGTGTCGCCAAGGTCTACGGCCACTGGATAACAGTCAACTACCGGGAGAGCTATGGGATCCACGCGAGCTCCGGGATCCTGTTCAACCATGAGAGCCCGAGGCGGGGGCTGGAATTCGTTACCCGCAAGGTCTCATTCAGCGCGGCGGCGATAAAGCTCGGGCTGCAGGACAAGGTGTCTCTCGGCAATCTTGACGCCCAACGCGACTGGGGGTACGCGGCTGATTACGTGAAAGCCATGTGGCTGATGCTCCAGCAGGATCAGCCGGGGGACTATGTGATCGCTACCGGTGTCACAAATCCGGTCCGCGAGTTGTGCAGGATCGCGTTCGATCAGGTCGGCTTGGATTGGCAGGAGCACGTGGTCATAGACGAGCGATTCATGCGTCCCGCGGAGGTGGATCTGTTGATCGGCGACCCAGCGAAGGCTGCAGACGTCTTAGGCTGGACGCCGGAAGTCAGCTTTGAGGCTCTGATTCGGATGATGGTCGACGCCGACGTTGCGGCGCTGAAGGCTTCCTGACCGCCACTGGTGACCTCTGGGTCTTGGTGGGTGCCTCGCTGACGACGCTCTGGGTGTCGCCAAGTAGCTGGTCTCTGAGGGCGTTCACGTATATGGCTATCGGAACGACCCTCCAGTCAATGAGTCGCCGCACCACCTGCTGTGCAATAGCTTTCGGTCCTAGACCTCGCTGTCCGGATGGAAGTGCGAGATGTCCAGCCAATGGGTCGCTCACCGGAACGTCCAGGATCGGCCGCTCCATGCGCGCGAGAGGGTCATACCAGTCGTGTAGCAGCACTGCCCGCCCGGCAACCAGCCTTTGAAGTGCAGCCCGATCGGGCACGCCACCTCGTGGCCTGCGACCGGCCGCTCCGTCGGTATAGCTCGAGTGTCCAGTCGCCCTTCGTGTCTTGCTTGCCGACAGTTCGCTCATCGCATCGACGAGAGTCTTGGCGTCTCGCACGATCCGGCTCGACGAACGAACCTGCTCGGCCAATCCCCCGACATCCGTGGCGATCACCGGACGGTCGTACAACGCAGCGCGCTCGGCGACTCCAGAAGACCAGATGTGACGGTAGGGCAACACGACGGCGTCACACGCAACGATCCAGCGGTCGAATGTCTCGTCGCTCGCATAGCCCTCGTGAAGAGTCACCCGCGAGTCCAGTTCCGCAAGTCCGCGCAGTAGATCCAGGTACTCCTGATGCTCCGGCGTCCACACGCGCATCTCTCCGACGACGACGAGACGCAGATGCTTACCGTCCAAGTTGGCGAAGGCTCGTATCGCTCTGTCGAAACCCTTGTGAGGTTGAATGAAACCAGCGCAGAGGAAGACAAAGCTGTCCGCCTCGATTCCTAAGCTGGACCTTGCGTCATCACGCGTCACGGCGCTTCGGCGCTGGAAGGTCTCCCCGTGGTCGACCACGTAGATGCGGCCAGAATCGAGCGAATACTCCGCAGCCATCGCAGCCCGCTCGGCTTCGCTGTGCACGCAGACACGCTTCGGCTGGCCCCACAGGACCCGCCAAAGGAAAGAGCGGGCATCGTCGAAACGCCCCGACGACCGGTGTGGTGTTTCGTGTACGACAACCTCGACGTTTCCTCCGAGGAGGAACAACATCATCAACCCTGCCCACCCTTGAAGAAAATGCACAGGGTCCATCGCGTAGAAGAAGGTCTCTGGGTGAAACTGCACGACGACCCGATCGAACCGGCGGGCTCTCCGCGCAGCGCGCCAAATCCCGCTCAAGCTCTTCAGGTCGGCGCTGTATTTGCCTGCGCTCGGCTCAGGCGACAAGACCTCGACGTCATGTCCCTCGCTTCGCCATTTGGAGTAGACCTGCGACGCATAGGTGGCAAGGCCGTCGCGAGCCGGAGGGAACGGCGTTATCAGGAGTGTTCTCATGTCCACTCCTGCAGGCTGGCCTCGACCCGGTCGATGACAGCGGGCCAGGTGAACTGCTCCTCGACGTACGCGGCGCCGCCCAGCGCAAGAGCGCGAATCGACTCCGGGTTATCGAGCAGAAGTCGCATGCACTCGGTGAACTCGTAGCGGTTGGAGTATGTGAGCCCTGAGCCCGATCGCTCGCAATGCCACCTCACGACGGCACTGTGCCAGTTCGCTACGACGGGGGTGCCTAGCTGGAAAGCCTCGAGCACGGTTCGCGAGAAGCTTTCCATCGCCGACGGTTGGATGTAGGCCAAAGCTCCGGCCTGACCTGATGCCCGGTCCGCTTCCGGGACAACGCCGATGTCACGAACGCCAAGCTTGTCGCCGAGTGGTCCGATTTCGCCGACGCCGCAAGTGACCAACGGGACGGTACGGCCTAGAACTTCGCCAGCGAAGGTGAGGTCCGACATCAGCTGCGGCCATCCCTTACCCCACTCCCGGCGCCCCGCGAAGAATATGTAGTCCCCATCTACGCCGTAGCGGCGGCGAAAGGACGCGACGTCTACGCTCGCCGGGTTGGAAACTGCCGAGCCCACAAAAGCGTAGCGATCGCCGATCAAGCCGAGGCTCTTCGCAAGATCGAACTCAGGGTCGGTCTGGAACCACAGACCACGCACGGCCGTCATCTGGTACCTATAGAGGCCGAGACGCGCAAACGGCTCGTCGTGGAGGCAAGGAAAAAGTATTGTTCGCTCGGGGGCAAGATCGGCAAGAACCAAGCCAGCCCAGAACATATACGGCCCACAGATGATCGCCCTATAGCTACTGGCATTCTCGGCCAGGTAGTCGTAAAGGCCTGGCACCCGCATCCCGGCATTAGCCCAGCGGTACTGTTCCGACATGGTGAGCTTCTCGCCTGCGAGGATGCGCATCGAAAGCTGGTCGCGAACAGGTTGAGACAGTCCTACTGCCTCAAAACGGCGGATGGTCAGCGCTAGTTCCTTACTCACGCCTGTCGGAGCGACATTCTCCCACGTGTAGATGTCCTCCGCCGCAGTTGTGAGGATCTCAACTTCCCATCCTCGTTCAGCGAGTCCGCTGGCAACATCACGAAGCATGACCTCGGCGCCGCCGACGTTACTGCCAGCTGTCGCAGCGACTACCGCTATACGGCCCTTCGCCAAGAGGGTCAGGCGCTCGCGGGCTCATTGACCCGCGAAGCCTTCTCGATAACCCTGTCGATGAAACCGTACTCGAGGGCTTGTTCGGCCGTGAACCAGCGGTCGCGGTCCGAGTCGAGCTCTATCCTCTCGACCGGCTGACCCGTGTGGAACGATATCCGCTCAGCCATCATCTTCTTCAAGTAGATGATCTGCTCTGCTTGGATCTTGATGTCGGATGCCTGACCCTGAGCCTGCCCTGACGGCTGATGCATGAGGATACGCGAGTGGGGAAGCGACAGACGCTTGCCTTTGGCGCCCGCGCACAGCAGGAACTGGCCCATCGACGCAGCGAGCCCCATACAAACGGTCGACACGTCGCAAGGGACGAGCTGCATCGTGTCGTAGATTGCTAATCCGGCTGTGACAGATCCGCCAGGAGAGTTGATGTAGAGGCTTATGTCTCTTTCTGCATCCTCGGCCGCCAAGAGCAGGAGCTGGGCGCATATGAGGTTCGCGGACGTGTCGTCGACCTGGGTGCCTAAAAAGACGATCCGCTCCTTGAGCAGGCGCTGGTAGACGTCTCCCGATGTGTCCCCGCTCAGGGACTGCGCTGCCGTGATCGTGGGTCTGGTATCCATCGCACGCAGCCTATACGCAACGCCAAGCGGAGCAGCCCTCCTATCATGGCCCCACATGGTTGGCCCCCCAGATCTTGCAGCCCGACTTCCAGATCCCCCCGTTGTGCGCCGCGATGGGGACAAACCGCTTCGCGTGGTGTCCCCGAAGATCAGCCTTCGCCAGCGGGTCCAGGCAATCTGGACATACCGAGAACTGCTCGGCGAGATGACTCGCAAGGAGTTGACCGTCCAATACAAAAACTCCATCCTGGGGTTCTTGTGGTCGATGCTGAACCCGGCCATCAACCTCGTCGTGTATTTCGTAGTTTTTCAGCTAATACTGAAGAACGGCATACCGAGATTCGCGATATACCTGATGTGCGGCACCCTCGTCTGGAACTTCTTCTCGATGGGCGTTTCAGGAGCGTGCGGTTCCATCGTCGGCAACTCGCCGATCATCAAGAAGGTGGCTTTCCCGCGGGAAATCCCCGCCCTCGCTCAGATCGGCTCGGCGCTGACCCAGATGGGCTTCCAGACAATTGTTTTGATCGTTTTCCTCCTGGCATTCCGCTCCGGGCCTGCGGTCGCTTACCTGCCCCTTTTGATTCCGGCCCTTATCGCCGTAATTCTCCTCGCCACCGCGATCGGAATACTGTTCGCAGCGCTCAACGTGAAGCTTCGCGACGTCGGCTACCTCCTCGGTATCGGGCTCCAGGTGTGGTTCTGGGGTACCCCGATCGTTTACACCTACGCCCAAATTCGCGATCCCATACAGTTCGGCCACTCTCACTACCTGTGGCTTTTCATCCTGTATCGGCTTAATCCTGTGACTCCGATCGTGCTGACGTTCCAGCGGGCCATCTACTCGGTCACTTCCCCGATCGGCACCGGTGGCGTCCCGGTGCACATCCTTCCTGACCACGCCGGACTGTGGTGGTATGGCTGGCAGCTCCTCGCGGTGATTGGCTTCGCAGGAGCCCTGCTGCTGTTCGCGCTGTCCGTGTTCGCGAAGCGCGAGGGGAGCTTTGCGGAGCAACTCTGAGGCCTGTTGAGCAATCCGAAAGGTTCCGATCGGTGCTGCAGGTAGGATCACATGCGTGTCAACAGCTATCGAGGTCCGGAGCGTCTCCAAACACTTCCGGCTCTACCACGAGCAGTTCACATCGCTCAAAGAGCGGATGCTGCACTGGGGCAAGGTGCCCTACGAGGACTTTTGGGCCCTCCGTGACATCGAACTGGAGATAAGTGAAGGCCAGACGTTCGGCCTTCTCGGCCACAACGGGAGCGGCAAGTCGACGCTGCTCAAGTGCACTGCCGGGATCGTGCAACCGACTTCGGGCGAGATCATGACGAGAGGACGCGTCGCTGCGCTTCTCGAGCTGGGCGCAGGGTTCCAACCCGCCATGTCGGGGCGTGAGAACATCTACCTGAACGCCTCCCTGCTCGGCATGTCTCGAAAGTACGTGGATAGGCGCTTCGACGATATCGTCGCCTTCGCCGAGCTCGAACAGTTCATAGACAACCAGGTCAAGTACTACTCGTCGGGTATGTACGTCCGGCTCGGCTTCGCCGTGGCGGTCCACATGGACCCCGACATCCTCATCGTCGACGAAGTCCTCGCTGTCGGCGACGAGCTCTTCCAGCGCAAGTGCTTCGACAGGGTCCGTCAGTTCCAACGTGAGGGTCGAACAATCGTCGTCGTGACCCACTCACCCGACCTCGTACGCCAGGTCTGCGACCGCGCCGCAGTGCTCGACCATGGGCATCTCGTAGGACTCGGAAGCCCCGCTGAGGCGGTCCGCTCCTACAGGGAGCATTTGCTTCGCCGTCAGGCGTACCTTGACGCGGGAGAGATGACCGAAATGCTGTCACTTGCCCAGTCGGAGCCATCGAGCACTGCGCCTGCTCAAGTTGATGAGCAGGCCGGACCGGAGGCCGTTGGCGGGAACGCCGCTGCTGGACCATCCGCGATGGCCGTCAAGAGCG